>NZ_CP059903.1:2208500-2524000 GCF_014127485.1 Nocardioides dongkuii | reverse complement strand
GTGCACCCGGCCCGGGGGGACGTCGAGCGCGCGGAGGGAGGAGAGGATCAGCCCGCCGGGGTCGGGAGCGCCGGCCCGGTGCAGCCAGAGCAGGTCCAGGTCGCCCGGGGTCTCCAGCGGCAGCTCGTGGGCGGCGTCGTCGCAGACCAGCCGGACCACGACCGGCACGCCCGCCGGCACCGCGGAGAGCGAGGCGGCGATCGCCGGCAGCGCCGACTCGTCGCCGACCATCAGGTGCCAGTCGGCCTCCGGGTCGGGCAGGTACCCGCCGGCCGGCCCCTCGAGGACCAGGACGTCGCCGGGGCGCGCGTGCGCGGCCCACGGCCCGGCCACGCCCTCGTCGCCGTGCACCACGAAGTCGATCGTCAGCAGGCCACGCTCGGCGTCCCAGACGCGCACGGTGTAGCGACGACGCGCCGGCCACCACTCCTTGGCGTGCGACTCGCGCACCTGCGCCGGCTCGAAGACCGGCCCGTACGGCGCGCCCGCGGGCGGCAGGGCGAGGTTGACGTACGCGTCGGTCGCCGGGGGCAGGGCGAACCCCGCGAGGCCCTCACCCCCCAGGACGACCCGCACGATCGTCGGGGTCACCCGAGTCGTGGACTCCACACGGCCGTGCATGAGACCCCCTCCGAATTATCTGTGCTTAGGTTAGCCTTACCAACGATCGAGCCGAGAAGCGGGTGTCGCCCTCGTGCCCGAACGCGGCACGCCGTGCCGCACCTTCCCATGTCGAAAGGACACACCCGTGCGCCCTCTCCGTCTGCTGACGGCCTCCCTCGGAGCGATGACCCTCGTGCTCGCCGGCTGCGGCGGCTCCGACGAGTCGACCGAAGCCAAGGACGACCCGACCGATGCCACCACGACCTCGGTCGAGTACCCGATCACCATCGAGCACGCGCTCGGCACCACGACCATCGAGGAGGCGCCGGAGCGCGTCGCCTCGGTGAACTGGGCCAACCACGAGGTCCCGCTCGCCCTCGGCGTCGTGCCGGTCGGCATGGCCGCGGCGAACTTCGGCGACGACGACGGCGACGGCGTGCTGCCGTGGGTCAGCGAGAAGCTCGAGGAGCTCGGCGGCGAGGAGCCGGTGCTCTTCGACGAGACCGACGGCATCGACTTCGAGGCCGTCGCGGACACCGACCCGGACGTCATCCTGGCGGCGTACTCCGGGCTCACCCAGGAGGACTACGACACCCTCACCGAGATCGCCCCCGTGCTCGCCTACCCCGAGGCCCCCTGGTCCACGGAGTGGCGCGACATGATCCTGCTCAGCAGCCAGGCGATGGGCATGCCCGAGGAGGGCGAGGCGCTGGTCGCCGACCTCGAGGACGAGATCGCCGCGACCGTCGCCGAGGTCCCCGACCTCGCCGGGAAGTCCGCGATGTTCCTGACCCACGTCGACACCGCCGACCTCAGCGAGGTCAGCTACTACACGACCCACGACACCCGCGCGAAGTTCTTCGACGACCTCGGCCTGGCCACCCCGGCGAGCGTCGAGGAGGCGTCCGCGGAGACCGACCAGTTCTCCGGCACGCTGAGCGCCGAGCAGATCGACACGCTCGACGACGTCGAGATCATCGTGACCTACGGCGACCAGGAGCTCGTGGACGCGCTGAAGGGGGACCCGCTGCTCTCGAAGATGCCGGCCGTCGCCAACGACGCGATCGTGCTGCTGCCGGACAGCCCGCTGGGCACCGCCGCGAACCCGACCCCGCTCTCGATCTCCTTCGTGCTCGAGGAGTACGTCGGGATGCTCGCTGACGCAGCCGGCGCCCAGTAGCCGCTCGTGACCGACCTCTCCACCGCTGCCGCTCCGGGCACCGTCGCCACGCGACGCCCGGGGCGGCAGCGTCTCGCCTGGCTGCTCGCCGTGGCCGCGGTGCTGGGCGCCCTGATGGTGCTCTCGGTCGCCGTCGGCTCGCGCGCCGTCGGCTGGTCCGACATCCTCGCCGCGCTCGGCGGGTCGAGCGAGACCCTCGAGGAGGCCGCGGTCACCAAGCGGATCCCGCGCACGCTGCTCGCGGTCGTGGTCGGCGCCGCGCTCGGCCTCGCCGGCGCCGTCATGCAGGGCGTCACCCGCAACCCGCTCGCCGACCCGGGGATCCTCGGCGTCAACATGGGCGCCTCGCTGGCCGTGATCACCGGGATCGCGTGGTTCGGCCTGACCTCGGCGTCCAGCTTCATCTGGGTCGCGATCGCCGGCGCCGCCCTCGCCGCGGTCTTCGTGTACGCCGTGGGGTCGCTCGGGCGGGGCGGCGCCACGCCGTTGAAGCTCGCCCTCGCCGGCACCGCGACGTCCGCGGCGTTCGCCTCGTTCATCACCGCGGTCGTGCTGCCCCGCAACGACATCGCGGGTGGCGTGCGCTCGTGGCAGATCGGCGGCGTCGGTGGGGCGGCGTTCGAGACGATCCGCCTGGTCACGCCGTTCCTCCTCGCCGGGCTGGTGGTCTGCCTGCTCTCCGCGAAGTCCCTGAACTCCCTGGCCCTCGGCGACGACGTCGCGGCCGGCCTCGGCGAGCGGGTCGCGCTGATCCGGGGGACCGCCGCGCTCGGCGCGGTGCTGCTCTGCGGCGCGTCCACGGCGGTCGCCGGGCCGATCGGCTTCGTCGGCCTCGTGGTCCCGCACCTGTGCCGGATGCTGATCGGGGTCGACCACCGGTGGCTGCTCCCGTTCTCGGCGCTCGGTGGGGCGATCCTGCTGGTCGCCGCGGACGTGCTCGGCCGGATCGTGGCCCGCCCCAGCGAGATCGACGTCGGCATCATCACCGCGCTCGTCGGCGCCCCGTTCTTCATCCACGTCGTCCGCCGCCACAAGGTGCGTGCCCTGTGAACGGCCCGCGCCGGTGAGCGCCCCGACCGTCGAGCGCGTCGTCCGCTCCCGCCGGCGGCGTACCGCCCGACGGCGCAGCGTCGTCGTCGTGCTCCTGGTCCTGGTCGTGGCGGCGTTCGTCGCCAGCCTGATGATCGGGCGGACCTACTACCCGCCGGGCGAGGTGCTCGGTGTCGTCCTCGGCCAGGACGTCCCGGGCGCCTCCTTCACCGTGGGACGGCTCCGGCTGCCCCGGGCGGTGCTCGCGCTGGTCGTCGGCCTCTGCTTCGGGCTGGCCGGGGTGACCTTCCAGACGATGCTGCGCAACCCGCTGGCCAGCCCCGACATCATCGGCATCAGCACGGGGGCGAGCGCCGCCGCGGCGTTCGCGATCGTGACCCTGTCGCTGGACGGCCCGGTGGTCTCGGTCCTGGCGATCACCGCCGGGCTGGGGGTCGCGCTGCTGATCTACGTGCTGTCGTTCCGCGACGGCGTCGCGGGGACCCGGCTGATCCTGATCGGCATCGGCGTCGCCGCGATGCTCGAGAGCGTCATCGCCTACATCCTGAGCCGCGCCGCCGCGTGGGACCTGCAGGAGGCCACCCGGTGGCTGACCGGCAGCCTGAACAGCGCCAGCTGGGACGACGTGCTGCCCACCCTGCTCGCGCTCGTGGTCCTCGGCCCGGTGCTGCTCGCCCGCGCCCAGCACCTCGAGATGCTCCAGCTCGGCGACGACGCGGCCTCCGCGCTGGGGGTGCGGGTCGAGCAGACCCGGCTGGTGGTCATCGTCGCCGCCGTCGGCCTGGTGGCGTTCGCGACCGCCGCGGCCGGGCCGATCGCGTTCGTCGCGTTCCTGGCCGGGCCGATCGCCGCCCGGATCGTCGGTCCCGGCGCCTCGCTGCTCGTCCCGTCCGCCCTTGTCGGCGCGCTGCTCGTGCTGGTCGCCGACCTGGCCGGCCAGTACGCCTTCGGGCACCGCTATCCGGTGGGGGTCGTCACCGGCGTCCTCGGGGCGCCGTACCTCGTCTACCTCATCGTCCGCTCCAACCGCGTGGGAGGAACCCTGTGACCACTCGGCACACGCTCCGGGTCGAGGAGCTGACCCTCGGGTACGGCGAGCGGACGGTGATCGACGAGCTCGCGCTGGCCGTGCCGGCCGGTCGGCTGACCGCGATCGTCGGCGCCAACGCGTGCGGGAAGTCGACGCTGCTGCGCTCGATGACCCGGCTGCTCGCGCCCCGCCAGGGCCAGGTGCTGCTCGACGGCAAGCAGGTGCACCGGATGCCCGCCAAGGAGCTGGCCCGCACCATGGGGCTGCTCCCGCAGGCGCCGATCGCTCCGGAGGGGATCACGGTCAGCGACCTCGTCGGCCGCGGCCGCAACCCGCACCAGGGGATCCTCGCCCGGTGGAGCGCCGAGGACGACCGTGCGGTCGCCGAGGCCCTCGAGGCCACCGACACCGTCGCCCTCGCGGACCGGCCGGTCGACGAGCTCTCCGGCGGCCAGCGGCAGCGGGTCTGGATCGCGATGGCGCTGGCCCAGCGGACCGACATCCTGCTGCTCGACGAGCCCACGACGTTCCTCGACGTCAGCCACCAGGTCGAGGTGCTGGACCTGCTCGTCGACCTCAACCGCGCCCGCGGCACCACCATCGTGATGGTCCTGCACGACCTCAACCTGGCCGCGCGGTACGCCGACCACCTCGTCGCCCTCGCCGACGGGCGGCTGCACGCGGCCGGCACCCCCGAGGAGGTGCTGACCGAGGCGACGGTGCAGGCGGTCTTCGGGCTCGACTGCCGGGTCATCGACGACCCGGTTTCCGGTCGTCCGCTGATGCTGCCGATCGGGCGGCACCACGTCGACCCGGTCGTCCCCGCGGACGTCGTCGTGCCGGCGGACGTCATACGAAGTGGCGGGTACCGCGACCAGATCGGATGACGTCCCGGCGGACGTCGCGGGACGTCATACGAAGTGGCGGTGATGGCGACCGGGTCGTATGACGTCCGCGGGACGTCGCGGGACGTCGTACGACGTGGCGGCAATCGCGACCAGATCGGATGACGTCCGGGCCGGCTCAGGGCTCGGTGAGCACCTCGGCGCCGGTGGCGGTGACCAGCAGGGTGTGCTCAAACTGCGCGCTGCGGCGCAGGTCCTTGGTGACGACCGTCCAGCCGTCGTCCCACATCGTCCACTCGTGGGTGCCGAGGTTGAGCATCGGCTCGATGGTGAACGTCATGCCGGGCTCGATGAGCGTGTCGTAGTGCGGGTCGTCGTAGTGCGGCACGACCAGCCCGGAGTGGAACGACGTGCCGATGCCGTGGCCGGTGAACTCGCGGACGACGCCGTACCCGAACCGGGCGGCGTAGGACTCGATGACCCGGCCGACGACGTTCATCCGGCGGCCGGGCCGGACCGCCTTGATGCCGCGGGCCAGCGCCTCGCGGGTGCGCTCGACCAGCAGCCGGGACTCCTCGTCGACGTCGCCGGCGAGGAAGGTGGCGTTCGTGTCGCCGTGCACGCCGTCGAGGTAGGCGGTGATGTCGATGTTGACCAGGTCGCCGTCCTGGACGACGCGGGCGTCGGGGATGCCGTGGCAGACGACCTCGTTGACGCTCGCGCAGAGCGACTTCGGGAAGCCGCGGTAGCCCAGCGTCGACGGGTACGCGCCGTGGTCGCAGAGGAACTCGTGGCCGATCCGGTCCAGCTCGTCGGTGGTCACGCCGGGGACGACGTGCCGCCCGACCTCCTCGCGCGCCTGGGCAGCAAGCCGGCAGGCGGCCCGCATCCGCGCGATGGTGTCGGCGTCCTTGACCTCGCTGCCGGTGAACGGCTGGGGCGCCGGCTGGTCGACGTACTCCGGACGGGGGATCGAGGACGGCACGGCCCGCCGGGCCGAGATGGTCGCAGGTGCCACAGGAGTCACGGGGGACGAGTGTAGTTTCAGCGCCATGAGCGACTCGAAGGTGCCGGAGTACTGGTTCTGCCTCATCCACAAGACGGTCGAGGGTCCCGACGGCTGCCGCAACCAGGACCGGCTCGGTCCCTACTCCTCCGAGGCCGAGGCCTCGCGCGCGCTGGAGAAGGTCGAGGAGCGCAACGAGGCCTGGGACAACGACCCCGACTGGAACGACGCCGACGAGGTCGACAAGCCCGAGGACTGAGGGCACCCGCGGTGGCGCGCACCCGTCCCTACAACCCGAACGCGACCTCGCCCTGGCCGTTCGTCGGCATGGCCGGGCTGGCCTCGGTGCTGTTCCTGTACGGCGCGAGCGTGCTGCTCGTGCCGTGGTACGCCGTGGCCGGGCTCGTCGTGCTGTGGGTGGTGCTGTTCGTGCAGGCGTGCCGCTGGTGGACCCCGCGGCCGGTCGGTGTGGCGGTGCTGCCGGCCGTTGCCGTGGCGGTCTGGGTCGGCGTCGTGCTGCTCACCGCGACGGGTGGTTGAGCGTGTCGAAACCCGGTGAGTCGACGTACGGCGGTGGTCGAGGTCGGCTCGTCGGCTGCGGGGGTCTCGACACCGCTCACCCGCTAGCGCGGCTTCGCTGCTCGACCACCGGTGCCGGCGCGGCTTCAGCGGGGGCTGATCCGCAGGACGCTGTCGTTGCCGCCGCCGTTGGAGGTGGTGACCAGCAGGTCGCCGTCCGGCGCCGTCGAGACCGAGCGCAGCCGGCCGTAGCGGCGCAGCACGCCGGGCACCGTGACCGACCTCAGCTTCCCGCCGCGGGTGAAGCGCAGGAACAAGAAGCGCTCCCCGCCGAGCGCCGCCACGGCGAGCGACCCGTTCAGCGAGCCCCAGTCGCGGCCGCGGACGAACGTCGCGCCGCTGGTGGCGATGGTGGGCGTGCCGGAGCGCCACCGCGCGCCGCGCTGCTTGCCGGGCAGGGACCGGTCGGTCATCGGCGAGGACTCGTCGTACCCGGGGCCGGGCTGCCAGCCGTAGTCGCCGCCGCGGACCAGCTTGTTGACCTCGTCGTCGCGGTAGCTGCCGTGCTCGACCGACCACAGCGAGCCGTCCTTGCGCTGGGCCAGCCCCTGCACGTTGCGGTGGCCGTAGGTGTAGACGTAGCGCTTCGCGCGGTGCTTGCTGCCGGCGAACGGGTTGCGCCTCCAGGGCTTGCCGGTGAAGCGGTCCAGCCGCAGGGTCTTGCCGCCGAGCGAGCGCAGGTTGCGCGGGTTGCGGGACACGCCCGCGTCGCCGGTGCCGACCAGCAGCGACCCGTCCGCGGCGATCAGCAGGCGGCAGCCGCCGTGGCGGCCGCTGGTCGCCGGGAGGCCACGGAGCAGCGTCCTGATCCGGCTCACCTTGGTGGCGTCCTCGTCCAGCTCCCAGGCGACGACGCGGACGTCGCGCCCGCCGCGCCGGAAGCCGCCCTGGCAGGTGTAGATCCGCCGGTTGCTCTCGAACGCGGGGTCCACCGCGAGCGACATCAGGCCGGTCTCGCCGGAGACCCAGACCTTCCCGCTCGGGAAGTCGACGGCCCGGGTACGGCCGGAGGGGTCGGCGACCAGCAGGCGCGCGCTGTCGCGCTCGGTGACCAGCAGGCGGCCGCCGTCGATCGCCTGGACGTCCCAGGGGATGTCCAGCCCGGTGAGGACCCGGCGTACGCGCAGGCGCGGGGCCTTCCGCTTCTGGGCGGACGCGCCGGCGGACGCGACCGCGCCGCCGCCGTCGTACGGTGCGGCGACGGCGGCGGAGGGAACGGCGGCGGAGGGGAGGGCCGGCGCGAGCAGCCCCAGCGAGACGAAGGCGGCCGTGGCGACCGAGATCCTGAGCATGCCCTCACCGTAGTCCGCGAGCGCCCGCCCGGACGGCCCGCGGACCGGCGTCTCAGAAGGTGTGCTCGGGCCCCGGGAAGCTGCCGTCCCGGACCTCGTCCGCGAACGTCCGGGCGGCGCCCAGCAGCACGCCGTGCACGTCGGCGTACTGCTTGACGAAGCGCGCCATCTTGCCGGTGCGCAGGCCGAAGGCGTCCTGCCAGACCAGCACCTGGCCGTCGCAGCGGTTGCCGGCGCCGATGCCGATCGTGGGGATCCCGACGGCGGCGGTGACCTCGGCGGCCACGTCGCCGGGCACCATCTCCATCACCACCGCGAACGCGCCGGCCTCCTCCAGGGCGCGGGCCTCCGCGACCACCTGGCTCGCGGCGTCGCCGCGGCCCTGGACCCGGTAGCCGCCGAGGGTGTGCTCGCTCTGGGGGGTGAAGCCGATGTGCGCCATCACCGGGATGCCGCCCTCGACGAGCTTGCGCACCTGGGGGACCATCGCCAGCCCGCCCTCGAGCTTCACGGAGTGGGCGTTCGCCTCCTTCATGAAGCGGACGGCGGTGAGGTACGCCTGCTCCGGCGAGGCCTGGTAGGAGCCGAACGGGAGGTCCGCGACCACGAGCGCCCGCTTCGCCGCGCGGGTCACGGCGCGGACCATCGGGAGCAGCTCGTCGACCGTGATCGGCAGCGAGGTCTCGTTGCCCAGCACGTTGTTCGAGGCGCTGTCGCCGACCAGGAGCACCTCGATGCCGGCCTCGTCGAAGGTCTGCGCGGCGTACTGCTCGTAGGCGGTGAGCATCGCGAACCGCTCGCCGCGCTGCTTCATCTCGCGCAGGTGGTGGGTGCGGATCCGCCTCGCCGGCGTGCCGCCGGCGGGTGCGGGCTGCTGGGCCGGACCGGTGCCGTACGGCGCGGTCTCCTCGCTCATGTCGAGCTCCGTCCTGGTCGATCTCGCGGCTCCCTGACGGAGTCCACGGACGGCCCCCAGGCTAGGCCCGAACGGGGTGCACAGCGGTCGTGACGCTGGTCACGGGCCGGCCGGTCTGCCCACGGCGCCGGCGGCGGCCTCCAGGTCGGCGACGACGATCTTGCGCATCTGCAGCATCGCCTGGGCGGCGGCCTGGGCACGCGCGGGATCGGGGTCGGAGAGCAGCTCGTGCAGGCGGGTGGGGACGACCTGCCAGGACAGGCCGAAGCGGTCCTTGAGCCAGCCGCACATCGACTCCTCGCCGCCGTCGACCAGGGCGTCCCAGTAGTGGTCGACCTCGGCCTGGTCGCGGCAGGCGATGCTGAACGAGACCGCCTCGGTGAAGCCGGCGTGCCCGGGACCGCCGTTGATGCCCTGGAAGGTGGTGCCGTCGAGGGTGAACTCGCCGGCCATCACGGTGCCCGGCTCGCCCGGGCCGGCCTCGGTGTAGCGGGCCAGGTGGCCGATCGAGGAGTTCGGGAAGATCCCGGTGTAGAACTCGGCCGCCTGCTCGAGGGTGTCGTCGAACCACAGGCACGGCCGGATCGATGTCGTGGGCGTCATGCCGGGTTGACTCCCGACCGCGGCCGAACTCATCGAACCCGCCCCAACCACGGGCCACCGTGCGAGCGTTCGTGGGTCGAGGAGGTCGGATGGACCAGCGCGAGCTGACCGAGGAGTTCACGGCGTGGGCGGCCGGCGTCGAGCGACGGCTGCTGCGCTCGGCGTACCTGCTCACCGGCGACCAGCACCGCGCCCAGGACCTGGTCCAGGAGGCGCTGGTCAAGGTGGCGCTGCGCTGGCCGCGGCTGCGCGACGGCAACCCCACGGCGTACGCCCGCACGATCGTGGTGCGCGACAACGTCTCGTGGTGGCGCCGGCGGCGGCACGAGGTGAGCGTCGCGGCGGTCACCGAGGAGGCGGTCTCCTCCGACCCCGACACCGCGATGGTGGTACGCCGGGCGCTGGCGCGGCTGAGCCCCGGACAGCGCGCGGTGGTGGTGCTGCGCCACTTCGACGACCTGACCGAGCGGGAGACCGCGGAGGTGCTCGGCATCGCCGTCGGCACCGTCAAGAGCCAGAACGCCGCGGCGCTCGCGCGGCTGCGCTCCGGCGCCCCGGAGCTGCTGGACCTGATCGGGAGGACCCGATGAACGACCTGCCCCTGCACGACGTCCTGGACCGGGCCACCGACGGCGTCGAGGCGCCCGGCCTCGCCGCGGGCGCGCTCGCCGAGGCGCGGCGTCGCCGGCTGCGGCGCCGCGGTGCCGTCGCCGTGCTGACCTCGTCCGCCGCGGTCCTCGCCCTGGTCATCGGCGTCCGGGTGGCCGCCGACGACCCGCGTGCCGAGCAGACGCCCGCGGACCCTGCCTCGCCCACGGCGACCGATCAGCCGGTCGCGCCGCCGATCCCCGCCCGGCTGGTGCAGGACGTCTGGGACCCGCGCGGGGTCGAGGGGCTCCCCGTCCTCGACCTGGGGGTGCCGCGGGTGCTGCCGGTGGCCACGACCGGCTCGGTGACCAAGGCGGTCGCGCTGCTCGACGGTCCCGACGGGGCGCTGCTGGTCGGTGCCGACGGCGGGCAGGCGGTGCTGGACCTGCCGCGCGGCATCGGCCGGGGGGACGTGGTGCTCTCGCCGGACGGCACCACGGTCGCCGCGGTGGGCGCGGCCGGTCTCGCCTGGCGGCCGCTCGCGGACGGCGAGTGGCGGACCGCCGACATCGCGGAGGTGAGCACCGGCGAGGCCGGCCTCTCCTGGCTGCCCGACAGCAGCGGCGTCGTCGTGCAGGACCACCGGAACGCCGTCGAGGTGGATCTCGCCGGCGGGTCCCAGCGCGAGCTGCCCTTCCTCGCCGAGCACGCGCCGTACGACGTGGCGCCGGACGGGACGGTCGTGCACACGACCGCGCTGGGCGAGCTCCGCGAGTGGCGGGACGGCGAGGAGCTGGGCCGCACCTGGACGTCGCCGCTGGAGGGCATCCAGCGGCTCGCCGCCTCCGACACATCGGTCGCCCTGGCACGCTCGGACCTGAGCTACGCGCTGCCGAGGAAGCCCCAGGACGCGGACGCGCTGGTCGCGGTGGAACGCTCCACCTTGCGGACGCGGGCGTTCCTCCCGGTCCGCGACCGCAGCGGCTACTACGTCGGTGGCGAGAACCTCGCGCCGGTCGGCTGGCTCGACGACGACACCGTCCTGGCCTCGGTGCTGCCGCTCGGCGACGCGACGGAGTACCTCGTCGCCTGGGACGTGGAGTCCGGCGAGCTCTCCCAGGTGACGTGCTGGCCCGCGTCGTACGCAGTGTCGTTCGCGACCGACCTGCTCTAGCGTGGCGGCATGTGGTCCGAGATCGGCGCCGACGCGTACGCCCGCTTCATGGGGACGTACGCCGAGCCGCTGGCGGACGCCTTCGTGGAGCTCGCCGACCCGCGTCCGGGCCAGCGCGTGCTCGACGTCGGCTGCGGGCCGGGGACGCTGACGGCCCGGCTGGTCGACCGGCTCGGTGCGGACGCGGTCGCGGCCGTCGACCCCTCGCCGCCGTTCGTGGCGGCGGCGCGCGAACGCTGCCCGGGCGCCGACGTCCGCGAGGCCGCGGCGGAGGCGCTGCCGTTCGCCGACGCGTCGTACGACGCGGCGCTCGCGCAGCTGGTCGTGCACTTCATGGACGACCCGGTCGCCGGGCTGCGCGAGATGGGCCGGGTCGTGCGGGACGGCGGGCTGGTCGGGGCGTGCGTGTGGGACGAGCGGGTCTCGGGGCCGCTCGCGGTGTTCTGGGCGGCGGCGAGCGACGTGGGCCCGGGGGTGCCGGACGAGCCGCGCGCCGGGACGCGGTCGGGGCACCTGGTCGAGCTCTGCGAGGCCGCCGGCCTGCGGGTGGAGGCCGACACCCGACTCGAGGTCACGGCGCGGTTCGGCTCCTTCGAGGACTGGTGGACTCCGTACACGCTGGGCGTCGGCCCGGCCGGCCAGTACGTCGCCGGGCTGGCGCCGGCGGAGCGCGACCGGCTGCGGGAGGCGTGCGCCGCGCGGCTGCCGGACGGCCCCTTCGACGTCACCGCCGCGGCGTGGACGGTGCTGGCCCGGGCCTGACCCGACGTCGGCCGGCGCATGCCGGGGTCGGTGCGTGGGAAACTCCCGGGCGTGGACTTCTACTCCGCCTACGCCCATGGGTTCGCCCGCGTCGCCGCGTGCACGATCCCGATCGCGATCGCCGACCCCGCCACCAACGTCCGCACCGTGCTCGAGCAGGCGCGCGCCTGCCACGACGACGGCGTCGCCGTCGCGGTGTTCCCCGAGCTGTGCCTCTCCGGGTACGCCCTCGACGACCTGTTCCTGCAGGACCCGCTGCTCGACGCGGTGGTGGCCGCGATCGAGGAGCTGGTCGCGGCCTCGGCCGACCTGTTGCCGGTGCTGGTGGTCGGCGCGCCGATCCGGCACGGCAACCGGGTCCTGAACACCGCGGTCATCATCCACCGCGGCCGGGTCCTCGGCGTCGCGCCGAAGTCGTACCTGCCGACGTACCGCGAGTTCTACGAGCGCCGCTGGTTCGCGCCGGGCGACGACATCGGCGGCACCGTGGTGCTGGCCGGCCAGGAGGTGCCGATCGGCCCCGACCTGCTCTTCGACGCCACCGACGTGCCGGGCCTGGTGCTGCACGTCGAGGTCTGTGAGGACATGTGGGTGCCGGTGCCGCCCAGCGCCGAGGCCGCCCTCGCCGGCGCGACCGTGCTGGCCAACCTCTCCGGCAGCCCGATCACGGTCGGGCGCGCCCGCGACCGGCACCTGCTCGCCGCCTCGGCGTCCTCGCGGTGCCTGGCGGCCTACGTGTACGCCGCGGCCGGGCAGGGCGAGTCGACCACCGACCTGAGCTGGGACGGCCAGACGATGGTCTACGAGCACGGCGAGCTGCTGGGGGAGAGCGAGCGGTTCCCCGACGGGCCCCGCCGTACCGTCGTCGACCTGGACCTGGACCGCACCCGCCTCGAGCGGATGCGCACCGGCACCTTCGACGACAACCGGCGCACGATCGGCCCGGAGCACCGCACGGTGCAGTTCGA
This sequence comes from Nocardioides dongkuii, assembly GCF_014127485.1. Taxonomy (NCBI): domain Bacteria; kingdom Bacillati; phylum Actinomycetota; class Actinomycetes; order Propionibacteriales; family Nocardioidaceae; genus Nocardioides; species Nocardioides dongkuii. The sequence continues at coordinate 2,511,404 of NZ_CP059903.1, read as the reverse complement.
GCTCGAGCCGCCGGCCGGCGACATCGGGCTGCGGCGCAAGGTGGACCGCTTCCCGTTCGTGCCCGACGACCCCGAGCGGCTCGCCCAGGACTGCTACGAGGCCTACAACATCCAGGTCTCCGGCCTGGAGCAGCGGCTGCACTCGATCGGCCACCCGAAGGTCGTCATCGGGATCAGCGGCGGCCTGGACTCCACGCACGCCCTGATCGTCGCGGCCAAGGCGATGGACCGGCTGGGCCGGCCGCGCACCGACATCCACGGCTTCACGCTGCCGGGGTTCGCCACCGGCGACACCACCAAGGGGTACGCCTGGCGGCTCGCGGAGTCGCTCGGCATCACCATGGAGGAGATCAGCATCACCGCTGCGGCGGGCCAGATGCTGGAGGACCTCGGCCACCCGTTCGCGAAGGGCGAGGAGGTCTACGACATCACCTTCGAGAACGTCCAGGCCGGCCTGCGCACCGACTACCTGTTCCGGCTCGCCAACCACCGCGGCGGCATCGTGCTCGGCACCGGCGACCTCTCCGAGCTGGCGCTGGGCTGGTGCACGTACGGCGTCGGCGACCAGATGTCGCACTACACGGTCAACGCCGGCGTCCCGAAGACGCTGGTGCAGCACCTGATCCGCTGGGTGATCAGCACCCACCAGTTCGAGGCGGAGACCGACGAGGTGCTCCAGGAGATCGTCGGCCAGGAGATCACCCCGGAGCTGATCCCGACCCGCGAGGACGAGCTGCCGCAGTCCACCGAGTCGTCGGTGGGGCCGTACTCCCTGCAGGACTTCACGCTCTTCCACGTCCTGCGCTACGGCCAGCGCCCCTCGAAGATCGCCTTCCTCGCCTGGCACGCGTGGCACGACGCGGACACCGGCGGCTGGCCGCCCAACTACCCCGACGACCGGCGGGTCGAGTTCGAGCTCGCCGAGATCCGGCGGTGGATGGACGTCTTCATCCGCCGGTTCTTCGCCTCGCAGTTCAAGCGGTCGGCGCTGCCGAACGGCCCCAAGGTCTCCGCCGGCGGCACGATGTCGCCCCGCGGCGACTGGCGGATGCCGTCCGACGCCAGCCCGGCCGCCTGGCTCGCCGACCTGGAGCGGGTGCCGCAGGACTGACCCGCGTCACCGGTGGTTGAGCAGCGAGCGAGCCGTTCCGGTGGTCGAGCAGCGAGCGCCAGCGACCCGTTCCGGTGGTTGAGCAGCGAGCGCCAGCGAGCGTGTCGAAACCCCCGCAGCCTGCGCGCGGACCGTGACCACGGCGTCGTACGTCGGGTCACCGGGTTTCGACACGCTCAGGCGCTGCGCGCCTTCGCTGCTCAACCTCCGGGGGTGGCGCTGCGCGCCGTTCGCTGCTCGACCTCCGGGGTCGTGCGGCCTTCGTTGGTCGAGTGCCTCGCGAGGGACGAGCGAGGTGTATCGAGACCATCGGGTTCTGGTCGCGGACACAAGCGCCGACCCGGCGTCGTACGTCGGGTTGCGGGGTCTCGACATCGCTCAGGCGCTGCGCGCCTTCGCTGCTCGACCTCCGGAGTGGCGCTGCGCGCCTTCGCTGCTCAACCTCCGGGGGTGGCGCTGCGCGCCTTCGCTGCTCGACCTCCGGTCAGAGGGGGTCGGCGGAGCCGAGGCGCCAGAGGGCGACGCCGTGCAGGCCCTGCCGGGTCGCGAGGCGCTCGCGGCGGCGCAGGGAGCGGCGGTCGGACCACCAGACGACGGTGCCGTCGTCGAGGCGGGCGCGCCACTCGCCGACCGCGGCCCGCCAGACCGGCCGCCCGCCGCGGGAACGCACCAGCGCCCGCGCGCCGGCGACGGTGACGGTGCGACCGACGCGACCGCGGGACGGCCAGGTGTAGCCGTAGCCGGCGACCCCGAGGTCGACCTGCTCGCGCGGCACCGCCCGCAGGAGGGCGCGGAGCGAGCGGCGCTGCCAGTCCAGCGACCCGATCGGCCCGGGGCCGGACCAGGTCGGGCCGTGCTGGTCGTACGCCATCAGCTGGACCACGTCGACGGCGCGGGCGAGGGCGCCGAGCCGGTAGCCGGCGGCCCGGTAGGCCTCGACCGTGCCGCGTGCCGAGACGTCGACGGACACGGAGGCCTCCGCCGGCATCCGGCGCTGCAGCTCGGCGGCGAGCAGCACCAGCCCGGGGCCGTCCGGGGGGCGCAGCCGCTCGAGGTCGAGGTTCACGCCGTCCCAGCCGCCCGCGGCGACCAGGCGGGCGACCCGCGCCGCCACCCGGCGCACCCGGTCGTCGTCGCGCAGCAGCCGCGCCGCCGCACGCTGGTCGAAGCCCTCCAGCCGGTTGCTCCAGTTGTTCACCAGCAGCTCGGTGCGCACGCCCTGCGCCCGGGCCACGCGGCCCAGGCGGAGGGTGTCGCGCGGCGGCCGGGTCGTGCCGCGGCCGGACGCCCGGATGCTCACGCCCACGACGGTCAGGGTGCTCAGCCGGGGCGCGTCCCGGACGACGACGGCGGGCGGCGTGCTGCCCAGCGCGTAGCCGGTCAGGTCGGGCGCGGCGACCGCCGGGACCGGCGCGAGGAGGAGCGCGGCGGTGGCGAGGAGGACGGAGAGCGGGCGCACGCGCATGGCGTCACCCTAGGGCCGCTACGGTGGCGCGATGCACCGGTTCTCCGGCGTCCTGCTCGTCGATCCCCGTGGGTGGGTCCTCCTCCAGGAACGCGACGAGCACCCCGCGATCGACCCCGAGAAGTGGGGCCTCGTCGGCGGGCACGTCGACGACGGCGAGGACTTCGAGCCGGCCGCCTACCGCGAGCTCGCGGAGGAGACCGGCGTCGTGCTCGAGCCGCCGGCGCTCCGCTTCTGGCGCGAGTACGACGTGCACCACGACGCCTACGACAGCGACGACACGATGCGGGTCTACCTCGCGCCCACGACGCTCACCGACGCCGACATCGTGGTCGGCGAGGGGCGGCGGATCGTCTTCGTCGCCCCTGACCAGGCCCGCCGGCTGCCGCTCACGGCATCGGCCAGCAGGATCGTCCCCGAGTTCCTCGACTCCGACCAGTACAGGAGCATGACCCGATGAGCCCCAGCGGGAAGTTCACCGTCATCCCCGTCCCCAGCGACGGCGCCGAGGACGTGGTCGTCGGCACCACCGGCCGCGACGAGGGAGCCGTGTTCACCGGCACCGCCGACGGCGCGATCTACCGGGTCAGCCACGACGGCTCGCACGTCGACCGGATCGCGCAGACCGGCGGCCGCCCGCTCGGCATCGAGCTCGACGGCGACGGCCGCCTGATCGTCTGCGACGCGAAGCGGGGGCTGCTGCGGATCGACACCGCCAGCGGCGCCGTCGAGCAGGTCGTCGACAGCGTGCGCGGCACCCGGATGCTCTTCTGCAACAACGCGGCGGTCGCCTCCGACGGCACCGTCTTCTTCAGCGACTCCTCGACCGCGTACGGCATCGAGCGCTGGAAGGACGACTTCCTCCAGAACACCCGCACCGGCCGGCTGCTCCGCCTCGACCCCGACGGCACCGTCGAGGTGGTGCTCGACGAGCTGGCCTTCGCCAACGGCGTCGCGCTGAGCCAGGACGAGGACTTCGTCTGCGTCGCCGAGACCGGCGCGCGGACCGTCGTACGCCGCTGGCTCACCGGCGACCGCGCCGGCATGCGCGACCTGCTCTGCCAGGACCTGCCCGGCTACCCCGACAACATCGCCCGCGGCAGCGACGGCCTGATCTGGGTGACCATCTCCAGCCCGCGCGACCCTGTGGTCGAGCGGCTGCAGACGGCGCCGATGCCGGTGCGCCGGGTGGCCACCAAGATCCCGCAGCGGCTCCAGCCCAAGCCCCAGCAGACCGTCCGCGTGCAGGCGTACGACGACCGCGGGCGGCTCGTCCACGACTGCGACGTGCCGGTCGCCCAGCACCGCGGCGAGTACCACATGGTCACCGGCGTGCGGGAGCACGAGGGACGGGTCTGGATGGGCAGCCTGCACGAGCCCGCGATCGCAGTCCTCACCCTCTGACCACGTACGATCGCGCCATGGGTCTCCTCGAGTCGATCACCGGCCCGCGCGACCTGCGCGACCTCTCCGACGACCAGCTGACCGCCCTCGCGAGCGAGATCCGCGACCTGATGGTGGCCACCTGCTCCCGCTCCGGCGGCCACCTCGGCCCCAACCTCGGCGTGGTCGAGCTGACGCTGGCGATCCACCGCGTCTTCGACTCCCCGCACGACCGCGTCGTCCTCGACACCGGGCACCAGTCCTACGTCCACAAGCTGCTGACCGGCCGCGTCGAGGAGTTCGCGAAGCTCCGCCAGGAGGGCGGGATGTCCGGCTACCCGAGCCGGGCGGAGTCCGACCACGACCTGGTCGAGAACTCCCACGCCTCGACCGCGCTCAGCTACGCCGACGGCATCGCCAAGGCCTACGCCATCCGCGGCGAGGAGCGGCACACGGTCGCGGTCATCGGCGACGGCGCGCTCACCGGCGGCATGGCCTGGGAGGCGCTCAACAACATCGCGATCGCCAAGGACAGCCGGCTGGTCATCGTCGTCAACGACAACGGCCGCTCCTACACCCCGACCATCGGCGGCCTCGCCAACGCGCTCACCACGCTGCGCACCAACCCGCGCTACGAGCAGGTCCTCGACCTGGTCCGCAAGCGCCTGCACGCCGTCCCCGGCGTCGGCCCCGCGGCGTACGACGCCCTGCACGCGATGAAGAAGGGGCTCAAGGATGCCGTGGCCCCGCAGGGCCTCTTCGAGGACCTCGGCCTGAAGTACGTCGGGCCGGTCGACGGCCACGACCGCCCGGCGATGGAGCAGGCGCTGGCCCGGGCCAAGCGGTTCGGCGGCCCGGTGATCGTGCACGCGATCACCCGCAAGGGGTTCGGGTACGACGCCGCGGAGCGCCACGAGGCCGACCAGTTCCACAGCCCGCAGCCCTTCGACATCGCCACCGGCGAGGAGAAGGCCCGCGGCCGGATCTGGACCGACGTGTTCGCCGACGAGATGGTGCACATCGGTCAGCAGCGCCAGGACGTCGTCGCGATCACCGCCGCGATGATGCACCCGGTCGGGCTCGACCAGTTCCAGGCGCGGTTCCCCGAGCGCACCTTCGACGTCGGCATCGCCGAGCAGCACGCCGCGACGTCCGCCGCCGGCCTCGCGATCGGCGGCCTGCACCCGGTCGTCGCCGTCTACGCCACCTTCCTCAACCGGGCCTTCGACCAGGTGCTGATGGACGTTGCGCTGCACCAGTGCGGCGTCACCTTCGTGCTCGACCGCGCCGGCGTGACCGGTGACGACGGCGCGAGCCACAACGGCATGTGGGACATGTCGTTCCTCCAGGTCGTCCCCGGGCTGCGGCTGGCCGCGCCCCGCGACGCCACCCGGCTGCGCGAGCTGCTCAACGAGGCCGTCCAGGTCGACGACGCGCCCACCGTGGTCCGGTTCCCGAAGGGCCCGCCGCCCGCCGACATCGAGGCGGTCGGCAAGGCCGGCGGCGCCGACGTCCTGGTGCGCAACGGCCGCAAGGACGTGCTCGTCGTCGCGGTCGGCTCGATGAACGAGATCGCCGTCGACGTCGCCGACCGCCTCGTCGCCCAGGGCATCGGCGTCACCGTCGTCGACCCGCGCTGGGTGAAGCCGGTGGACCCCGCGATCGTCGAGCTCGCCCGCGAGCACCGCCTGGTGGTCAGCATCGAGGACAACGGCAAGGTGGGCGGCTGCGGCGCCGTGCTGCTCCAGACGCTCAACGAGGCCGGCGTGACTACGCCGTTCCGCCTGCACGGCGTGCCGCAGGAGTTCCTCGGCCACGCCAAGCGGGCGGCGATCCTGGAGCGGATCGGGCTCACGCCGCAGGCGCTCGCCCTCGGCATCGTCGAGGACATGACCTCGATGACCGAGGATCGTTCTCCCCTCGATGCCGAACGCCACGCCTGACCCCTCCGCACGCCGCCGGCGCGCCCGCTGCGCCGTCGCCGGGCTGCTGCTCGCCCCCCTCCTCGCGTCCTGCGCCCTGCTGGGCGACGACGACGAGCCCGCCGGGCCCGGGTCGTCGTACACCCCGCCGCCCGACGTGGTCGCCGGCCTGGAGCGCGCCCTGGGCGCGCGGGCGCGGGCGGTCGCCGGCGCCGACCGGCGGGCGTTCGAGCGGGGCCTCGGGCGCGACGCCGGCCTGCGCCGCGAGCAGCTGACCTGGTTCGCCAACCTGCGCCAGCTCCCGGTCGCGGAGCTGCGCTACACCTTCGACCCCGCCGACCTGGTGCGCGACGGCGACGACTACTGGGTGGTCGTCGAGGAGCACCTCCGGCTGGACGGGTACGACGCGGTGCCCGTCGTCCGGCCGGACCGGTTCCGGTTCCGGGCCCGGCCGAACCGCCCGGAGCGGCTGGTGCTCACCTCGGTCACCGACGAGGCCTGGGAGCGCGAGAACGACGTCCGCCCGCAGCCGTGGGACCTCGGCCCGGTGGAGGTACGCAGCGGCGCCGGCGTCCTCGGGGTCTTCGACGCCGCCAGCCTGCCCGCCTCCGGCACGCTGCTGCGCTCGGTGGAGCGCGGCATCGACGAGGTCTCCGCGGTGGTGCCCTACGACTGGTCGCGCACGGTCGTGCTCTACGCGCTCTCGGACCCCGCCTTCCTGGGCACCATCGACGACGTCCCCGGCGGCGACCCCGACGAGCTGGACGGTGTCGCCTTCCCGGTGGCCGCCGCGCCGGGGGAGGAGGAGCTGGCTGCGACCCGGTTCGCGCTGCACCCGCGGATGCTCGACAAGCCGGGGGCGGCCCGCGACCGGCTGGTCAGGCACGAGCTGACCCACGTGGTGCTCGGCCCCCGGGACGACACGGTGCCGGTGTGGCTGAGCGAGGGGATCGCCGAGTACGTCTCGGTCAGCCCGCTGCCGCCCGCCGTACGGGTGGTCCCCGCCGCCGCGGTCGCCGCCGCCGAGGCCGGGTTCGACGAGATGCCCGCCGACGGCACGTTCAACGGCGACGCCTCCGACGAGCACTACGCGCTGGCCTGGTGGGCGTGCGAGTACCTCGCCCGCAGCTACGACGAGACGGTGCTCTGGACGCTGCTCGACGAGATGGGCGCCCCGGGCGCCGACCCCGACCGGCTGCTGCGCGACCGGCTCGGGCTGCGGCCCGGGGACCTCGCCGAGAAGGCTGGGCGGCTGATCGTGACCACGTTCGGGGAGCGGCCGCCGGCACCGCCGACGCCGATCCCGACGCCGTCCGAGATGCCGCCGCTGACGCCGGTCCCGTCCCCGTCACAGACCGACGGCGCGGGGGAGACCCCCGCGCCGTCGGCGGGACGGTGAGCCGGGTGGCCTCCGGACCGGGGCGGGGGACCATTCGCCCTGAGGGTGCTGCTCAACGAGGCCGGGACGACCCCGCGCCGCCCTGGGCACGATCGGTGCCAGGGTCCCGGGGGCGCAGGGTCCCAAGCATCTCGTCCCAGTGCCGTAGGGGCAGCAGGTGGCCCTCTCCCGGGAAGACGACAAGCTGAGCGTCCGGCAGTTGCTGCGCGAGCCACTGGCCATGGGACGCCGCCACCATCTGGTCGCGGTCGCCGTACCAGAGGTGGACCGGACAGCCGACGTCGTCGAGGTCGACCCCCCACGGCCCGACGAAGGCGACGTTGTCCCAGGCGATGGCCATGGGACCCTGCCGCAACGCCTCACGAAACGAGACGAAGAGCGCCTGCCTCGCGGCGGGGTCGGCGACCACCTCAGGGTCGCTGAGACCCCACAGCCAGTCGACCCAGGGTGCCTGCTCGTCGTCGAGGACCGACATCATCGCGGCGAGGAGGTCCTCGTTGCCGACGAAGAACTGCTCGGCCGCCCGGGCGGGCTGGTCGGGGAGGTAGGCGAGCGCACGGAGGTCGTTGTCCTCCAGTGTCTCGCGGGCACCCGGCATCTGCTGCACGGGCGCGAGCCCGCCCGACACGCCGACCTGGGTCACGCGGTCCGCCAGCACCGCGGCGGTGGCCAGGGCGTACGGTCCGCCACCTGACCAGCCCGAGGCCGCGAACTGCCCCACCCCGAGGGTGTCGGCGATGACCTCCACGTCCCTCGCCACGAGCTCCAGGCTGCTCGGAGCGGGATCGGACCGGCCATAGCCGGGCCGGTCGAAGGTGATCAGCCGCACGCCCATCCGGCGGGCTGTCTCCGCGCCGAAGTCCACCTCCAGCCGCGAGCCGGGCGTGCCGTGGAAGTGCACGACGGGGGCGCCGTCCGGCTCTCCGGTGTCGCGCACCATGACTGACCGTGCACCGACGGAGACGTCCAGCTCGACCATGGCGGTGAGCCTAGGGCGTGACGGCGGGTCGGCGGGGCGATCATCCGAGCCTGCGAGGCCGGCCTCGGCGGCGCCTGATCAGGCGCCGCCGGGCTCAGCGGACTCGCACCGCCGGGGATCTCAGAGGAGCAGGACCAGCAGCAGGATCACGGCGATGACCAGGGCGGCGACGGCAATGGTGCGGGTGTTCACGAGTGCTCCGATCAGCAGGTTGGATTGACGTCCTACCTTGCCCCGCCCGACGGTCCGGCAAACGGTGGTCAAGGACACGTCTTCCCCGCCATCCGGACGCCGGACCGCCAGGAGGCCATCGGTCAGTGGAAGCTGCCCAGCCCCTCGCGCTCGAGCAGCATGGTCAGCCCGCCGTTCCAGAACGCGAACCCGGCGCCGGTGATCATCGCCAGGTCCAGGTCCTCGGCAGCCGCGACGACGCCCTCCTCGAGCATCAGCCGCACCTCCTCGGCCAGCCCGGTCAGCACCGTGGTGCGGACCTCGGCGGGCTCGAGCACGACCGGCTCGGCCGGCGTCTCGAGCAGCGCCTCGACCTCGGGGTCGAGCTGCCCGTCCGGACCGAAGTACGCCGGCTTCCGCGCCGCCACGACCCGCTGCAGCGCGGGCGAGACGTAGAAGCGGTCGGGGAACGCCGCCGCCAGCGTCTCGGTGTTGTGCAGCGCGATCGCCGGCCCGACCAGCGCGATCAGCGTGAACGGCGGCATCGGCGCCACGCCGGCGAAGGACCCGTCCACGGTCGTGATCGGCGTCCCGGCGTCGACGATCCGGCTGACCTCGCTCATGAACCGGCCCAGGAGCCGGTTGACGATGAACGACGGGCTGTCGTTGACCAGGATCGTGGTCTTCTTCAGTGCCTTGCCGGTGGCGAACGCGGTCGCCAGCGCCACGTCGGAGGTGGCCCCGCCCTTGACGACCTCGAGCAGCGGCATCACCGCGACGGGGTTGAAGAAGTGGAAGCCGACGACCCGCTCGGGGTGCTCGAGGTCGGCCGCCATCTCGGTGATGGAGAGCGAGGAGGTGTTGGTGGCCAGCACGCACTCGGCGGAGACGACCTTCTCGACGTCGGCGAAGACCGACTTCTTGACCGCCATCTCCTCGAAGACCGCCTCGATGACGAAGTCGGCGTCCGCGAAGACCTCCGCCTTGTCGACGGCGCCGGTGACGAGCGCCCGGAGCCGGTTGGCCTTGTCCTGCCCGACCCGGCCCTTGGCGAGCAGCTTGTCGACCTCGGCGTGGACGTAGCCCACGCCCTTGTCGACGCGCTCCTGGTCGAGGTCGGTCAGCACGACCGGCACCTCGAGGCGGCGCGCGAAGAGCAGCGCGAGCTGGCTGGCCATCAGGCCGGCGCCCACGATGCCGACCTTGGTGACCGGGCGTGCCAGCGACCGGTCGGGGGCGCCGGCGGGCCGCTTGGCCCGCTTCTGCACCAGGTCGAAGGCGTAGAGCGACGCGATCATCTCGGGGGTGCGGGAGAGCGCCTCGAGCGCGTCGTCCTCGGCGGCGAAGCCCTCCTCGCGGGTCGCGGTGCGCGCGGCCTCGATCAGGTCGACGGCGAGGGCGGCGGCCGGGCTGGCGCCACCGGTGCGCGCCGCCACGACCTGGCGGCCGCGGGCCACCGCAGCCGCCCACGCGTCGCCGCGGTCGACCTCGGGCCGCTCCACGACGACCTCGCCGGTCAGCACCCGGGCCGCCCAGAGCAGCGACTGCTCGAGGAAGTCGGCGCCGGAGAAGCAGGCGTCGGCGAGCCCGAGCTCGTACGCCGCGCGGCCGCCGAGGGTCTTCCCGTTGTTGAGCGGGTTCTCGACGATCAGGGTGACCGCGCGGTCCGCGCCGACCAGGTTCGGCACCAGGAACGCGCCGCCCCAGCCGGGGACCAGGCCGAGCATCACCTCGGGCAGCCCGAGCGCCGCCGCGCTGTCCATCACCGTGCGGTGGTGGCAGTGCAGCGCGACCTCGAGGCCGCCGCCGAGGGCGAGGCCGTTGACGAAGCCGAACGACGGCTTGGCCCGCCCGGCGGCCCCGTCCTGGAGCTTGCGGAAGACCGCGTGCCCGAGCTCGGCGACCACCCGGACGGCGTCCGCGCCGCCCCCCGAGATCGAGGTGAGGTCGGCGCCGGCCGCGAGGATGAACGGCTTGCCGGTGACGCCGATCGAGGTGATCTCGGCGTCGGCGAGGGCGGCGTCGATCGCGGCGTTCAGCGCGAGCAGGCCGCGCGGCCCGAAGGTGTTGGGCTTGGTGTGGTCCTCGCCGTTGTCGAGGGTGATCAGCCCCATCACGCCGGCGCTGCGCCCGTCCACGGAGGGCAGCGTGACCTTCCGGAGCTTGGCGTCGGTGACGCGCTCGGCGTCGGAGGAGATCTCCTGGGCGCGGGTCAGCAGGGTCGTCAGGTCGCTCATCAGGCAGCCTCTCCAGTCCAGTGCGGGTTCTCCCAGATGACGGTGCCGCCCATGCCGATGCCGATGCACATGGTGGTCAGCCCGTAGCGGACCTCGGGGCGCTCCTCGAACCGGCGCGCCAGCTGGGTCATCAGCCGCACGCCGGAGGAGGCCAGCGGGTGGCCCGTCGCGATCGCGCCGCCGTAGGGGTTGACGCGCGGGTCCTCGTCGTCGATGCCGAAGTGCTCGAGGAAGGCGAGCACCTGCACGGCGAACGCCTCGTTGACCTCGAAGGCCTCGATGTCGTCGATCGTCAGGCCGGCCTGCGCCAGGGCCTTCTCGGTCGACGGGATCGGCCCGGCGCCCATCACCTCGGGCTCGACGCCCACGTAGGAGTAGGACACCAGGCGCATCCGCACCGGGAGACCGAGCTCGCGCGCGGTCTCCTCGTCGGCGAGCAGGGCGGCGGTCGCGCCGTCGTTGATGCCGGCGGCGTTGCCCGCGGTCACCTTGCCGTGGGCGCGGAACGGCGTCCGCAGCGCCGCGAGCGACTCCATCGTGGTGCCGGGCCGCATCGGCTCGTCGGTGGTGGCCAGGCCCCAGCCGAGCTCCCGGGAGCGGGTCGCGACCGGAACCAGGTCGCGCTGCAGCGCGCCGGCGTCGTACGCCGCGGCGGTCTTCTGCTGCGAGCGCACGGCGTAGGCGTCCACGCGCTCCTTGGTGATCGTGGGGTAGCGGTCGTGCAGGTTCTCGGCCGTCTTGCCCATCACGAGCGCGTCGGGGTCGACGATCCGCTCGGAGAGGATCCGCGGGTTCGGGTCGACGCCCTCGCCCATCGGGTGGCGGCCCATGTGCTCGACGCCGCCGGCGATCACGACGTCGTAGGAGCCGAACGCGATCCCGGACGCGGTGGTGGTCACCGCGGTCATCGCGCCGGCGCACATCCGGTCGATCGCGAAGCCCGGGACGCTCTGCGGCAGGCCTGCGAGGAGCGCGGCCGTGCGGCCGATCGTGAGTCCCTGGTCGCCGATCTGGGTGGTGGCGGCGACCGCCACCTCGTCGACGCGCTCCGGCGGGAGCGAGGGGTTGCGGCGCATCAGCTCGCGGATGCAGGTGATGACCAGGTCGTCGGCACGGGTCTCGGCGTACTGGCCGTTCGCCTTGCCGAAGGGGGTGCGCACGCCGTCGACGAAGACGACCTCTCGCAGCTGTCGGGGCACGGTTCTCCTGAGGTAGCGGGTGCAGGGTGGGACGGCGCTTAGATTACCCGCCGGTAACAACGGCGGTGACCGCTCCCGGACGTGTGCGCGGTCACCCCGACCTGCCCACTAGGGTTGCCCTCGTGACGCAGGAATCCAGGCTCGTGCACATCGTCGACGAGGTCCCCGACCTCGACGAGCGCACCGGCGCGGATCGCGACGCCCTGACGATGGTGCTGGTGCTCGACGGGTTCCTCGACGCCGGCAACGCCGCGGCGCGGGCGGCCCAGCACCTCGCCGACCTCGACGACGGCGGCTTGGTGGTGGCGACCTTCGACGTCGACCAGTTCCACGACTACCGCGCCCGTCGGCCGGCCGTGTCGTTCGTGCGCGACCACTACGAGGCGTACGACGCGCCGCGGCTGGTCGTCCGGCTGCTGCACGACAGCGGCGGCACGCCGTACCTCCTGCTCCAGGGGCCCGAGCCCGACAACCGGTGGGAGGCGTTCTGCCGGGCGGTCAAGGACGTCGTGGAGCGCTTCGGGGTGACCCGCACGGTCGCGATGGGCTCGGTGCCGATGGCGGTGCCGCACACCCGGCCGATCGCGCTGACCTCGCACGCCAACGACCCCTCGCTGATCACCGGCGAGAGCCCGTGGCGCGGCGAGCTGCGGATCCCCAGCAGCGCGCAGGCCCTGCTCGAGGTACGCCTGGGGGAGTGGGGGCACGCCGCGATGGGCTTCGTCGCCCACATCCCGCACTACCTCGCGCAGCTGGACTTCCCGCGCGCCTCCGCGGCGCTGCTCGAGCAGGTCGAGATCGCCGGTCGGCTGACCATCGACCTCTCCGGGCTGAACGCCGACGCCGAGGACCGGGACGCCGAGGTGGCCCGCTACCTCTCGGCCAACGAGGAGCTCGGCGACGTGGTGGCCGCCCTGGAGCGGCAGTACGACGCCTTCGAGCGTGCGGAGGAGTCCGGCGCGAGCCTGCTGGCCGCCGACGAGCCGCTGCCCAGCGGCGAGGAGCTCGGCCAGCAGTTCGAGCAGTTCCTCGCCGGCCTCGAGAACCCCGACGACGACAAGGGGACCTGAGTGCCGCGCGACGCCGACGCCCTCGTGGCGCTGCTGGACCTCGAGAAGATCGACGATGACCTGTTCCGGGGGGCGACCGAGACCTCCCTGCTCCCGCGCGTCTACGGCGGCCAGGTGGCGGCCCAGGCCCTGGTGGCGGCGACCCGCACGGTCGACCCGGCGTACGCCGTCCACTCGCTGCACTCCTACTTCCTGCAGCCCGGCGACCCGGCCGCGCCGATCATCTACGACGTCGAGAACCTCCGCGACGGCCGCTCCTTCGCCACCCGCCGCGTGCTCGGCCGCCAGCACGGCCGCCCGATCTTCGCGCTGACCGCGAGCTTCCAGGTCGCCGAGGAGGGCTGGGCGCACCAGGACGTGATGCCGCAGGTCACCTCGCCCGAGGACTCGATCGACCCGCGGGAGGCGATGGCCGAGCTCGACCCCGACCGCGACACCAGCGGCGACAGCGAGTGGGACGTCGCCGCGCTGCGGTACGTCGGCAGCTCCGGCGACGGCCGGCTCGCGGAGGACGCCGAGCACCCCGCGGTCCAGCGGTGCTGGCTGAAGGTCTCCTCGGCCCTGCCCGACGACCCGCTCCTGCACGCGGCGGCGTTCACCTACCTCTCCGACATGTTCCTGATCGGGGCCGCCCTGGTGCCCCACGGGGCGCGGGTCGGCGACGGCTCGACCCTGGTCGCCTCGCTGGACCACACGATCTGGTTCCACCGGCCGTTCCGTGCCGACGAGTGGTGGCTCTACGACCAGACCTCGCCGTTCGCCGGCGGGGGGCGGGGGCTGGTGACGGCCGGGGTGTTCACCCAGGACGGCACGCTCGTCGCCACGGTCGCCCAGGAGGCGCTGCTGCGGAAGTTCGACCCGTCCCGGGTGCGCCGGTGAGCGCGGACGACGCCGGGGCGGTGGAGGAGCTGGTCGCGCTCCTCGACCTCGAGCAGATCGACCTCGACCTGTTCCGCGGCAGCCAGCCCGACTCCGAGCGCGCCCGTGTGTACGGCGGGCAGGTCGCCGCGCAGGCGCTGGTCGCGGGCACCCGCACCGTCGACCCGGCGTACGCCGTCCACTCGCTGCACTCCTACTTCCTGCGCGCCGGCGACTACTCCGTGCCGATCGTGTACGACGTCGAGCGGATCCGCGACAGCCGCGCGTTCCAGACCCGCCGGGTCGTCGCGCGGCAGCACGGACGGCCGATCTACTACCAGACGCTGGACTTCCAGCTGCCCGAGGACGGCATCGAGCACCAGGACGCCCTGCCGGCGGTCGGCGGTCCCGACGAGGGCTTCGACCTCGTCGGGCTGATGCGCGGTCGCGGGACGAGCGACGCCGACGCGCTGGGCCGGGAGTGGTCCGCGCTCGACGTCCGCTACCTCGGCAACTCGCAGACCGGGCTGCCCGCGCATGCCCGGCACCAGGCCCAGGCGCGGATGTGGATCCGGCTGCGCGACCGGCTCCCCGACGACCCGGTGGTGCACCTCGCGGCGTTCACCTACGCCAGCGACGTCAGCCTGCTCGGCGCGTCGATGGTCGCCCACGCCGACGCGCACCCGAACACCACGCAGATGGCCTCGATCGACCACACGATCTGGTTCCACCGGCCGTTCCGCGCCGACGAGTGGTGGCTCTACGACCAGTGGTCGCCCTCGGCCAGCGGCGCCCGCGGGCTCTCGCTCGGGCGGGTGTTCCTCGAGGACGGCACGCTCGTGGCGACGCTCGCCCAGGAGGGGCTGATCCGGCCGAGGGGCTGAGCGGCGCCACCAGCGCTGAGGGACGCTAGGCCGCGGCCGGCAGCACGCCCGGGACGTCCACGACGGCCACCGTCGTGATCGGCGCGGAGCAGTTCGGCAGGGGCTCGGACACCCTGGCAGCCGCGATCGTCCACTCTCCGTCGCGCTCGGCGACGTAGACCTGACCCGGTACGTCGCACTCGACCGCCACGACGGCGACACCCAGGCTGTGCCCCGCGTGCACGTCGTAGCCCGCGACTGCCTCCCGGACCTCCTCGGCCAGGGAGTCCGGATCGAGCCGGCGCAGGAAGGCCGACAGCGCGGCACCCTCGACGGGTGCGAGCACGTCGGCCACGGGACCTCCACCACCGGTCTCGCTGAGGAGCGCGACGACCACGGGGTCGGCCGACGGCGAGCCCGTGGGCGACCCGATCGGTGAGCCGCTGGGCGCGGTCGGCGAGGTGTCCACTTCGCCGACGGTCGAGTCGGAGTCGGAGTCGGAGCAGCCCGCCAGCAGGATCAGCGGGACGACGAGCAGGGTCGCGAGGGAGTGACGCACGATGGTGGGACGCCTCCGCTCGTCGGCCGGTTCCCGTCCTCCAGCGGCGCCGGCAGACCCGGAGTAGCCTCCGTGGGCACGCCGGCCCCGGTGCCGCGGCGGGACGGAGACACTCGGTGATGTTCGTACGTGCGGGGCTCGGGGCGGCGACGCTGGTCCTGGCGGGGCTGGTGGTGACGCCGGCAGGGTCGGCCGAGTCGGCGGCGGACCCGACCTGCGCCGGCAAGACGCCGACGATCGTGGTCCCGGCCGGGGCCACCGGCACGGTGACCGGCACGGAGGGCGACGACGTGATCCACGTCGTCAAGGGTCGCAATCTCGAGGTGGTCGACGGGCTGGCGGGGCACGACACGATCTGCGCCACGCACCGACGCGCCGGTTACCTTGACCTCCTCGGTGGCGACGGGGACGACGAGCTCATCGGATCAGGGACGCTGTCGGGCGGGCCCGGGAACGACGTGATCCGTGGGATGAACGCCGACAACGGTCCGCTGAGCGGCGGCGAGGGCGACGACCTGATCGTGACGTCCGGCGACCTCTCATCCACGATCGAGCCAGGGGCGGGGGACGACACGATCGTCTCGGGCACGACGAACGGGGACACCGTCGTGGCAGCCGGTCACGGGGTCGTGGTCGATGCGGAGGCACGGACGATCGACGGGGACGGCGACCACGACGTCTGGCGCGGTGTCGTGGGCGTCCGGGGAACCCGGGGCCATGACGTGTTCCGCGGATCGGAACGTGCGGACCACTTCTGGGGGCAGGACGGTGGCGACCTGATCGACGGCCGGGGAGGCGACGACGGCCTCGCTGCCGTCCGTGCGGAGCGGCTGCACGGCGGGTCGGGCGACGACGTCCTCACCGCCTACTTCGGCGGTCCGGCGTTCGGCGGCTCCGGGCGGGACGAGATCAGCACCCGCCAGGACCTCAGCGACTGGGAGCACGCCCCCTCGTCCGCCACCACCACCTTCCGCCTGTCCGGGGGCCGGGGCGCCGACACCTTCAAGGTGGGGCCACCGACCGTGGACTACAGGGTGGTCAAGCACCCCTCGCTCCGGTGGCGCGGCGTCATCGCCGGCGGTCCCGGCGAGGACCGGTTCATCCTGGAGCAGTTCATCATCCTCCACACGAGGCTGCGTGCCGACCTGCGCACCGGCGTCGCGCGGTTCACCCAGGCCGAGGCCGCCCTCCGGAGCATCGAGAGCCTGGTCGGCGGACCGAAGCGCGACGTCCTGCGAGGCGGGCCCGGGAGCAACACCCTGATCGGGAAGGGCGGCCGCGACCGGCTCGTGGGCGGACCCGGCCGCGACGTCGCCGACGGCGGTCGCGGCGTGGACACCTGCCAGGCGGAGCTCCGTAGGTCCTGCGAGCGCCGCTGAGCGTCGGTCCGGGTGGTGCCCGGGACGTCTCAGAGCGCCGTGGTGCGTCCCGCCAGGTGTGGCGCGCCGTCCTTGGGTCGGGTCAGCGAGAAGGCGTACCCGTCCTCCAGCGGCGCCGAGCCGAAGGCGACCGTGCCGGGCAGCAGGATCGGCTTCTTGAAGGCGACGTCGATGCGGACGGCGTCCGGCAGCCGGTTCTCCAGCGCGGCGACGCACCGGGCCTTGCTCCACATCCCGTGCGCGATCTGGCGCGGGAAGCCCAGCGCCCGCGCGGTCAGCGGGTAGAGGTGGATCGGGTTGTGGTCGCCTGAGACCGCGGCGTACCGGCGGCCCAGGTCGGCCGGCAGCCGCCAGGTCAGGCCGTGCGGCGGCGCGTCCGGGTACGACGGGCCCCCGGGCGCGGACTCGGACCGTTCGTTGGTCGAGCCTGTCGAGACCCGGCGGAGGTACGTCGAGGTGCTCTCCCAGACCGGCTCGCCCTCGGCGGTGACCTCGGTGACGAAGGAGTACGCCGTGCCCTTGGGGTGCGGCGCGGGGGCGCCGACCGCGACCGAGACCTCGAGGGTCTCGCCGACCCCGATCCGGCGGTGGGCGGTGACGGAGTTCTCGACGTGCACGGTGCCGATGGCGGGCGCGGGGAACGCCTGGTCGCTCATGATCGCCATGTGCAGCGGGAACGCCAGCAGGTGCGGGTAGGTGACCGGGACCGTGTCGCGCGACGGGAAGCCGCAGACCTCGGCGTACCGCTCGACGTGGGCGCGCTCGACGGTCACCGGCGGCCGGCTCAGCCGGATCCCGCTGAACTCCTCGACCGGCGACTTGCGGATGCCGGGCAGCTGGTTGACGACGGGGATGCTCGGCAGCGCCGCCTTGAGCAGGGTCGGGAGGGCCATCTCAGGCGCCCAGCATCATCTGGCCGCAGACCCGCACGACGTTGCCGTTGACCGCGGTCGATCCGGGGGAGCCGAGCCAGGCGATGGTCTCGGCGACGTCGACCGGCAGGCCGCCCTGGGACATCGCGTTGAGCCGCTGGCCGACCTCGCGGGTCGCGAACGGCACCGCGGCCGTCATCTGGGTGATGATGAACCCGGGCGCCACGGCGTTGATCGTGATCCCGCGGTCGAGCTCGTCGGCGAGGGAGTCGACGAAGCCGATGATGCCCGCCTTGGACGCGGCGTAGTTGGTCTGGCCGACGTTGCCCGCGATGCCGGCGATGCTCGCGACGCCGATGATCGAGCCGTTGTCGTTGATCACCTGCTGTTCGAGCAGCTCGCGGGTGATCCGCTCGGGCGCGGTGAGGTTGACCGCGACGACGGACTCCCAGCGGTCACCCTTGCTGTCGGGAGCCATGTTCGCGAGCTTCCGGTCGCGGGTGATGCCGGCGTTGTGGACGACGACGTCGACGCCGCCGTGCTTCTCCTTGAGGTGGTGCGCGATCCGCTGCGGCGCGTCCTTGCCGGTGATGTCGAGGGTCAGCCAGTCGCCGTCGAGCTCCTTCATCAGCGACTGCAGCTCGCTGGCCGCCTGCGGCACGTCGACGCCGACGACGGTGGCGCCGTCGCGGTGCAGCACCCGGGCGATCTGCTCGCCGATGCCGCGGCTGGCGCCGGTGACCAGCGCGACCTTGCCGGCCAGCGGGGTCGTCCAGTCGGCGACCTCGCCGGCCACCGTCGTGCCGTGCGCGCCGATCCGGACGACCTGGCCCGAGACGTACGCCGACTTCGGCGAGAGCAGGAAGGCCAGCGTCGAGGCCAGCGCGCCCTCCGCGCCCTCGGCCACGTAGACCAGCTGCA
Organism: Nocardioides dongkuii; assembly: GCF_014127485.1. NCBI lineage: Bacteria > Bacillati > Actinomycetota > Actinomycetes > Propionibacteriales > Nocardioidaceae > Nocardioides > Nocardioides dongkuii. The sequence goes on along the minus strand of NZ_CP059903.1, from coordinate 2,493,016 downwards.
CGGTGCCGCCGCGGCCGATCTCCTTGCCGAGGCTGCGGGTGAAGCCCTCCAGCGCGCGCTGGGCGACCCGCTCGGCGCCCTCGACCTGCTCGGGCGGGGTGCCGATGACGACCACGCGGGGGCAGGTGTCCAGGCTGCGCATCAGCGGCGTGAAGAAGTCCCGCAGCGCGACCAGCTGGTCGGAGGAGGTCAGCCCGGTGGCGTCGAAGACCAGGCCCTGGTACGTCGCGTCGGCGTCGGTCGCGGTCGTGCTCGCGATGTCGAGCTCCTCGAGGATGCCCGGGAGCGACTCGACCAGCCGGCCCCGGCCGCCCACGGCGACGGTGCCGTCGACGAGCGGCGAGCCCGCGGCGTACCGCTCCAGCCGCATCGGGCTGGGGAGCCCGAGGTTCTTGACGAGGAACTTGCCGATCTGCGAGGACGCGAAGTCCTGGTAGCGGTCGCTCATGACACTCCATGTAACTAGACGTGTAACTCGGAGTCCACATTTCGTGACGTGCCCCTCATGTCCTTCTCTGGGCGCGCGTCGCGGGGAAGACTGATGACATGGAGACCAGTACCCGCCGCGTCGCCGTCCTCGGCGGCAACCGCATCCCGTTCGCCCGGTCCAACTCGGTGTACTCCGACGTCTCGAACCAGGACATGCTCACCGCCACGATCGACGGGCTCGTGGCCCGGTTCGGCCTCGAGGGCGAGCGCCTCGGCGAGGTCGTGGCCGGCGCCGTGCTCAAGCACTCCCGCGACTTCAACCTGACCCGCGAGGCGGTGCTCGGCTCCCGGCTCGCCCCCGAGACCCCGGCGACCGACATCCAGCAGGCCTGCGGCACCGGCCTGCAGGCCGCGATCCAGGTCGCGAACAAGATCGCGCTCGGCCAGATCGACGCCGGCATCGCCGGCGGCACCGACACCACCTCCGACGCGCCGGTCGCGATCAGCGACAAGCTGCGCAAGAAGCTGATGAAGGTCAACGCCGCGCGCGACACCAAGAGCCGCCTGACCGCCCTCGGCGCGATCCGCCCCGGCGACATCGGCCTGGAGATCCCGCAGAACGGCGAGCCGCGCACCAAGCTCTCGATGGGCGAGCACGCCGCGCTGACCGCCCTGGAGTGGCGGATCACCCGCGAGGCGCAGGACGAGCTGGCCGCGACCTCCCACCAGCGCCTCGCCGCGGCGTACGACCGCGGGTGGTTCGACGACCTGGTGACACCGTTCCGCGGCGTCGAGCGCGACAACAACCTGCGGCCCGACTCCACCGCCGAGAAGCTCGCCAAGCTCAAGCCGGTCTTCGGCAAGGGCGAGGCCGCGACGATGACGGCCGGCAACTCCACGCCGCTCACCGACGGCGCCTCCGCGGTGCTGCTGGCGACCGAGGAGTGGTCGCAGGAGCACGGCCTCGAGGTCCAGGCCTACCTCGTGGACTCCGAGACCGCGGCCGTCGACTACGTCCACGGCAACGAGGGCCTGCTGATGGCCCCGGCGTACGCCGTCCCGCGGATGCTGGAGCGCCAGGGCCTCTCGCTGCAGGACTTCGACTTCTACGAGATCCACGAGGCGTTCGCCTCGCAGGTGCTCTCCACCCTCGCGGCGTGGGAGGACCCGGTGTTCTGCAAGGAGCGCCTCGGCCTGGACGCCCCGCTGGGCTCGATCGACCGCGACAAGCTGAACGTGCACGGCTCCTCGCTCGCGGCCGGCCACCCGTTCGCCGCCACCGGCGGCCGGATCGTGGCCACCCTCGCCAAGCTGCTCGCGGAGAAGGGGTCGGGCCGCGGCCTGATCAGCATCTGCGCCGCGGGCGGCCAGGGCGTCGTCGCCATCCTGGAGCGCTAGGCCGGGGCTCTAGGCCGGGGCGACCGAGCAGGGCACCCCGTTGACCGCGAGGGTGCCGCTCGGGACGTCGAGCAGGTCGCCGGGGTTGAGCAGGTTGCTGTTCACCCCGGCGTGGGCGTGCGCCACGGCCATCCGGGTGCCCGGGCGGTCGTGTCCCCACCCGTGGGGGAGCGAGACGACCCCGGGCATCATCTCCGCGCTGACCTGCACCGGGAGCTCGACCTCGCCCTCGGTGGTGGTGACGCGCGCGAGCTGACCGTCCACCAGTCCCGCGGCGTCGGCGTCGCGCGGGTGGAGCAGCAGGGTGCAGCGGTCCGCGCCCTTCATCAGGCTCGGCACGTTGTGCAGCCAGGAGTTGTTGGACCGCAGGTGGCGGCGGCTGGTGAGCACGAGCCCGGGCTCGGCGCGGTCCAGGCGGGCCAGCAGCCGCGGCACGTCGTCGCTCAGCAGGTCGTGCACCAGCTCGATCGTGCCGCTCGGGGTGGAGAGCACCTCGTCGAGCCGGCCCGCCTGCAGCTCGGCGAGGTCGAGACCGCCGGGGTGCTCGCGCAGCCGGGCCAGCGTCAGGCCGTCGGGGCGCGCGCCGAGCGAGTCGCCGAACGGGCCGAGCCGGATGCCGAGGTCGACCAGGCGCTCCGGCCCGGTTCCGGCCAGGGCTGCGAGCGCCGCGTCCGCGTCGCGTCCGGTCAGCGGGGTGCCGGCCGTCGCGCAGAGGGACTGCACCAGGCCCCCGACGTACACCTCGTCCATGGCCGGTACGTCGACCTCGGGCACCGGCGTACCGAGCAGCGCTCCGCCGAGGCGGAGCAGGATCTCCCACTCGTCGGGGCGGTCGCCCTGGAGCGGGAACACCGGGTCCGACCACTTCAGGCAGGACCGCAGCGCGTACATCCAGTAGAGGTCGTCGGCGTGGCCGTGCTCCAGCGGTGAGGTGCCGGGCAGCACGACGTGCGCGTGCCGGGTCGTCTCGTTGAGCCAGTTGTCGACGGCGATCAGCGCGTCCAGGCTGCCCAGGGCGCGGTCCATGCTGGCGGCCGCGGGTGCGGAGACGGCCGGGTTGCCGGCGACGGTGATCAGGGCCCGGATCCGTCCCGGCCCGGGGGTCTCGATCTCCTCGGGCAGGCAGGTGACCGGGTACTGCCCGAGCACCTCCGGGGCGCCGCGGACCCGGCTGCGGGTGCGGCCGAAGCGCCAGCCCGGCTGGTCCTGGTCCGGCGGCTTGAGGAACATCGGCGACCAGGCGCCCGCGATCGGGAACAGGCTGCCGCCGACCCGGTCGACGGCGCCGAGGGCGACGTTGAGGACGAAGATCAGCCAGGTCGACAGGGTGCCGAACTCCTGGGTGCAGGTGCCGATCCGGCCGTAGAGGACCGGGCTGCTCGCCGCCGCGAGGTCGCGGGCGAGCCGCCGGATCCGGTCGGCCGGGACGCCGGTCGGCCCGGCGACCCGCTCGGGCGTGAACGGCTCGGCGAGCGCGAGCACCTCGGCCAGGCCGCTCACCTTGCCGCGCAGGTGCTCGTGGTCGCGCAGCAGGCCCTCCTCGGCGAGGGTGCGCAGCACGGCGAAGAGCAGCAGCGCGTCGGTCCCGGGGCGGACCGGCACCCACTCGCTGGCCTGCTCGGCGGTGCGGGTCCGGCGGGGGTCGACGACGACCACCGAGCCGCCGCGCTCGCGGATCGCCCGCAGCCGGCCGAGCACGTCGGGCGCGGAGAGCATCGAGCCCTGGCTGGCGGCGGGGTTGGCGCCGAGGACGACGAGGTGGTCGGTGCGGTCGAGGTCGGGGACCGGCGCCTCCCACATGCCCCCGAAGAGCAGCGCGCCCACGACGTTCAGCGGCCACTGGTCGACCGTCGCGGGGGAGTAGTAGGTCTGCATGCCGACCGCCTGGCCCATGCCGATGACGGCGCCGATGTAGCGGCTCAGCGAGAGGTTGTGAGCGACGGGGTTGCCGACGTACACCGTGACCGCCGAGGCGCCGTCCTCGTCGAGCACCGGGCGCAGGACTCGCTCGACCTCCGCCCAGGCCTGGTCCCAGGACACCGGGCGGTGCACGCCGTCCGGGCCCTTGACCATCGGCTGCCGCAGCCGGTCGGGGTCCTCGTGCAGGTGGCCCAGCGCCGTGCCCTTGGGGCAGAGGTAGCCGCGGGACCAGACGTCGTCGGGATCGCCCGTGATCCGGCCGACGCGACCCGCGTCGTCCACGGTGACGCGGAGGCCGCACATGGCCTCGCAGAGCGGACAGGTGATGCGGTGCTCGCGGCTCACGCGAGGAGGGTAGGACTTCCGGACGCCCGGCGTCCCGATATCAGCGGGAGGCCAGCGCCAGCGCCGAGGCCACCAGGTAGTCGCGCACCTGCTCCGGGGAGATCTGCCCGACGGTGGGTACGCCGGGGGCCGCCTCCTTGACCAGGATGCCGACCCGGGCGAGCTGCAGCGCGCCGAGGCCGCTGGCGTACAGCGTGTTGGCGAGCAGCGTCGGGTCCTCCACGCCGAGCTCCTCGAGCGCCCCGCTGAGCACGGCGAGGCACGCGGAGATGCTCCGGCCGAGGCGGAACAGCGCGCCCTCCGAGATCTCGTCGAGCAGCTCGGGACCGGAGCGGCGCATCAGCGCCTGCGCGCAGTCCACGAACGCCGGGTGGGCCAGCCCGTAGTCGACGAAGGCGCCGACGATCGCGGCGAGCCGGTCGGTCGGCGTACCGCCCTCGGCGGCGTCGAGGTCCTCGCGCAGCTCGTCGAGGTAGCTGACCAGGGTGAGCGCGAAGAGCTCCTCCTTGCCGGTGAAGTGCCGGTAGACGATCGCCCGGTTGATCCCGACGGCGCGCGCGATGTCCTCGATCTGCGCGTCGCGCACCCCGCGCTCGTCGAAGAGCGCCCGGGTCGCCGCGATGATCTCCCGCTCGCGGACCCGGCGCCGCGCGGCCGCCGCCGAGCGGCGTCCGTCGGTCTCGGGGGCCCGTGTCGCCATGGGACCGATGCTAGCGAGGGTGCAACTCCGAGTTGCACGACTGTGACGCGACCGACGGGTGCCCGGGCGCGATCAGGTGCTGGGCCGGGTCGTCGTCTAGCGTGCGCACGTGAGTGCTCAAGCCCCGTCCGCCGTCATCCTCGTCCGCGCCCAGAACTACCTGCCCAACCCCGCGACTGCGGCGGACAACGCCTTCCAGGCCGACGTGCCGGACGGGCGCTCCGACGCCGCCGTCTCGGCGCTGGCGCTCGCGGAGATGGACGCGCTGGCCGCGACCCTGCGGGACGCCGGCGTCCGGGTCCACGTCTTCGACGACGAGGATCACACCCGGCCGGACTCGGTGTTCCCGAACAACTGGATCTCGACCCACGCCGGGGGCAGCGTCGCGGTCTTCCCGATGTACGCCTCGAACCGCCGCCACGAGCGGCGCGCCGACGTCCTGGAGATGCTGAAGTCGGAGTACCGCGTCCAGACGATCGTCGACTACTCCGGCCTCGAGCCCGACGGGATCTTCCTCGAGGGCACCGGCGCGATGGTCCTCGACCACGTCTCGCGGGTCGCCTACATGGCGCGCAGCCACCGCAGCGACGCCCACGTCCTGGAGCGGTTCTGCACCGACTTCAACTACGAGCCGATGGCCTTCGACGCCGTCGACAGCGCCGGGGTCCCCGTCTACCACACCAACGTGCTGGCCTGCGTCGGCACCGACGTCGCCCTGATCGCCCTCGAGATGATCCCGGACAGGGTCCGGCGCGAGCAGGTCCGCGAGCGGCTCAGCGTCAACGGCCGCCAGGTCGTCGAGCTCACCGAGGAGCAGGTCCGGGAGTTCGCCGGCAACGCCGTCGAGCTCTGCGGTCGTACGCCGGAGGGCCGCCGCGGCTACGTGATGGCGATGTCGGCCCGGGCCCACCGCAGCCTCCGCCCCGACCAGGTCGCGGTCATCGAGGAGTCCGCCACCATCGTCTCGGTCGACATCCCCACCATCGAGCTCGCCGGGGGATCGGTGCGCTGCATGATCGCCGGCGTGCACCTCGACCGCCGTCCCGTCGTCGTCGACCCCGAGCTCAGCGACGCCGTCCTCGCCATCAACGAGGACCACCCGGTCACCCCGGACGGGCGGTACGTCGACGCCGACCACGCCGACCACCCCGACCGCGCGGACAGCGCCGCCTGACGGGGTCGATTGGTCAGCGCTCGGCGACGTTCACGCGTACGTCGAGTCCGTCACGTCCGCGACGTCCGGCGTCGTCCGCACCGATGATCCCGCCGAGCATCCCGACAAGCACGCCGATCGCGACCAGCTGACCGATCGGGGCGCCGTCGTAGGTCGATGGCCTGGTGCGCTGCCAGGCGTACCAGTCGCTCCGGCGGAAGCTCGCCAGCGCGGCGAGCGCCACCGCCGTGGTCGAGAGCGCGACCACGGCGTGGGCGGCCTGACCCAGGTCGTCGACCGAGACCAGCTCGACGAGCTCACCGAGGACGGCCAGGACCAGCACGACCCAGGCGAGCACGAACCGGACGGTGCGGGCCCGGACGACACCGGCGGACACGTACCCCAGGACGAGCGCGCCGAGGACGACGGACAGGAAGAGCGACCCCACGTCGCCGACCTGGGGGCCTCGGCGGAGCAGCAGCTCCGCCTGGCCCACCACCGACGCCCAGGCGACCACCCAGATCGACAGCGGCAGCGGTGGCGTGGCTCCCGGCAACTCGACTGGTCCCTCGGCGTTCACGGCGTGATCCTCGCACCGTGCACGTGTGCGTTCACCGGGAAACCGCGAACGGGTTCGCGGATACTGGGGTGATGGACGACGACGCACCGAGGGTGACCGTGCGCGACGCCGCTGCGGCCGTCGAGTGCGTGTTCGACGGCGCCTGGGCAGACGAGGTCTGCCGCCGTTGCGACCCGGTCTTCGACGCTGCCGGCGTCGGCTTCACCAGGCAGATTGGCTACGACTCGGACGGGGAGTCTCGTCGATCCTGTGGGAGGCGGACCCCTCCATGTTCGCCGAGAAGTACCCGGACAGCGGGGTCGTCGAGGCCTACGGAGGGCAGTGGGCCGACGTCCGCTGCATCGACTGGTGGGTCTACGTCGAGGCCGAACGGCGACAGTGTCGAGTCAGCGTCGAAGGATGGAACCTTCCTGATCTCCGGCTGGACCTGACCGGAGCAGGGGACGGCTTCGCTCTCGCTGACCTGTTCGCCCGGCTTCTCGCCGTGCCGTCGCCGAGCGTCGGGGCTGGTTGACCTCCACCCACCGGTGGTCGAGCAGCGAGGAGCGCCAGCGACGAGCGATGTCGAGACCCCCGTAGCCGACGTACAACCTCAACCCAGGCCCCAGGTCAGCTCACCGGGTTTCGACATCGCTCAGCCACCGGTGGTCGAGCAGGGACGAAGTCCCGGTGTCGAGACCCCGCAGCCGACGTACCACCTCGATCAAGGCCCCGACTTGGCTCACCGGGTTTCGACAACGCTCAGGCGCAGAGCGCCTTCGCTGCTCAACCACCGGTAACCGGTGGTCGAGCAGGGACGAAGTCCCGGTGTCGAGACCCCCGCAGCCCACACATCCACCTCAACCAAGGCCCCGACTTGGCTCGCCGGGTTTCGACATCGCTCAGGCGCCAGAGCGCCTTCGCTGCTCAACCACCGGCAGGGCGCGACCGCTGCTGCTGGCCGGCTGGTCCCTCAGTCGCCCCAGCGCAGGTGGTAGGCCACCAGCGGTTGCATCGCCGCCAGCAGGTCGCGACCGCGGGGCGTGAGCCGGTAGCGGACCGAGACCGGCGTCGTGGGGATCACCTCGCGCTCGACGAGGTCGTGCTCCTCCAGCTCGCGCAGCCGGGCGGTGAGCAGGCGCGCGGACAGGCCGTCGACGGCCGCCTCGATCTCCCCGAACCGCGACGCGCCGCGGCCGAGCGCGAGCATGATCGCGCCGGTCCACCGCCGGCCGACGAACTCCAGGCCGGCCGTGGCCTCCCGGCAGGTGGCGTCGTCGATCAGCTCCTGGCGGCGGGGGGTCGAGCTCGTGGTCACTTACCTATGGTAACCCGGTTACCCGAGGTTGCGCCACGGGTTCGCGCGACGGATGCTGGGGGCATGCCCGACTACGGTCACCCCTTGCGCTTCGGCTCCTTCATCACCCCGGCGGCCGGCTCGCCGCAGCGGCCGGTCGAGCTCGCGGTCCTCAGCGAGGAGCTCGGCTACGACCTCGCGACGTTCCAGGACCACCCCTACCAGCCGTCCTTCCTCGACACCTGGACGCTGATGTCGTACGCCGCCGCCCGCACCGAGCGGATCCAGCTCGCCGGCAACGTGCTCAACCTGCCGCTGCGCCCGCCCGCCGTGCTGGCGAAGTCGGTGGCCAGCCTCGACCTGCTCTCCGGCGGCCGGGTCGCGCTGGGGCTGGGCGCCGGCGGGTTCTGGGACGCGATCGAGGCGTACGGCGGGACCCGTCTGACCCCGGGCGAGGCGGTGGACGCGCTGGCCGAGGCGATCACAGTCATCCGCGGCGTGTGGGACACCTCCGACCGGTCGGTCCTCGCCGTCGACGGCGCCCACCACCGGGTCCACGGCGCCAAGCGCGGCCCGGCGCCCGCGCACGATGTACCGATCTGGCTCGGGGCGCTCAAGCCGCGGATGCTGCGGCTGATCGGGCGCGCGGCCGACGGTTGGCTGCCCTCGATGCCGTACCTGAAGCCCGGCGACCTCGAGCGCGGCATGCGCGTGATCGACGAGGCGGCCCGGGAGGCCGGCCGGGATCCCGCCGAGGTCGTGCGGCTGCTGAACATCGCCCCCGACACGGCCGCCGACGAGCTGGTGCGCCTCGCCGTCGAGGACGGCGTCAGCACCTTCATCGTGATGGGCGACGACGAGGGCGGGCTGCGCCGCTTCGCGGGTCTCTTCGGCGAGGTGCGCGAGCGGGTCGGCGAGGCTCGCGCGAGCTCCGGGGTGCGCGAGCGCTCACGGGTCCGTCGTGCCTCGGCCCTGGCGAAGCGGCGTCCCGGCATCGGGTACGACGACCTGCCGCCCGAGCTGGCCGAGCGCGCGGTCGAGCCGGGCGACCCGGCGTACGCCCGCTACCTCTCCGGCTACCTGCGTGGCGGCGCCCCCGGCCTCGTGCTCCGGCCGCGGACCGTCGCCGAGGTGCAGGCCGCGGTCGCCGTCGCCCGGGAGCACCGCGAGCTGCCGCTCGGGGTGCTCAGCGCCGGGCACGGCATCTCCGGCCGCTCCCTCAACCACGGCGGGCTCGTCATCGACGTCAGCGCGCTCGACACCGTCGAGGTGCTCGACCCCGACACGGGCCGCGTCCGGCTCGGCCCCGGCGCCCGGTGGGCCGACGTGGCCCGCACCCTCGCGCCGTACGGGCTCGCGATCAGCAGCGGCGACTACGGCGGCGTGGGCGTCGGCGGGCTCGCGACCGCGGGTGGGGTCGGCTGGTTCGCGCGCAGCCACGGCCTGACCATCGACCACCTGACCGCGGTCGAACTGGTGCTGGCCGACGGCCGGGTCGTGCGCACGAGCGCCGACCAGGAACCCGACCTGTTCTGGGGCGTGCGCGGCGCCGGGGCGAACTTCGGCATCGCCACCTCCTTCGAGCTCACGGCCGCCCGGGTCGGCACGATCGCCTTCGCCCAGCTCGCCTTCGACGCCAGCGACACCGCGGCCTTCCTGGAGGGGTGGGGTCGGGAGATCGAGGCCGCGGACCGCAGCGTCACCGGTCAGGTGGTCCTCGGCGCGCGGCGGGGCGGACAGCGGGTCGCGCAGGCGATGCTGGTCGTCGACTCCGACAACCCCGACACGATCATCGAGCGCCTGCAGCCGATCGCCGATGTCGCGCCGCTGCTGCAGCAGCAGATCGCGCTGGCGACGTACGACGAGGTGATGAGCCTGTTCAGCAGCGACCAGCCGCAGCAGGGCCGCGGGGAGCCGCACAGCCACTCCGGTCTGGCCGACCACCTCTCGCCCGGGCTGGCGGCCGAGGTCGCCGAACTGCTCGACGCGGGCACGTCGTACTTCTTCTCGATCCGCGCGGTCGGCGGCGCGGTCGCCGACGTCCCGAGCGGCGCCACGGCGTACGCCGGCCGCAGTGCGGCGTTCTCGCTCTCCGGCTTCGGCACCGGCCCGGCGTTCGACGAGGCCTGGGAGCGGCTGGTCCCGCACCTGTCGGGCAGCTACCTGAGCTTCGAGACCGGCACCGGACAGCAGTGGCTCGAGCGCGCCTTCCCGCCCGCGCACCTCGCCCGGCTCCGCGACCTCAAGCGGCGCTACGACCCCACCGGCCTGTTCCGCGACAACTTCTTCATCGACCCGGCGGCCGACGCCGTGGAGGGTCCGGCCGCCTGACCGCCCCGCCCGCCGGCCTACGTCCGTCGGTGGAAGGTGATCTTGCCGTCGGGACGTGGGCTGCTGGTGTACGCCGGGTCGTGGGCGCGGGCATGGTGTTTCGGACACAACAATCTGGCGTGGTCGATGTCGGTGACTCCGCCTTGGCACCAGGCCGGGTCGTGGTGGGCATGGCACATCCCGGGTGGCCAGTCGCAGCCTTCGGCGGTGCACCCACCGTCCCTGATCGCGAGCGCGATGCGTTGGGACTTGGTGTGGAACCGGCGGGTCCGGCCGAGGTCGAGGACCTGGCTGGGTCCGCCGAGGACGGCGGGGATGATCCCGGCCTCACACGCGAGCCGGCGGGCTTGGCCGGCGCTGATGGTGGCGCCGGTGTCGAGGTGCGCGACGCCGTGTCCGCCGCGGAACGTCTCGAGGCCCATCAGCACCACGGCGGTGGCGTTGACGCCACCGGCTTCGGGGAGCACCCCGGCGGGGATGCGTTCGATGAGCTCGCAGAACGCCTGGCCGAGCCGCTCCGGGCCGGGCCGCCGCTCGGGCAGCGTGCCGTGGGCCGCGGTCTGGGCTCTGGGTGCGGCGATGGCGTGCAGGGCCTTCTTGAGCATCTGGGCTTGGGCGGTGGGGAGCTGGAACCGGCCGTAGGTGGTGCCGTGGCCGTCGTCGGTCATCGTCAACCGGGTGTGTGCCCGGGCACGTTCCTCCTCGGCCTCGATCACCTTCGCTTCGTGGGCCTCGCCGATCTCGGGGGCGATGACGTCGAGGAGTCGCTTCCCGAGCCGGCGGAGCGGGACCGGGTCGTGGTGCGCGGCCTCGGCCAGCAGCACCTCAACGGCACGGTCTCGGGTCTCGGCCTCGATGTCGTCGGGGAGGGCGTCGACGGCGTCGGTGATCACCAGCGCCTGGTCGGGGTTCACCCGGCCCTCGGACAACGCGACCCGGACCGGTTCGAACACGTCGCGATCCAAGGACTCGGCCAGCCGCATGAACCGGTGGGTGGTGGTGCGGGACTGCCGCGTGGTGACCGCCAGCCAGTTCGCCAACGACGTCGCGCCGGTGGTCTCGGCGGTGCCGGCTTGTTGGGCGCGGACCGCAACTCGGGCCTGGAGCTCGGTGATCTCGGACTGGAGCCGGTCCAGCTCCACCAACGCCTGGCCGGCTGCGGCGGCGTCCATGGAGAACAGCCACGCATCGCGCATCGCGGCGACGTTGTCAGCGGTGCGCGCGACCAGCCCGGTGACCGGGTGGACCCCTGCGACGGTGGCTGCTGACATGGCTCCATTCAAGCCGCCGCCACCGACACTTTGGCTCCCCAGATGCCTACTCCACAGGGGCCATAGATCACGACTCGATCACGAAGATCGGAAGCTCTCCACAGCCCGCTTCGGGGCTGTGGAACCGCGCGGACCGGTAGGTCCAGAGGGCATGATCGACGAGGTGAGCACCCCGCCGGCGGTCGAGGCCCTGGCCCGGCACCTGCGTTCCCTGGGCTGGGTGACCGACCTCTTCGTCGGCGGTTCCGCAGCCACCGGTGACCACCGGCCCGGGGTGAGCGATCTCGACCTCGTCGCTCTCGTCGACCGACCGATCGACGGGGAGCGCCGGTCGGCTCTCGTCGCCGTCCATCGCGATCTGGACGCTAGGTTCGCAGAGGCATCCCTCGGGTGCATCTATGTCGTGGCTGCCTCCCTCTTCGACCCCGTCGCCCGTCATCCAACCTGGACGCACGGCGCACTCGTCGACCGCGCCCTCTCGGGAATCGTGAGGGCGGAGCTCGACCGGCATGGGTTCGCCGTCCTCGGACGCCCGCCGCAGACCGTGCTGCCGCCCATGAGCGACGACGACGTGCGCCGTGCCGCGCAGGCCGAGCTCACCGGGTACTGGGCAGCGGCAGTATGCCGCCCGTGGTGGTGGCTCGACCCGGTCATCACCGATCTCGGTCTGACCTCCATGGCGCGCGGGCGACACGCCCTGGCGACAGGCAGTCTCCTCACCAAGACCGCGGCGATCGAGGTGGCGGAGGTCCCCGAGTGGTTGCGCTCCGACCTCCGTGCTCGACGCGACGGATCGCCCGCCAAGTCCCCGCGCCTGCGCACCGCCTGGATTGCCTGGTGCGACGCACGTCGTACCACCGCCGCGGCCCGTCGATGGCGTCCCTCTGACTGAGCCCGGTGAGGGACGCCGTCCCCGTGCAGCGTCCCCACCACCTCGATCGAGGCCCCAGCTCGGCTCACCGGGTTTCGACAACGCTCAGGCGCCAGGGCGCCTTCGCTGCTCAACCTCCGGCGACCGGCGACCGGTGGTCGAGCAGCGAGGAGCGCCAGCGACGAGCGTTGTCGAGACCCCCGCAGCCAACGCGGAGTCCTGGATTGAGGCCCTGCCTTCGCTCACCGGGTTTCGACACCGCTCAGGCGCCAGGGCGCCTTCGCTGCTCAACCTCCGGCAACCGGTGGTCGAGCGTTGTCGAGACTGTGAGTCTTTCCTTGCAGCCCTGATCACTGATGGGCTGTGGGTACGACGGCCGCGGGCGTGACCCCTGTCGAGACTGGCCCTGCGAGTCCTTGGGGACTTAGAGGTGCCTTCCTCGGGACTTGTCCGCTCGTGGTCGTCGGCCCCGGCCCAGGTCGGAGGAGCTGGCCTGATCAGGAGCTTGACCGCCTGGCGTTAGCGGCGCCCGACGTGTCTCATCACAGTCCTGCCGATTCTCCGTCCCGGACCGGAACCACGTCCCCGTCCCGGCAAGGAGAGAACGCATGACCAGTCTGACTGACTCGATCGACCTGCGGGAGGTAGTCGACGTCGTCATCGGCGTCGACACCCACGTGCACACCCACTCGGCTGCCGTCGTCGATGCCCGTACCGGTGGAGTGCTCGGTGAGATCACCGTCGAGGCCACCTGCGAGGGCTACGCCGAGCTCATCGAGTTCACCGAGCGTCACGCCGCGCTGCGTGCCTGGGCGATCGAGGGAACCGGCAGCCACGGCGCCGGCCTGACCCGGGTCCTCAGCGAGCGCAGCGAGGTCGTCATCGAGCTCGACCGGCCCGTGCGGGCCAAGCGCCGCAACGGCGCGAAGTCCGACCCCCTCGACGCGATCCGCGCCGCCCGCGAGGCCCTAGCCCGACCCCGACTCGGCACCCCACGCACCGGTGGCGACCGCCAAGCCCTGGCCGTCCTGGTGACCGCACGACGCTCAGCGATCCAGGCAGCCGGCGATGCGCAACGGCAACTGTTCGCCCTGATCATCGCCGCCCCCGAACAGATCCGGAGCCGCTTCCGAGGCCAGCAACTGAAAACGATGATCCGCACCGCCGCCGCGATGCGCACCCACACCACCTGGGACCTCGAGACCACCACGACCGTGACCACACTGCGGACCCTGGCCCGCCGCAGCCAACACCTGCAGGCCGAGGCCGACGACTACGAGAAGACCATCACCGCCATCGTGAAGTCCTGGCGCCCAGACCTCCTCGACCAACCCGGGATCGGACCGATCACCGCCGCGATCGTGCTGTGTGCCTGGTCCCACCCCGGCCGCATCCACTCCGAAGCAGCCTTCGCGATGCTCGCCGGCGCCGCACCCATCCCCGCCAACTCCGGCCAAACCACCAACCGCTACCGCCTCAACCGCCACGGCGACCGACAACTCAACCGCGCCCTGCACACCATCGCCATCACCCGGCAACGCTGCCACCAACCCACCCGCGACTACACCGCCCGCCGTGCCACCGAAGGCAAGAACCCCCGCGAGATCCGCCGATGCCTCAAGCGCTACATCGCCCGCGACCTCTACCGACGCCTCGAGAACCCACCATCACCCCTTGACGCAACATAGGAGCGTCCCCCGCAGCCAACGCGCCCACCTCGATCGAGGCACCAGCTCGGCTCACCGGGTTTCGACATCGCTCAGGCGCAGGGCGCCTTCGCTGCTCAACCACCGGCGACACCCCCAGGGCGCCTTCGCTGCTCAACCTCCGGGGACACCCCAGGGCGTCCTTCGCTGCTCAACCTCCGGGGACGGACACAGGGGCCGACACCGGGACTGCTGGCTGACGCTCATAGGCTCACCCGGTGAGCGCGACGTTGGTGGCCAAGGACCTGGCCGGCGGCCACGGCCACCGCATCCTCTTCGAGTCCCTCGACCTGACCGTGGCGCCCGGGGACGTGGTGGGCGTCGTCGGGGCCAATGGCGCCGGCAAGTCCACGCTGCTCCGGCTGCTCGCCGGGGCCGCAGAGCCGATGGCCGGGTCGGTGTCGCGGGCGCCCGCCGACGCGTTCGTCGGCTGGCTGCCGCAGGAGCACGACCGGGTGCCCGGCGAGACGGTGGCGGCGTACGTCGCGCGCCGTACCGGCGCGACCGCCGCCACCGAGGCGATGGAGGCGGCTGCCGCGGCGCTGGGCAGCGACGTACCCGGCGTCGACGACGCGTACGCCGTCGCCCTGGACCACTGGCTCGCGAGCGGCGCCGCGGACCTCGAGGACCGGCTGCCGCCCGTGCTCGCCGACCTCGGCCTGGACGTCGGCCCGGACGCGCTGATGACCTCGCTCTCCGGAGGCCAGGCCGCGCGCGCCGCGCTGGCCGCGCTGCTGCTGAGCCGCTTCGACGTGGTGCTGCTCGACGAGCCCACCAACGACCTCGACCTCGACGGGCTGGAGCGGCTGGAATCGTTCGTCCGCGGGCTGCGCAGCGGCGTGGTGCTGGTCTCCCACGACCGCGAGTTCCTGGCGCGGTGCGTCACCCGGGTCGTCGAGCTGGACCTCGCACAGCACCAGGTGTCGGTCTACGACGGCGGGTACGACGCCTACCTCGACGCCCGCGCCGTGGCCCGGCGGCACGCGCGGGAGGCGTACGAGGAGTTCGCCGACAAGAAGGCGGACCTCGTCGGGCGGGCCCGCACCCAGCGCGAGTGGAGCTCGCAGGGGGTGCGCAACGCGATGAAGAAGAGCCCCGACAACGACAAGATCCGTCGCCGTGCCCAGACCGAGTCGTCGGAGAAGCAGGGGCAGAAGGTGCGCCAGATGGAGTCCCGGATCGCCCGCCTCGACGAGGTGGAGGAGCCGCGCAAGGAGTGGGCGCTGCAGTTCAGCATCGCGGCCGCGCCGCGGTCCTCGAGCGTCGTCGCGACGCTCAACGAGGCCGTGCTGCGCCGGGGCGACTTCACCGCCGGCCCGCTGTCGCTGCAGGTGAACGCGGGGGAGCGGATCGGCATCACCGGGCCCAACGGCGCCGGCAAGACGACCTTGCTGCGGCTGCTGCTGGGCCACGAGCGCCCCGACGCCGGCTCCGCCTCGCTGGGTGCGTCGGTCGCGGTCGGCGAGATCGACCAGGCGCGCACCGGGCTGCCCGAGGACCGCACCCTCGGCGACGCGTTCGAGGCCGTCGTACCCGACCAGACGCCGGCCGAGGTGCGGACGCTGCTCGCGAAGTTCGGGCTCAAGGCCGACCAGGTGGGCTCGCTGGTCGGGCGGCTCTCGCCGGGGGAGCGCACCCGCGCCGCGCTCGCGCTGCTCCAGGCGCGCGGCGTCAACCTGCTCGTCCTCGACGAGCCGACCAACCACCTCGACCTGCCCGCGATCGAGCAGCTCGAGCAGGCGCTGGCGGCGTACGACGGGGCGCTGCTGCTCGTCTCCCACGACCGGCGGCTGCTGGAGAACGTCGACCTGGACCAGCGCTGGCACGTCGAGGCCGGCCGGGTCTCGGTCCAGCTCAGCGCGCGCTGACGAGGGGTCCTCGTGACGACACTCTCGGTGGACGGACGGCGGTACGAGGTCGCTCGCGCTACGGAGTCCGACGTCGCCGCCCTGGTGGCCCTGCTGGCCGACGACGTCCTGGGGGCGCAGCGGGAGTCGGCCGACCTGGCGCCCTACCTGGCGGCCTTCGGCGAGATCGACCGGGACCCCAACCAGCTGCTCCTCGCCGTCCGTGACGAGGGAGGCGACGTCGTCGGCACGATGCAGCTGACGCTCATCCCGGGCCTCGCGCGGGGCGGGACGAAGCGCCTCCAGGTCGAGGGGGTCCGCCTCGCACCCAGCACGCGCGGCTCCGGGCTCGGCACCGCCCTGTTCGACTGGGCGCACGAGTACGGCCGGCGGCACGGCGCGACTCTCGCCCAGCTGACCTCGGACAAGACGCGCGCCGACGCCCATCGGTTCTACGAGCGGCTCGGCTACGAGGCGAGCCACGAGGGGCTCAAGCGGCCGCTGTGAGGACCCGGGCGCACCGGCGCCACCTCACGCCAGCGCGCGCACCGTCTCGATCGTGTCCGCCTCGTCGGCGGTCTTGTCGTCGCGGTAGCGCAGCACCCGCGCGAAGCGCAGCGCGAGCCCGCCGGGGTAGCGCGTCGAACGCTGCAGCCCGTCGATGGCGATCTCCACGACCTGCACCGGGTGCAGCGGGACGACGTAGTGGTCGCGCATCGTCGACCGGTCGACCGCGAGCTCGGTGAACCGCTCGGTCTGCCAGGCGAGCATCTCGTCGGTCATCCCCTTGAACGTCTTGCCCAACATCGTGAAGCCGCCGGTGTCCGGGTCGCGCGCGCCGAGGTGGATGTTGGACAGCGTCCCCTCGCGGCGGCCCGAGCCCCACTCGACCGCGAGCACGACCAGGTCGAGCGTGTGCACCGGCTTCACCTTGACCCACGCGGCGCCGCGCCGGCCGGCGTCGTACGGCGCGGCGAGCTTCTTCACCACGACGCCCTCGTGGCCGGCCGCGAGCACCTCCGCGACGAACGACTCGGCGGCGTCGAGGTCGTCGGTCACCACGCGCGGGACGCGGTACGCCTCCGGCACCAACCCCTCGAGCACGGCGAGCCGCTCGTCGCCGGGCGCGGTGAGCAGGTCGCGGCCGTCGAGGTGCAGGACGTCGAAGAAGTACGGCGTGACCCGCACGCCGGCCGCCTGCGCGGTGCGCGACGCCGTTTCCTGGAACGGGCGCGGCCGCCCGGCGTCGTCGAGCACCAGCGCCTCGCCGTCGAGCACGAACGACTCCGCCGGGAGCGACAGCGCGAGCTCGACCACCTCGGGCAGGCGGGCGGTGATGTCGTCGAGGGACCGCGTCGCGATCCGGACCTCGTCGCCGGAGCGGTGCACCTGGATCCGGATCCCGTCCAGCTTGGTGTCGACGGCGACCGTGCCGCCGCCGGCCTTGGCCACCGCCTCGGCGACCGTCTTCGCCGACGACGCGAGCATCGGCAGCACCGGACGACCGACCTCCAGCCCCACCTCAGCCAGCGCGGCAGAGCCGCCGGTGAACGCCCGGCCCACCACCGCCACGGTCGAGCCGGCGAGCATCGCGGCGCGGCGGACGACCGCGAGCGGTACGCCGGCCGCCGCGGCGACCGCCTCCTGCACCAGCGCGTCGAGGGCGCCCTGTCGCACGGCGCCGGTCACGACCCCGCGCAGCCAGGCCTGCTCGGCGTCGGTCGCGCGCCCGAAGAGGGACGCGACCGCCGCGGACCGGGTCGCCTGCGACCCCGGTCCCTCGAGCGCCGCGAGCGCGTCGAACGCCGCGTGCACCTCGAGCACCGACAGCGACGGCGTCTCTGCGGGAGATGGCGGCGAAGCGAGGCCGCGCCCACCGAGGCCGGTGCGGCGCTGGAGCAGCGCGCCCCCGACGTACGCCGTGACCACCTCGAGCTCGTCGGGCTCCGCGGTCGCGAGCAGCGCCGCGATCGCCGCGACCTTGGCCTTGCGGGAGCGGGTCGCCGCCACGGTGGCGGAGGTGGCGACGACGTCGGCGAGCAGCATCCGGCCATTCTGACCGGTGCGCAGAGTCCGAGAGCTGAGCATCCGTGCTCAGGCGCCGGCCACACGCGCACGCGAGAGTGGAGGTGTGCCACGGGACGAGCCGTGGGCCCGGACGACACGAGCGAGAGACGGTCGATCATGCGCGCAGCCCTGACAGCCACGACGACGGCCGTGCTCACGGTGAGCGCTTGGCTGTCCTGGCTGGGCTTCCACGCCCCGAGGTTCGACGACCCGGTCACCGGTCAGAGCAGCGGACCGTACGAGACGTGGCAAGGGGTCGGCCTCGGCCTCACCTTCCTCGTCATCGTCGTCGCAGCCGCCTGGTTCGGCTCGCCGTACGCCGCTGCGGCCGGCCCACCGACCGGCCTGGTCCTCATCGCCTCCGTCGACTGGGGGACCGCTCCCGACGCCGACGGCCTGTGGATCATCGGCGTCACGATGCTCGGCTTCTGCGCGGCGGCCGGCGCTGTCGTGGTCGTCGTCGCCACGACGCTCGCACGGCGGTACCTCCTCGAGACGAGTGAGCGAAGGGCTCCGGCGCGCGGCGGACCGGCCGGATAGCTCAGCTCGCGTCGGCGTCGGCGTCGGCGTCGGCCTCGGCCCGCGCTTGCCGCCGGCGCTCGTGATTCGCCGTCACGAGCAGACCGCAAAGCCCCGCGATCCACACACTGTGGCTCATCGCATCGAAGAGGCCGGCCTCGGTGATGACGAAGGCGATGCCGACGGTGAGCACGATCAACGCAGCGCTCTGGGCCAGCGTCGCGGCGGCTGTCGCGATGGTGGCCGGCGCCGTGCGGGCTGGACGTCTCTGCACGCGGTCATCATCGGCTACCAGGATGGCGAGAGGCAGCGTTTCCGGCGAGGCGGTGCCGTCTCCCGACGCCCTCGCCCGACATCGGGTGATGATGAGGCGATGACGACCTACTCCGGCACGAACGAGTTCGAGGGTGCGACCTTCGTCCAGGCCAGCTTCAAGGGCGCCGCCCTGCGGTTCTCCGACGTCAGCGGGGTGACGATGCGCGGCGTCGACGTGGACGGGCTCGACATCGACAGCCACGACCTGTTCTTCGGCAGCCTCCTGGTCAACGGGGTGGACGTGGTCCCGCTGGTCGATGCCGAGCTCAACCGGCAGTTCCCGGGCCGCGAGCTCCAGAAGTCCCAGACGCCCGAGGGCCTGCGGGAGGGCTGGGTCGCCGTGCAGGCCGCGTGGCAGACGACGGTGGCGGACACCCCGTCGGACCTGGTGGACGCCCACGTCGAGGGGGAGTGGTCCTTGGCCCAGACCCTGCGGCACCTCGTCCTGGCGACCGACGCCTGGCTCCGTGGCGGGATCCTGCGGGTGCAGCAGCCGTTCCACGAGATCGGCCAGATCTTCACCGGCGCGGGCGAGATGGGCTTCGACATGTCCGTCTTCCGCGCGGACCCGCCGTCGTACGACGAGGTCCTCGCGGTGCGTGCCGAGCGTCAGCAGCAGGTGACCGACTTCCTCGCCACGGCGACGGCCGAGCTGCTCGCCGAGGAGCGCGAGAACCCGTGGGGCGGGGGCGACTGGCATCCCAGCGTCGGTGACTGCGTGCGCGTGATCCTGGAGGAGGAGTGGGCGCACCTGCGCTACGTCCGACGGGACCTCGCGCTGCTGCGCCCGGCCACGGCACCGTGAGAGGTCTGGCGTTCGGGGCGTGATGTTCCGGCGACTGGCGATCGACGCGAACGACCCACCTCGCTTGGCACGCGCACTACCTCGCACGACCGGGCGGCGGTCGACCTCGGCGTCGGCGGAGTGCGGTGAAACCGTGGCGACCTGCCCCGAGGACCGGTTTTACTACGTCGTCATGCGTTGACCCCGAGGCGGTCGCCCTCCCGCACGGGGTCCCGACAGAAGCCGACACCAGGACCCAGAGGATCGATGAAGCCCTACCTGCACAGCACCCCCACGGTGACGCTCACGACGTCGGCGGCCCCCGAGCTGGCCCTCGACGTCCTCGTGGGCACACTGAGGGCCGCGAAGTTCAAGCAGCGCGAGCGCGAGCCCGGCCGGGCCCGGCTGCGGGTCGGGACGTTCATGAGGGCGTTCCTCCTCGACGGCGACTGGATCCTGGCCACGGTGGTGCCGCCTCTTCGGACCTGGCTGTTCCGGGCCACCGTGGACCTCACCGTCGTGGAGGTGGAGCCGTCGACCCAGGTGCAGGTCAGGATGCACAAGATCTCCGAGGGCCGGCGGGCAGTCCCCTACACGCTGGCGGCGGTCGACGCCGCCGTCCAGGCCCTGCGCGGGCTGGGGCACCCGACCGACCTGGGGGAGGTCTGGTCCGGGAAGTGACCCCGTGACGCGGCGCGCGGTGGGTCGTTCCAGAGGCGTGACCCTCTTCCGCACCCGGCGCGGCGCCGCACTCGCCGCCACCCTCGCCGCCGCGCTCGTGGCCACCCCGGCCCTCTCGGACGCCGCTACCAGCGCCTCCTCCGCGCCGCCCCTCAGCAAGACCGTCCGGGCGCTGCTCCCGTCGCTGGGCGAGGGCGTCCCCGTCACCGCCTTCGACGCCCGCGCCGGCCTGCGCCCGCTGGCCCCGACCGCGACGCAGCGCTCCGCCGTCGCGCGGATCGCGGGCGCGGCGGTCACCTGGAACGCCGAGGGCACGCCCCGCACCATCGCCCGCACCGGCGGCGTCCTCGCCGGGCCGAGCGCCGGCTCGCCGGTCGACATCGCCCGCTCCTGGCTGGCCGGCCACGCCACCGCCTTCGGGCTCTCCTCCGCGGACGTCGCCGACCTCGCCCTGATCCGGGACCACGAGCTGCCCGGGGTGGGCGCGAAGGTCGTGAGCTTCAGCCAGACCTTCGGCGGCGTCGAGTCCGGGTACGGCGGCGTGCTCACCGTCCTCGTCGACCGGGACGGCCGCGTCGTCAGCTACAGCGGCAACCCGGTGCGCAGCACGTCCCTGCTCGGCTCCTTCGACCTCAGCCCGCTCGAGGCGGTCACGAGGACGGTCGGCGACCTGCTCCCCGGCCTCGACCTCGCGCCGACGGCGACGGGGGAGACCCAGGCCGGCTACCAGGTGTTCAGCAAGGGACCGCTCGCCGACGTGCTGCGGGTCCGCAAGATCGCCTTCCCGACGCCGACCGGCGGGCGCGCGGCGTACGCCGTCCTCGTGGTCAAGAGCCTCGACGAGGCCTGGGTCGTGATCACCGACGCCACGACCGGCAAGCCGCTGCTGCGCAAGTCGCTGGTGGCGCACTCCGAGGGCACCGTCTACGAGAACTACCCCGGCGCGGCCAAGGGCGGGAAGCCGAAGATCGTCAGCTTCGGCCCCACGAAGCAGTCGCCCGCGGGCTGGCTCGACCCCACCGGTCTCGCCGGGCTGCCCGGCATCACCACGCTCGGCAACAACGCGAACACCGCGATCGCCTGGACCGTCCCGCTGGTCGCGGCCGACCAGTACAACCGCCCGGTCAGCCCCACCGGCCAGTTCAACTTCCCGTTCCCGGACTCCTGGGCGACGTCCAACGGCGCCACCGGCTCCTACATCGCCGACGCCAACGCCGCCGCGACCAACCTCTTCTACCACCACAACCGGATCCACGACGAGCTCTACGAGTTCGGCTTCACCGAGACCGCCGGCAACTTCCAGCTGGTCAACAACGGTGCCGACGGCCTGGGTCTCGGCGGCGACCCGATCATGGGCGGCGCGCAGTCCGGCGCCCTCAACCTGACCGAGCCGGTGCTGCCGCTCGGCCGCAACAACGCCAACATGCTGACCCTCCCGGACGGCATCCCGGCGTTCACGAACATGTACCTCTGGGAGTACTCCGACGACGTCTTCGAGGCACCCGCGCGGGACGGCGACTTCGACGCCAGCATCATCGAGCACGAGTACGTCCACGGCCTCTCCAACCGGTACGTCGGGGGCGGCGGGCTCGGCTCGCTCGGCACCGTCCAGTCCGGGGCGATGGGGGAGGGCTGGGGCGACTGGTACGCGATGAACGACCTGTTCCGCCGCGGCCTGACCCGCACCGCCGTGACCGCGCCGTACGTCGGCGACCCGCAGCGCGGCATCCGCAACTGGAACTACGCCACCAGCCCGGCGACGTACGGCGACTACGGCTACGACATGTCCGGGCCGGAGGTGCACTCGGACGGCGAGATCTGGACCGCCACCCTGTGGACGCTGCGCGAGAAGATCCTCGGCGCCGTCGGCGGCGACCACGTCAAGGCCAGCGACATCGCCCAGCACCTGGTCACCGACGCGATGCCGATCTCGCCCCCCGCGCCGTCGTTCCTCGACATGCGCGACGCGATCCTGAAGGCCGCCGAGCTGCGGTACGGCGACCGCTACACCGCGCTGGTCTGGAAGGCGTTCGCCGAGCGCGGCATGGGCGTCTCCGCCCGCACGGCGGGGGAGACCGACACCGACCCGAAGCCCGGCTTCGACGTGCCCGGCGCGAAGCAGAACGGCGTGCTGCGGCTGACGCTGGTCAACGACTCCACCGGCAAGCCGGCCAAGGGCGTCCGCGTCCTCGGCGGGATGTTCGAGGGCCGCGGCACGCCCATCCTGGTGACGAACACGAAGGGCAAGGGCACGGCCGCGATGGTCCCGGGCACCCGCCGGCTGACCCTGCAGGCGCCGGGCTTCGGCATCCAGCGGCTGTCGGTGCCGCTGAAGGCCGGCACGGTCACCCGCAAGACCGTCCGCCTCCGACCCAACCTGCTCTCGCAGTCGTCGGGGGCCAAGGTCGTCAAGGCGACCAGCCAGGCCACGGCGCTGCCGGCGTCCAACCTCGTCGACGACACCGAGACCAGCAGCTGGCAGACCGCCGCGCGGACCGCGCCGTACAACTCGGGGCCGGACCAGTCGGTGACCGTGAAGCTGAAGAAGAAGTCCACGATCCGCACCGTGGCGGTCAGCGTCCTCAAGCCGATCGGTCTGCCGCGCTTCGCGGCGGCGCGCAACGTCCTGGTGCAGACCTCGAAGGACGGCAAGAAGTGGCGCACCGTCCAGGCCGCGAAGTTCCGGTTCCGGGGCCCGCGTCCTGCCGTCCCCGACCTGGCGCTGAAGACCTACCGGCTGCGCAAGCCCGTGGAGGCGCGCTTCGTGCGGGCGGTCGCGGAGTCCGTGCTCGGCTCGACCGCGGAGAGCGCGTCCACCGCCGTCGTCGCGGAGGTGCAGGCCTTCGGCACCGCGAAGGGGATCACGCCGAAGCAGCCCAAGCCCGACAAGCCGGTCACCTCGCACGGCTCGGTCGCGGTCGGCAACCCCGCCCAGGGGTCGCTGCTCGGGCTCGACCCCTACCGGCCCGGCGTGACCGAGCTGTCCTGGGCGGCGACCTGCCCGGGGCTGCCGTCGGCGAACGGCGTGGACGCGTGGATGACCAAGCTCCCCGCCGGCGCGGGCGACGGCATGCACGTCGCGACGTACCGCGGCTCGGTGCCGATCGGGGAGTTCTTCGTCTACGCCTACGACGAGGACTGCGCCCCGATGACCGGCGGCTTCGCGCTCTTCGACGAGGAGACGCCGATCCCCGCGGGCGCGGCGTACCTCGGCTTCCTGCTGCTGTACGGCGCGGGCGCGGAGTTCGACGTCACGATCACCGAGCCGCGGTAGCCGCCCCGACGTACGCCGCGAGGTGGCGGCCCGTGAGCGTGTGCGGGTCGGCCACCAGCGCGGCCGGCGTGCCCTCGAACACCACCCGGCCGCCGTCGTGGCCGGCGCCGGGGCCGAGGTCGATGATCCAGTCGGCGTGCGCCATCACCGCCTGGTGGTGCTCGATCACGATCACCGACTTGCCGCCGTCGACGAGCCGGTCGAGCATCCCGAGGAGGTTCTCCACGTCCGCGAGGTGCAGGCCGGTGGTCGGCTCGTCGAGGACGTAGACGCCGCCCTGCTCGCCCAGGTGGGTGGCGAGCTTGAGCCGCTGCCGCTCGCCGCCGGAGAGCGTGGTGAGCGGCTGGCCGATGGTGAGGTAGCCGAGCCCGACGTCGGCGAGCCGCGCGAGCACGCGGTGCGCGGCGGGCAGCTTCGCCGGGCCGTCGGGGGCGAAGAAGGCCTCCGCCTCGGTCACCGACATGGTGAGCACCTCGTTGATGTCCTTGCCCCCGAGCTCGTACTCCAGCACCTCGGCTTGGAACCGCTTGCCCTCGCAGACCTCGCAGGTCGTCGCGACGCCCGCCATCATCGCCAGGTCGCTGTAGACCACCCCGGCGCCGTTGCACGCGGGGCAGGCGCCCTCGGAGTTGGCGCTGAACAGCGCCGGCTTCACCCCGTTGGCCTTGGCGAACGCCTTGCGGATCGGCTCGAGCAGCCCGGTGTACGTCGCGGGGTTGCTCCGCCGCGAGCCCTTGATCGCGCCCTGGTCGATGACGACCACGCCCTCGCGGCCGGCGACCGACCCGTGGACCAGCGAGCTCTTGCCCGAGCCGGCCACGCCGGTGACCACGACCAGCACGCCCAGGGGGACGTCGACGTCGACGTCCTGGAGGTTGTGCCGGTCGGCCCCGCGGACCTCGAGGACGCCGGTCGGCTCGCGGGTCGAGTCCTTGAGAGTCGCCCGGTCGTCGAGGTGCCGGCCGGTGATCGTGTCGCTGGCGCGCAGCCCCGCCACCGAGCCCTCGTAGACCACCTCGCCGCCCCCGGCCCCGGCGAGCGGGCCGAGGTCGACCACGTGGTCGGCGATCGCGATCGTCTCCGGCTTGTGCTCCACGACGAGCACGGTGTTGCCCTTGTCGCGCAGCCGCAGGAGCAGGTCGTTCATCCGTTCGATGTCGTGGGGGTGCAGCCCGATCGTCGGCTCGTCGAAGACGTAGGTGACGTCGGTCAGCGAGGACCCGAGGTGGCGGATCATCTTGGTCCGCTGGGCCTCGCCTCCCGAGAGCGTGCCCGACGGGCGGTCGAGGGAGAGGTAGCCCAGCCCGATCTCGACGAACGAGTCCAGGGTGCCGCGGAGCGCCTCGAGCAGCGGCGCGACCGACGGCTCATCGAGCTCGTGGATCCAGGCGGCGAGGTCGCTGATCTGCATCCGGCAGAGGTCGGCGATGTTCCGGTCGCGGATCTTCGAGGACCGGGCCTGCTCGCTGAGCCGGGTGCCGTCGCAGTCGGGGCAGGTGCTGAACGCGACCGCCCGCTCGACGAACGTGCGGATGTGCGACTGGAGGGCGTCGACGTCCTTGGCGAGGAACGACTTCTTGATCTGCGGGACCAGGCCGAGGTAGGTCAGGTTGATCCCGTCGACCTTGATCTTGGTGGCCTCCTTGTACAGGAGGTCGTCGAGCTCGCGCTTGGTGTACTTCCCGATCGGCTTGTCGGGGTCGAACCAGCCGCAGCCGCGGTAGATCCGGCCGTACCAGCCCTCCATGCTGTAGCCCGGGATGGTGATCGCGCCCTCGTTGAGCGACCGGTCCGCGTCGTACAGCGCGGTGAGGTCGATGTCGTTGACCGCGCCGCGGCCCTCGCAGCGCGGGCACATGCCGCCGAGGACGTTGAAGGTACGGCGCTCCTTGGTGGTGCGGCCGCCCTTCTCCACGGTCACGGCGCCGGCGCCGCTGATCGAGGCGACGTTGAACGAGAACGCCTGGGGGGAGCCGATGTGCGGCGTGCCGAGGCGGCTGAAGAGGATCCGCAGCATGGCGTGGGCGTCGGTCGCGGTGCCGACGGTGGAGCGCGGGTCGGTGCCCATCCGCTCCTGGTCGACGATGATCGCGGTGGTCAGCCCGTCGAGCACGTCGACGTCCGGCCGCGCCTGGCTGGGCATGAACCCCTGCACGAACGCGCTGTAGGTCTCGTTGATCAGCCGCTGCGACTCCGCGGCGATGGTCCCGAACACCAGCGAGCTCTTGCCCGACCCGGACACCCCGGTGAACGCCGTGAGCCGGCGCTTCGGCAGCTCGACGCTGATGTCCTTGAGGTTGTTCGTCCGCGCGCCGTGGACGCGGATCAGGCCGTGGCTGTCGGCGACGTGCGTGGTCATCGGTTCTCCCTGTCCTGGCGGGTTCTCCCGCAGCCTCCCAGAGACGACCGACTCATGCCTGGCTCATGCCTCGCTGATGCCGACCGACGCGAGCAGCCGGTGCCCGAGCGCCTCGACCGCGGCGCGCAGCTCGGGGCCGCCCTCGACGCGGAACGGCGCCGGCAGGCCGGCCACCTGCTCGGCGTACCAGGCGGGGTTGTCGGTGGAGCCCACCAGCCGCGTCGCGTCCGGGCCGGCCGGCTCCAGCCGTCCGAGCGTCCGGGGGACGCAGGGCGCGACCCGGTCGAGCGGCGCGTCGATGAGCACCGCGACGTCGTGCTCCCAGCCCACGGCGAGGTTCTCCTCGAGCGCCGCGACCGGGTCGAGGTCGGCCGGCGGCTCGAAGCCGGTCTCCAGGACGTGCACGCTCGTGACCCGGTCCACCCGGTAGGTCCGGACCGCGTCCGCGGCGACGGAGCGGCAGAGCAGGTACCACCGCCCGTACCGGACGACGAGCGCCCAGGGCTCGGCCTCGAGGTCACGCTCGCTGCCGGAGCCGGTGCGGTAGCCGAGCCGGACCCGCCGCCGCGCCGCGCACGCCTCGACCAGGGCCACGGTCGTCGCGGGGTCCGGGCGGGACGCACCACGGTCGGGGACCGGCGCCGCCGTACGCCGCAGCGCCTCGGCCTGGGCGGCGACCGGGCGCGGCAGCACCCCGAGCAGCTTGCCGAGAGCGCTGCCCACCGGGTCCGCGGGGTCCGCGGCGTCGTGGTGCCCGTCGAGCGCGGCCATCACCAGGCCCAGGGCCTCGGGGGCGGTGAACAGCAGCGGGGGCGGGCGGACGCCGCGGCCCAGGCGGTAGCCGCCGGCCGGGCCGCGCACCGACTCGACGGGGATGTCGGCCTCGCGCAGGATCTCGACGTACCGCCGGGCGGCGCGGGCGGTGACCCCGAGCCGCCGGCCGAGGCGCTCGGCGGTGATCCCGGGGCTGTTCTGCAGCAGCTCGAGCGCCAGCAGGGCCCGGGCGGTGGGGCTGCCGTCGACGCTCATCAGGCTCCGCTCCGATCAGGAAGTAGATCGTCCGCAATCGACCCTAGCCTGGTCGGATGACGACTCTCCAGGACCGCCCGCACACCGCCCTCGTGGTCATCGACGTCCAGAACGGCGTGCTGGCCGGCGCCCACGACCGCGACGCCGTGGTCGCCAACGTCGCCGCGCTCGTCGACCGCGCCCGCACCGAGGAGGTGCCGGTGGTCTGGGTGCAGCACTCGCACCCGGAGCACCTCCCGCACGGCAGCGACGACTGGCAGTACGTCGCCGAGCTGAAGGTCGACGAGGCCGAGCCGGTCGTGCACAAGACCTACGCCGACTCCTTCGAGGAGACCGACCTCGAGCAGGTGCTGGCCGAGCGCGGCATCGGCCGGCTCGTGGTCGCCGGCGCCCAGACCGACGAGTGCATCCGCGCGACCCTGCACGGCGCGCTGGTGCGGGGGTACGACGCGACGCTGGTCGCCGACGCGCACACCACCGAGGACCAGAGCCAGTGGGGCGCCCCCACGCCCGACCTGGCGATCGCGCACACCAACCTCTACTGGGAGAACCACCGCGCCCCGGGCCGCGTCGCCGGGGTCGTCCGCACGGCCGACGCGACCTTCGCCTGAGCCCGCCGACGGAGCCCGCCGGCCTAGCGGGCGAGGTGGTGGTCGAGCAGCGCGCGCATCCGGTCGCCGTCGAAGCTCGGCTCGTGGCCGGCGTGCACGGTGCCGACCGCGCCGGCCGGGAGCGCGGCGAGGCGGCGGAGGCTGCGGCCGTAGTCGTCGGGGTCCGAGCCGGTCAGCCCGTCGAGGAGCACCTCGTCGTCGTACAGCACGTCGCCGGTCCACAGCGTGCCGCGGTCGCGGTCGTGGAGCGCGATGCTGCCCGGTGAGTGCCCCGGCAGGTGCAGCACCTCCAGCGTGCGGTCCCCGAGGTCGAGCACGTCGCCGTCGTGGAGGGCCCGGGTGGGCCGGACCGGGTGCAGGACGTAGTCGTCCGGGCGGTACGCCGGGGAGGGCGGCGCCTCCAGCAGGCTCGCCGGCAGGTCGAGGTCACCGCCGAGGACGCGGGCCAGCTCCGGGCCGCGCAGCGAGCCCCGGCCGGGCTGCTCCCACGGCTCGGCCGGGTGCGCCCACACCTCGTCGAACTCGTGCGCGCCACCCATGTGGTCGAGGTGGGCGTGGGTGAGCACCACGACGAGGCCGGGGTCGCCGAGCAGGTCGGGCAGCGCCGCGCGCAGGGGGACCACGCCGAGCCCGGAGTCGACGAGGACGGAGCGGCGGCTGCCGCGGACCAGCCAGGTGTTGGACCGGAGGAACGGGTGCACGTGCGGCTCCTGGACCAGCGTCACCCCGTCGCCGACCTCGGTCACGGAGAACCAGTCGCTCACCGCACCAGCGTCCCTCACCAGCCGGGCGGCAGCGAGGTGAAGTCGGGCGCGCGCCCCTCGGCGAACGCGGCGAGCGCCTCCAGGTTGGCCGGGCCGCCCATCAGCTCGGCGAACGCGGCGTTCTCCCGCTCCCGGGCGGCGCGGACCCCCTCGCGCAGCGGCTCGGTCATCGTGCGCTTGACCGCCACCAGGGAGGAGATCGGGCGCGCGGCCAGAACCTCGGCGTGCCGGAGCGTCTCGGGCAGCAGGTCGTCGGGCTCGCAGACGCGCCAGACCAGGCCCATCGCCAGCGCCTCCTGCGCGGAGACCCACTCCGCCGAGAGCAGCAGCCAGGCGGCGTCCTGCCGGCCCACCAGCCGGGGGAGCAGGTACGACGACGCCGCCTCCGGCGCCACCCCGAGCGAGGTGAAGGGGCACTTGAGCCGCGCGGTGGAGGACATGAACGCGAGGTCGGCGAAGCCCAGGATGGTGGTCCCGATCCCGAGCCCGATGCCGTTGACGGCGCAGAGCAGCGGCTTCGGGAAGTCCGCGAGCGCGTCCACCAGCCCGATGAACCCGTGCTCGCCGCGCTGGAAGTCGGGGTCGGTCGCCATCCGGTGCATCTCGAGCAGGTCGGTGCCGGCGCTGAACGCGCGGCCGGCGCCGGTGATCACCACCACGGCGACCGTGGGGTCCTCGGCGGCGGCCAGCAGCGCCTCGGCGGTCGCGTCGTAGAGCGCCTCGTCGAAGGCGTTGAGGGCCTCGGGACGGTCCAGGGTCAGGGTCCGGACGCGGTTCCGGTCGGTGGTCTGCAGGGCCATGGCAGGGAGACTAGAACAGGTTCCACCCCGGTGTCGGCGGTGTGTTCAGACGTGTCGGAGGTGTCGGATACCGTCGCCGGGGTGAGCTCCCGGACCTGTGTGTGGCGTCCCGGCCGGCCCTGCTCGGTCCGCGGGATGCTGCTGCACCGCCGCCGCGGCGCGGGCGACCCGACGTACCGCCTCGACGGCGAGCGGCACTGGCGCGGCCTGCGCACCCCGGAGGGCCCGGCGACGCTGGTGGTCTGGTCCCGGCCCGGCGACGGCGAGGTGCACGCCGAGGCCTGGGGCCCCGGCGCCGACTGGGCGCTCGCCTCGGTCCCGGGGCTGCTCGGCGACGACGACGACCCCAGCGGCTTCGAGCCGCGGCACCCGGTGCTCGTCGAGGCGGCGCGGCGCCACGGCGAGGTCCGGATCGGGCGCAGCGGGCTGGTGATGGAGTCGCTCGTGCCGGCGATCATCGAGCAGAAGGTGACCGGCCAGGAGGCGTTCGCCGGGTTCCGGATGCTGGTGCACCGCTACGGCGAGCCCGCTCCCGGCCCGGGCGCCGACCGGGGCCTGTGGGTGCAGCCGACCCCGGACGCGCTCCGCACGGTGCCGTCCTGGGAGTGGCTGCGGATGCACATCGACCCCGCACGCTCACGCGCGGTGGTCACCGCGGCGCGGGTCGCCGAGTCGCTGGAGCGCACCGCCGGGCTTCCGCACCGCGAGGCGGAGCGCCGGCTGCGCTCGCTCCCCGGCGTCGGCGTCTGGACCGCCGCCGAGACCCTGCAGCGCGCCCACGGCGACCCCGACGCGGTCTCCTTCGGCGACTACCACGTCGCCCAGGACATCGGCTGGGCGCTGACCGGCGAGCCGTTCGACGACGACGCGCTGGCCGAGTTCCTCGACCCGTGGCGCCCGCACCGCGGCCGGGTGCAGGCCCTGGTCGTGGCGGCGGGGCTCCGGCGGCCCCGGCACGGCCCCCGGATGGCCCCGCGCACCCACCTGCCGGCCCGGGTCACCCGCCGCTGAGCGCCGCTACGGGGTGTCGTGCCGGAGGTCCTTGCCAGGACGGTCCCGCGGCGGCACGGTGAGCACCGTGACCGACCGAGACGAACCGAGCCGCGCGGGTCCGCTCGTCGTCGGCCTGCTCGCCACCCTGTGGTTGTCGACCGCGGCCGTCGTCCTCTTCGTGACGTCGCTCGTCGCCCTGTGGGTGGGGGTGCCGGCCTGGGTCGTCGCCGTCGGGATCGTGGCCGTGCTCGTCGTGCTGGCGGTGGCGTCGTGGCGGGTCCGGAGCGCGGGGGCAGCGCTCAGAGGAGCGGGCGCAGCGGGGCGAGCGTCGCCTCGGTGAACTTCCGGTGCAGGTCGCGTGCCTCCCACTCCGCGCTGGTGAGCTCGAGACTGTTGCCCTGGTCGACCGCGAAGATCTCCTCCAGGGTCTGCGCGAAGGCCTCGTCGAAGACCTCCACGTTGATCTCGTAGTTGCCCTGCAGGCTGAGCCGGTCGATGTTGGCGGTGCCGACCGTCGACCAGGTGCCGTCGACGGTGAGCGTCTTGGCGTGCACCATCGCGTCGCGGAACCGGAAGATGCGCACCCCGGCGTCGAGGAGCTGGGAGAAGTACCCGCGCGAGATCCAGTCCGCGACGATGTGGTTGGACTTCAGCGGCACCAGCAGGCGTACGTCGACCCCGCGCCGCGCGGCGGCCTTCATCGCGTCGGCGAAGTCCTGGTCGGGGGTGAAGTAGGCCTGCGTCATCCAGACCCGGACGCTCGATCGTGCGATCGCCTCGAGGTAGACCGACCGGATCGGGAACATCCACAGCTTCGGCACGTTGCGGTGGAACCGGATGACCGGCTCCCAGGTCGAGGCGGTCTCCAGCAGCAGTGGCCGCTCGCTGGCGCGGATGCGGCGCCGCCGGTTGAGGTTCCAGAAGTCGGCGAAGGCGCGCTTGAGGTCCCACACCGCGGGTCCGGTGATCCGCACGTGGGTGTCGCGCCACTCGGTCTCGTACGCCGAGCCGATGTTGTAGCCGCCGACGAACCCCTCGTGGTCGTCGACCACGAGGATCTTGCGGTGGTCCCGGCCGTAGCGGGCGACGTCGAAGAACCGCCACCCGGCGGGGTAGAGCGGGTAGCGCAGCACCTTCATGTTCGACGGGAAGCGCTTGAACCGGGGCGAGACGACGAGGTTGGCGAAGCTGTCGTAGATGCAGTAGACCTCGACGCCCCGGTCGGCGGCGGCGGCGAGCGCGGCCTTGAAGCGCTCGCCGATCTCGTCGCCCTTCCAGATGTAGGTCTCGAAGAGGATCTGCCGCTGGGCGCCGTCGATCGCGGCGAGCATGTCGGCGTACAGGTCTCGGCCGTAGGTGTAGGTCCGCAGCGTGCTGTCGCCCACCGACACGGTGCGCGGCGGGGTCACCGGGAACGGCTTCGGCTTCTTCCCGCGACGACGGTAGGAGTCGACGAGCGACATGCCGACCGCAAGGGCGAGCTGGACGCCGAACACCGTCAGCAGCGTGCGCCGGGCGATCCGCACGATCCGCTCGGGGACGGACTGGACTCGGCTACCCACCGGGTCAATCTAGCGACCCGGCTGCGATGGGGAACCGGAGGCCGTCGGCGCGCGTCTGCACGGCATGCGATCGCGCCTGCTGCCGGCCCTTCCCGCTCTCGTCCTGGCCGCGGCGGGATGCGGCGCGGAGACCGGCACGAGCGACCCCCCGCCCGCGTCGTCCGCAGCGGCGTCGACGGTCGGCCCGGGCTGGCGGACGCTGCCGCCGGGCCCGCTGAGCGGGCGCATCGGCTCCTCGGTGCTCGGCCTCGACGAGCGGCACGTCCTGGTCGTCGGCGGTTGGGAGTGGCTGTGCCCGCCGACCGCGGACTGCTTCTACCCCGACTCTCCCCGGCTGGCCGACGGTGCGGTCGTGGACCTGGCGACCGGGGAGTGGCGCGAGGTCGCGGACGCCCCCTTCGGGTTCAGCCATGCGGTCGGCGCGGTGCTCGACGGGGACGCCTTCCTCCTCGCGTCGTGCCGGTCGGGGGCGGACTGCACGGGCCCCGCGGAGCTGCTGCGCTACGACCCGGACGCCGACACCTGGGACGTCCTCGCCACGGTGCCGCGCGGGCGCAGCGGCGTCTCGGCCCTGGTGCCGTACGACGGGCGCCTGCTGGCCGTCTCGGGCACCGACGAGCAGGGCGAGAGCGCGGACCGGCTCCTCGACCCCGTCACCGGCGCCGGGACCGACCTGCCCGACGACCCGCTGCCGGAGGTCTTCGACCGGTTCGTCGTCGCCGACGGTGACCGGCTGCTCGCCTTCGGCTCGACCGAGGGGGAGGGGGGCGGCAAGCTCGCCGCGGCGTACGACGGCGCCACGGGGACGTGGACGAGGCTGCCGGGCGCCCCGTCGGAGGGCTACCAGGCGTGGAGCGTCGCGGGCCGGGTGTGGCTCAACGGCCACTTCGGCGACGACGGCGGCGCGGTGCTCGACCCCGCGACCGGCACCTGGGGCCCGTTGCCCGCCGACCGGCCGTCGGGCGCGGGCGATCTCGCGGGGGTCGTCGGCGACGGCGAGGCCGCCTACGAGTACGACCACGGCTGGGTCGTCGACGCGGTGCGCGGGCGCTGGGTGGAGGTCCCCGACCAGACCCCGGCGACGTACGACGAGACGGTGGCCGCCGTCGGGTCCGCGCTGGTGGTCGCGGGCGGGCAGGACTGGTCCGAGCGGGCGGACGGCCCGGCCGGTCGCCTGGTCGCCGACGTCCGGGTGTGGCGGCCGAAGACGGGCTGAGCGACGGGCCGATCCGGGCCGATCCGGGCTTGTCGGTGCGCCCGCCTACGCTGGTTGCATGCGCCCTGTCACCGATCTCGAGCGCCGGGTGGCGCCGTTCAAGGTCGAGTCCGACTACCAGCCATCCGGCGACCAGCCGGCCGCGATCAAGGAGATCACCCAGCGGATCCGGGCGGGGGTCGAGGACGTCGTCCTCCTCGGTGCGACCGGCACCGGCAAGACCGCCACCGTGGCCTGGGTGACCGAGCAGCTGCAGCGCCCGGTGCTGGTCATGCAGCCCAACAAGACGCTGGCCGCCCAGTTCGCCAACGAGCTGCGCCAGCTGTTCCCGAACAACGCCGTCGAGTACTTCGTCAGCTACTACGACTACTACCAGCCCGAGGCCTACGTCCCGCAGACCGACACCTACATCGAGAAGGACTCCTCGATCAACGAGGAGGTCGAGAGGCTGCGGCACAGCGCGACCAACTCGCTGCTGACCCGCCGCGACGTGATCGTCGTCAGCACCGTCTCCTGCATCTACGGCCTCGGCACCCCGCAGGAGTACGTCGACCGGATGCTGCGGCTGCGCGTCGGCGAGGAGCACGACCGCGACTCGATCCTGCGCCGGCTGGTCGAGATCCAGTACACCCGCAACGACATGAGCTTCACCCGCGGCACCTTCCGGGTCCGCGGCGACACCCTGGAGATCTTCCCGGTCTACGAGGAGCACGCGGTCCGGATCGAGTTCTTCGGCGACGAGATCGAGCGGCTGATGTCGCTGCACGCCGTCACCGGCGAGGTGCTCACCGAGGACGAGGAGCTCTACGTCTTCCCCGCGACCCACTACGTCGCCGGCCCGGAGCGGATGGAGCGGGCTATCCGCGGCATCGAGCTCGAGCTCGAGGACCAGCTGGCCAAGTTCGAGCGCGAGGGCAAGCTGCTCGAGGCCCAGCGGCTGCGGATGCGCACGACGTACGACATCGAGATGATGCGGCAGGTCGGGTCCTGCTCGGGCATCGAGAACTACTCGATGCACATCGACGGCCGCCCGCGGGGCTCCGCGCCGAACTGCCTGCTCGACTACTTCCCCGAGGACTTCCTGCTCGTCGTCGACGAGTCCCACGTCGCGGTCCCGCAGATCGGCGGCATGTACGAGGGCGACATGTCCCGCAAGCGCAACCTGGTCGACCACGGCTTCCGGCTGCCGAGCGCGATGGACAACCGGCCGCTGCGGTGGGAGGAGTTCCTCGACCGGATCGGGCAGACGATCTACCTCTCCGCGACCCCCGGCGACTACGAGCTGGACAAGGTCGGTGGCGACACCGTGGAGCAGATCATCCGGCCCACCGGCCTGATCGACCCCGAGGTCGTCATCAAGCCGACCAAGGGCCAGATCGACGACCTGATCCACGAGATCCGGCTGCGCACCGAGCGCAACGAGCGGGTCCTGGTCACCACGCTGACCAAGAAGATGTCCGAGGACCTCACCGACTACCTCCTCGACGCCGGCATCCGCACCCGCTACCTCCACTCCGAGGTCGACACCCTGCGTCGCATCGAGTTGCTCCGCGAGCTCCGGATGGGCGAGTACGACGTGCTGGTGGGCATCAACCTGCTCCGTGAGGGCCTCGACCTGCCCGAGGTGTCGCTGGTGGCGATCCTCGACGCTGACAAGGAGGGCTTCCTGCGCTCCGACAAGTCGCTGATCCAGACCATCGGTCGCGCGGCCCGCAACGTGTCCGGCCAGGTGCACATGTACGCCGACAAGATCACCCCCTCCATGGAAAAGGCGATCGAGGAGACCAACCGGCGCCGCGAGAAGCAGGTGGCCTACAACCTGGCCGCGGGCGTCGACCCCCAGCCGCTGCGCAAGAAGATCGCCGACATCACCGAGATGCTGGCCCGCGAGGACGAGAACACCCAGGCCCTGCTCGAGACCTGGGCCGGCACCGCGGCCAAGGGCCGCGCCGGGGGAGTGAAGGCCAAGCAGCCGGTGCCCGCCCTGCGCTCCGGCGACGCCGGCAAGCACGCCGCCGACCTGGCCGGCATGCCCAGCGCCGACCTCGCCCAGCTGGTCCAGGACCTCACCGACCAGATGCGCAACGCCGCCGCCGAGCTGCAGTTCGAGCTCGCCGCCCGGCTGCGCGACGAGATCTCGGAGCTCAAGAAGGAGCTCCGCCAGATGATGGAAGCAACGAAGTGAGGAGGGAGCGCCGACCGAGGGGTCTCGATACGCCCCTCGTTCCTCGGGGCTACTCGACCAGCGAGTGGCTCGTGACCTCGTTGGTCGAGTAGCGAGCGCCAGCGAGCGTATCGAGACCCCTCACGAGGAGACCCGCAGGACGGCCGTCCGCGAGGTCCGGGGCAGCACCTAGGATCGACGCCGTGAGCGACCCGGCGCCGTCCTTCCGGGTCGGGCTGACGGTCTGGCTGGTCGGGCTCGCGGTCTACGTGCTGGCGGTCTTCCACCGGTCCTCGCTCGCGGTCGCCGGGCTCGAGGCGACCGAGCGGTTCGGCATCTCGGCCTCCCAGCTCGCGACGTTCACGATGCTCCAGCTCCTCGTGTACGCCGCGATGCAGGTCCCGGTCGGGCTGCTGGTCGACCGGTTCGGCTCGCGCAGCGTGCTGCTGACCGGGGCGCTGCTGCTCTCCGCGGCACAGGCGGCGTTCGCGCTCGCCGAGAGCTACCCGGTCGCCCTGGTGGCGCGGTTCTTCGTCGGCCTCGGGGACGCGATGACGTTCATCTGCGTGCTGCGGATCCTCGCGGTCTGGTTCCCGCCGCGCAGGATCCCGATCTTCACCCAGCTGACCGGCACCGTCGGCCAGCTCGGCGCGATCGGGGCGGCGGTCCCGATGACCTGGGCGCTCGGCAGCGTCGGGTGGACCCGCGCCTACCTGGTCACGGCGTCGTTCGGGGTGGTGCTGGCCGCCGTCGGCGCGGTGTTGCTGCGCGACGCCCCCGCGAGCCGCAACCTGCGCGGGACGCCGCTCTCGCCGGCCGCCGCCCGGGCCAGCCTGGCGGCCTCGTGGTCCCACCCCGGCACCCGGCTCGGCTTCTGGATCCACTTCTGCACCCAGTCGAGCGCCACCACGCTCTCGCTGCTGTGGGGCTACCCGTTCTTCGTCCGCGGCGAGGGCCGCTCGAGCGCCGAGGCGGGCCTGCTGCTCACGCTCATCGTGGTCTCGGTGGTGGTCGCCGGACCGGTGCTCGGCTGGTTCGTCGCCCGGCACCCGTGGCACCGCTCCTCGATGGTCCTGGGGATCGTCGGCGCGATCGCCGCCACCTGGACGGTGGTGCTCGCCTGGCCGGGCCCGGCGCCGTTCGCGCTGCTGGTCGTGCTGGCCCTGGTGGTGGGGGTCGGCGGGCCGGGGTCGGTGATCGGCTTCGACGTCGGGCGCACCTCCAACCCCGCCGAGCGGCTGGCCAGCGCGACCGGGATCATCAACGTCGCCGGGTTCGTCGCCAGCCTGCTGCTGGTGGTGGCGATCGGGCTGGTCCTCGACTGGCGCACGCCGGGCAGCAGCACCGACTACCAGCCGGCGGCGTTCCGCTGGGCGATGAGCGTGCAGTACGCCGTGTGGGCGCTCGGGCTGGTCCAGGTGCTGCGCTACCGGCGCCGGGCACGCCGCGTGATCGACCGGGTCGCGCTGGAGGCGGGGGCGACCGGGTGAGCGACGGAACCGACCGCCCGCGGGTGTGATCCGCAGCACACCGGATACCGGACGGGTATGACAACCGAGCGGACGGCGGCGATGACCGCGACCGAGCGCAAGCACGACCCGACCGCGTGCCGCGGGTGCGGCGGTGCCAAGGTGCCCCGGCTGACGGCCGGCGCCCGCCCGTTCGTCGCGAACGGGCCGCCGCTCTGCGCCGACGTCCCGATCCGGCTGGTCTGCCCCTCCTGCGAGTGACGCGACGCGCTCCGCTCGCCTAGGTTCGACCCATGACCCCCGAGGCCCTGCTGGCCCACTGCCTGGCCAAGCCCGGCGCGTGGCCGGACTTCCCGTGGGGCGAGGGACCGGGCGGGCACGACCACCCGGTGATCAAGGTCGGGCCCGGGGAGCGCGGGAAGATCTTCGCGTTCGTCGGCGCGACCGGCGTCGGGGTCAAGGCCGGCCCGACCCGCGAGGTGGCCGACGAGTGGCTGGCG
This sequence comes from Nocardioides dongkuii, assembly GCF_014127485.1. NCBI lineage: Bacteria > Bacillati > Actinomycetota > Actinomycetes > Propionibacteriales > Nocardioidaceae > Nocardioides > Nocardioides dongkuii. The sequence goes on along the minus strand of NZ_CP059903.1, from coordinate 2,456,082 downwards.
CGCTACCCCGGCGCCGCGAGCGTGATGGCCTACCTCGGCCGGTCGGGCTGGAACGACCTGGCGTTCGGGAACGCGATCCCCGACGAGGAGCTGCTGGAGGCGGTCGACGAGTCCTACCGGCTGGTGGTCTCCCGGCTCCCCAGGGGGCTCCGGCCGGCCGGCTGGGACTGCTGACGCCGAACCTTCCGGGTGCGGTCAGCGCGTGGGGCCGTGCACGCTGCGGCTCACGGTGAGCCCGACCAGGCGGGCGACCACGAGCGCGACGTACAGCACGCCGACGACCATCTCGATCATCACCAGCGACCGGGCGTGGTCGAGGACCGGCACCACGTCGGAGAGGCCGACGCTGGTGAGCGTCGAGAACGACAGGTAGAGCAGCTCGAACCAGTCGCGCTCCGTACCGCCCTCGGCGCCGATGAAGGACCCCGGCCAGATCACCTGGACGGCGACGAAGACGTACGCGAAGCCCCAGGCGACGACGGTGAACGCCGCGCCCGTCGCGAACAGCTCGTCGCGGGTGACCCGGTCGTCGTGGAAGAGGTAGCGGACCATCCCGTAGGAGACGTAGAAGTAGAACGGCGCGTGCAGCAGGGCCGAGACGAGCACGATCCAGCCGGTGTCCGGTGAGAACGCCTCGAGCACCGTGAACACCATCCCGGGGCCGCCGAGGCAGATCGCGACCCACAGCAGGGCGGGGGAGCGGCGCACCGCCCAGAGCGCGGTGAGCACGATCCCGAGGTGCACCACGCCCAGCAGGGCGCGCCCGGGGGTGGAGTCGCGCAGGAACGGATAGATCAGCACCGCCAGCAGCTGCGCACCGAGGAGCACCGCGGAGGGGTGCTTGCCGAACACCGGAAGGACCTGGTGCCGCCGCTCCCGCGTCCCGGCCTCGGCCGGGGGGTCGCCGAGGTGGCCGGTCACGCGCCGTCCCCCTTCGGACGCAGCGCCCGGGCCTGCTTCTTCTCCAGCTTCCGCGCGTGGTCGGCGATGATGTCGTCGCGTCGCAGCAGGGTCTGGAGCAGGTTCGCGCCGGTCCCGAGCATCACGAACGCGGGCCAGAAGAAGCCCCCGAACATCACCACTGCCCAGATCACCAGGCAGATGACTGACGGGACGAGGAAGGTCGCGACCGCCTCCCGCAGGTCCCTGCGCCAGGCGGCGACGGCCAGCTCGTGGATCGTCTCCGGCGTCGCCCGCGCGAGGTCGGTGGAGGGCGGCCGGGCCGCGGGGACGGCGGGCACCAGGTCGCCGACCAGCGGGGGGAGGTCGCCCAGGGTGCGCGCCGCGGCGGCGGCCGCGCGGCGCTCGTCGAGCTCCTCGAGGTCGAGCCGGCCGTCGGCGTACGCCTCGTCGAGCACGCCGTGCACGACGTCGCGGTCACGGTCCGAGGCGCGCAGCCCGGCGTACGCCGGGTCGCGGGGGTCGTGCGCGAACGACGACCAGGGCGAGGAGGGGTCCACAGGTCGCATCGTCCCCCATCTGGAGGGTCCGCGGGAAACCCCGTCCGCCAAGGGATGGGACGGATGCCACAAATATTCCGCGGGGGCGGGACCTCCTGGCGATGTGGTCGTTGTCACGAACGAGAACACGTTCTATGGTCAGCGCGGCCGTCGGCCGTCGGAGCAGGGGGAGGTGACCGAGGTGGCGTTCTCCGCTGTGTCCGTGGTCCGGGGGCCCGGTGAATTGACCGCCATGGTCGTCGACGTCACCAAGCGTCTGTTCACCACCCACTTCCAGGTGCGGGAGTGGATCGAGCAGGCCTGGTTCATCACCAGCGTCACGCTGATGCCGACGATCCTGGTCTCGGTGCCCTTCGGCGCGGTCATCTCCCTGCAGGTCGGCAACCTCACCGGTCAGCTCGGCGCCCAGTCCTTCGCCGGCGCCTCCGCCGTGCTGGCCGTCGTCCGCGAGGCCGCGCCCATCGCCGCGGCCCTGATCATCGCCGGCGCCGCGGGATCGGCGATCTGCTCCGACCTCGGGGCGCGCAAGATCCGCGAGGAGATCGACGCGATGGAGGTGCTGGGCGTCGACCCGATCGCCCGGCTCGTGGTGCCCCGCGTGATGGCCACGGTCTTCGTCGCGATGATGATCAACGGCCTGGTGATCTCCGCCGGCATCGGCGGGGCGTACTTCTTCACCGTCATCATCCAGGACGGCTCGGCGGGCGCGTTCCTCTCCTCCTTCACGGCGCTGGCGACGCTGCCCGACCTCTACATCAGCATGGTCAAGGCCGCGGTCTTCGGCTACCTCGCCGCGATCGTGGGCGCCTTCAAGGGGCTCAACGCCGGCGGCGGCCCCAGCGGCGTCGGCCGCGCGGTCAACGAGTCGGTGATCGTCGCCTTCATGCTGCTGTTCTTCCTCAACGCGATCATCACCGCGATCTACTTCCAGGTCGTCCCGCAGGCAGGACTCTGAGATGGCAGCCATCGGCGAGGTCGGCGCGACCCTCCTGCGCGAGCGACGCGAGCGGCTCGAGGAGTACGGCGACCAGCTGCTGTTCTACCTCAAGGCCCTGGCCTGGACGCCCCGGGCGATCCGGCGCTACCCGCGCGAGATCCTCAACACCCTCGCCGAGGTGTCCTTCGGCGCCGGCGGCCTCTCGGTCATCGCCGGCACGGTCGGCGTGATCGCGTTCCTGGCGTTCTTCGCCGGCACCGAGGTGGGCATCCAGGGGTACGCCTCGCTGAGCCAGCTGGGCGTCTCGAAGTTCACCGCCTTCATCTCCGCCTACTTCAACACCCGCGAGGTCGCGCCGCTGATCTCGGCGATCGCGCTGGCCGCGACCGTCGGCTGCGGCTACACCGCCCGCCTCGGCGCGATGCGGATCAGCGAGGAGATCGACGCGCTCGAGGTGATGGGCATCCCGTCGCTGCCGTTCCTGGTCACCACCCGGATGATCGCGGCGTTCATCGCGGTGATCCCGCTCTACATCGTGGCGCTGAGCGCGTCGTACCTCTCCCCGCGGCTGATCACGACGATGATCTACGGGCAGTCCGGCGGCACGTACGACCACTACTTCCTGCAGTTCCTGCCGCCGATCGACATCCTCTGGTCGTTCTTCAAGCTGATCATCCTCGCGGTCGCGATCATCCTGATCCACTGCTACTACGGCTACACCGCGTCCGGTGGCCCGGCCGGGGTGGGCATGGCGGTGGGCAAGGCGATCCGCACCAGCATCGTGACCACCGTCGTCGCCGACTTCTTCCTCAGCTTCGCGATCTGGGGCTCGACCACGACCGTCCGGATCACGGGGTAGCCGGGTGCTGGTCAACGTCCACCACGACAGCCCCGCGGAGCACCGTCGCCTCCTCGTGGCCGGGGTCGTCTTCCTCACCGTCATCGCGACCCTGATCTGGCTCTCGATCGCCGTCTACAACAAGAAGTTCGAGGCGGCCACGATGGTGACGTTCAAGGCCGAGCGGGCGGGCCTGCAGCTGGCTCGGGGCGGCGACGTGCGGCTGCGCGGCGTCCTGGTCGGCCAGGTGCGCGACATCAGCCAGGACGGCGAGGAGGCGGTGATCCTGGTCGCGCTGCGTCCGGCCGCCGCCGCCGAGGTCCCGCAGAACATCCGCGCGGAGATCCTGCCGACCACTCTCTTCGGGCAGAAGTTCATCTCCCTGGTCGAGCCCGAGAACCCCTCCGAGGAGGCGATCCGCGACGGCGCTGTGGTCGAGTCCGACCGGGTGGAGACCAACGTCGAGCTGAGCCGGATCCTGGCGGACCTGTTCCCGCTGCTGCGCTCGGTCTCCCCGGGCCAGCTCAACGCCACGCTCTACGCCCTCGCGTCCGCCCTGTCCGGCCGCGGCGAGCGGATCGGCGTCCTGCTCGAGGACCTCGACGGGTACGCCGGCCGGCTCACCGAGCGGCTGCCGACGTTGCAGCGCGACCTCGAGCTGCTGGCCGACGTCTCCCAGACCTACGAGCGGGCCACCCCCGACGTGCTCCGGCTGCTGCGCAACGCCACCGTCTCCGCCCGCACCATCGCGGACAAGGAGGCCGAGCTCGCCTCCTTCATCGACGACGTCACGGGGCTGGCCGAGACCAGCGCCCGGGTGCTCCGCGACAACGAGGAGGGCATCATCCGGCTCGGCGAGCTCTCCCGGCCGCTGCTGCGCCTGCTCGACACCTACTCACCGGAGTACCCGTGCCTGCTCGAGGGGCTCGACGTCTACACCGCGAAGCTCTCAGAGATCTTCGCCAACAGCCGGGTCAACCAGGTCCTCGAGCTCGGCTCGGTGCAGAAGCCGGCGTACGACGCCAACGACCGGCCGGAGTACGGCGAGGTCGGGCACGGTCCGTGGTGCGCCGGGCTGCCGAACCCGCCGGGGCCGGTGAGCACCCCGCTGGACGACGGCAGCGACCAGGACGAGATCACCCAGTCCTCCCCGTTCCGCACCGTCGCCCCGGGGTCGTTCCGCAACCCGACCAAGGGCTACTCCGGCACCGCCCCCGAGCAGCGGCTCGTCAACGTGCTGCTCGCCTCCGAGGCGGACCTCTCGATGCGGGAGCTCGGCTCCCTCTCCGCCCTGCTCTACGGACCGCAGGTCCGGGGGACCACGGTGCAGCGATGAGGGGGGCGACGTGAGCACGCGCAACACCGCGACCATCGTCTCGGCGCTCAAGCTGGGCGTCTTCACCGTCGTCTCGCTGCTGGTGACCGGGCTGCTCGCCGTGATCATGGGCAACATCGGCTTCGGCGAGAAGCAGACCGTGCACGCGATCTTCACCAGCGCGAGCATGCTCCAGGAGGGCGACGACGTCCGGATCGCCGGCATCCCCGTGGGGGAGGTCAAGGAGGTCGAGATCCACGAGCGGCAGCAGGCCCGGGTGACCTTCGAGGTGGAGGCCGACGTCCCGCTGACCACCGCCAGCCGCGCCGAGATCCGCTACCTCAACATCGTCGGCGACCGCTACCTCGCGCTCGAGGAGGGCGACCCGGCGGCGAAGCCGCTCGAGGACGAGGCGACCCTGCCGGTCAGCCGCACCTCGCCGGCGCTGGACCTCACCGCGCTCTACAACGGCTTCCAGCCGCTCTTCGCCGCGCTGGACCCGGCCTCGGTCAACGAGCTGTCGAAGAACATCATCGAGGTGCTGCAGGGGGAGTCCGGCACGGTCCAGAGCCTGCTCTCGCGCACCGCCTCGCTCACGAACACGCTCGCCGACCGCGACGAGCTGATCGGCGAGGTGATCACCAACCTCGACCGGCTGCTCACCACCGTCGACCGGCGCCGCGGGCAGCTCTCCGAGCTGGTCGTGGGGCTCAAGGACTGGATGGGCAACCTCGCCCGCGACCGGGTCGCGATCGGCAGGTCCGTGCAGAACCTCTCCGCGCTCACCGACACCGTCGCCGACCTGCTCACCCGGGCCCGTCCGCTGCTGAAGGAGGACGTGAAGGAGCTGCGGCAGCTGATGACGCTGCTGGCGAAGAAGGAGAACCTCGAGGTGCTCACCGGTCTGCTCGAGCGGCTCCCCGAGGCGATGACCGACCAGACCCGGATCGGCACCTACGGGTCCTGGTACAACTACTACCTCTGCGACTTCGAGGGCAGCATCACGCTGCCGAAGATCGCCGGCATCGACCTGACCTTCCTCCAGGACTCCCTGAACGACCTGTCCTTCCACAGCACCGCGCCGAGGTGCCAGTAATGGCCGCCCGCGGACGCAGCGACGCCCAGGTCCTCCGCTTCGGCGCGATCGCCCTGGTGGTGCTGCTCGTCGTGATGGCGGCGGCGTTCAACCTGCAGAAGTTCCCGGGCTTCCGCGGCACCGGGTACCACGCGGTCCTCACCGATGCGAGCGGGCTGCGGGCCGGCCAGATGGTCCAGGTCGCCGGGCAGCGGGTCGGCCGCGTGGGGGGCCTCGCGGTCGAGGACGGCAAGGTCGTCGTCGACTTCGAGGTGGACGCGGGCGTCGAGCTCGGCCCCGACACCCGCGCGTCGGTCGAGGTCCTCAACCTGCTGGGGGAGAAGTACCTCGAGCTGGTCCCGGAGGGCAAGGGCGACCTCGAGCCGGGCGGCACGATCCCGGTCGAGAACACCCGGGCGGCGTACGACATCGTCGACGTGCTCGGCGACCTGACCACCACCACCGAGGCCATCGACGACCAGCAGCTCGAGGAGGCCTTCGACGTCATCTCCGCGACGCTCGACGGCGCGGCACCCGAGATCCAGGGCTCGTTCACCGGTCTCTCCCGGCTGTCGCGGACCATCGCGACCCGCGACGAGGAGCTGGCCGGGCTGCTGGACCGCGCGGAGTCCGTCAGCGGGCTGTTCGCCGACCGGCGCGGCGACCTGGTGCAGCTGATGGACAGCAGCAGCCTGGTCTTCGACGAGCTCGACCGCCGCGAGGAGGCGATCCACCGGCTGCTGGTGAACGCCGAGACCCTCGCGATCCAGCTGCGCGGGCTCGCGGAGGACAACGAGAAGGACCTCGCGCCCGCGCTCGCCGAGCTGCGCACCGTGACCACGATGCTCCGCGACCGGCGCACCGAGCTGCGCAAGACGGCGGCCGCCGTCGGCCCGTACGCCGACATCCTGGGCAACATCGTCGGCACCGGCCCGTGGTTCGACGCCTACCTGGTGAACCTGCTCGGTCTCGGCACCGGCGAGTTCCTCCCCGGACCGAGGAGCTGACCCGATGTCGTCCCAGACCCAGTCCCGCGCGCTCGCCGCGGCCGTCGCCGTCATCTTGGTGGTGACCCTCGCGCTGGTGCTCCTGGGCCGCGACGAGACCCGCGGCCAGAAGAAGCTGACCGCTCACTTCGCCAGCGCGGTGAGCATCTTCGTCGACACCGAGGTCCGCATCCTCGGCGTCCCGGTCGGCAAGGTGACCGCCGTCGTCCCCGAGGGCGACTCGGTCCGCGTCGACATGCTCTACGACGCGGAGTACGACGTCCCGGCCGATGCGCGCGCGGTCATCGTGACCCCGACCCTCGTCTCGGACCGGTTCATCCAGCTCACCCCGGTGCACACCGGCGGGAAGGCGATGGCCGACGGCGGCGAGATCCCGCTCCGGGAGACCGCGACGCCGGTGGAGCTCGACCGGATCTACGAGAGCCTCTCCACCCTGGCCAACGCGCTCGGCCCGAACGGCGCCAACCGCAACGGCTCCCTCGACACGCTGCTCGCGCGCGGCACCGAGGCCCTCGAGGGGCAGGGCGGGACCGCCAACCAGATGATCCGGGACCTCTCCGCGGCGGCGCAGACCTTCGGCGACAACAGCGGCGACCTGTTCGGGACCGTCCGCCAGCTCAACGCCTTCACCGGGACCCTCGCCCGCAACGACGCGCTCGTCGACGAGTTCATGGGCGACCTGGCCCGGGCGACCAACCAGCTCTCCGGGGAGCGCGAGGAGCTCGGCCGCGCCCTCGAGGCGCTCGCCGGGGCCGTGGGCACCGTCCGCACCTTCGTCAAGGAGAACCGGGAGGCCCTCGTCGGCGAGGTCGAGGACCTCACCGACGTGCTCGACGTGCTCGTCGCCGAGAAGGAGTCGATCATCACCGCGGTCGAGAAGGGGCCGCTCGGGATGGGCAACCTGGCGCTGGGCTTCGACACCAAGACCGGGTCGCAGAACGCGCGGATCCAGGTCGGGCCCAACGTCGAGGACCTCGACGGCTTCCTGTGCGCGCTCGTCACCAACGCCCAGGTGCCGCGCGCCGGCGTCGTCTGCAAGCTGCTCGAGGGCCTGCTCGAGCCGCTCGGGCTGCAGCTCCCCGCCGGCGGCACGCCCCGGGGCACCGGCGACACCCGCGTGCCCGGCGAGGCGGTCCCCGCCCAGGGGCTGCGCGAGCTGCTGGGGGGTGGCCCGCGATGACCGCCCGTCCCGTGCCCCGCCCCGTGCGGCGCGTGCTCGGCGCGGTGGCCGTGCTGGCCGTGGCGGCGCCGCTCCTCGCGGCCTGCGACTTCGACGGCGCCTACGACCTGCCGCTCCCCGGGAGCCCGGTCAGCGGCGAGGAGACGTTCACGGTCACCGCCGACTTCGACGACGTCCTCAACGTCGTCCCGCGGTCGCCGGTGATGGTCAGCGACGTCGTCGTCGGCGAGGTCGACGAGGTCGAGCGCGACGGCTGGAACGCGGAGGTGACGCTGCGGATCCGCAGCGACATCGAGCTGCCCGACAACGCCGTCGCCGAGATCCGCCAGACCAGCCTGCTGGGGGAGAAGTACGTCGACCTCGGCGAGCCCGTGGGCGCGCCGCGCGGCCGGCTGGGGGACGGCGACCACCTCGAGCTGGACGCGACCGGCCGCAACCCGGAGGTCGAGGAGGTGCTGGGCGCGCTCTCGTTCGTGCTCAGCGGCGGCGGGGTCGGCCAGATCCGGCAGATCTCCGACGAGGTCAACGCGCTGATGAGCGGCCGCACCGACGACGTGAAGAGCCTGTTCCGCCGCCTCGACGAGCTCGTGGGGGGCCTCGACGAGCAGAAGGGCGACATCATCGGCGCGATGGAGGCGCTCAACCGGCTGGCCCGGACGCTCAACCAGGAGACCGAGACCATCGACGCGGCGATCCGGTCCACCGGGCCCGCGCTCGAGGTGCTCAACGAGCAGCACGACCAGCTGGTCGCGATGCTGGGCGAGCTCGACCGGCTCGGCGAGGTGGGCACCCGCGTCATCAACGGCACCAAGGAGAACCTCCTCGCCGACCTCGAGCACCTGCGCCCGATCCTGCGCCGGCTCAACGAGACCGGGGACTCGCTCCCGCGCGGCCTCTCGCTGCTGATCAGCTTCCCCTTCCCGGAGGAGGCGCTGGAGATCGTCAAGGGCGACTACGCCAACGCGAAGTTCGCGCTCGACGTCTCCCTCGAGGGGCTGACCCAGATCCTGGAGCCCGGCGACGGCGGCGGGGGCGGCGGCCTGCCGCTGCCCGACATCCCCGGCCTGCCGGACCTGCCCGACATCCCGCTGCCCGACCTCCCCGGCCTCCCGTCGCTGCCGGGCGTCGGCCGGGGTGCGGACGGCTACACGCGGGACTCCACGATCGGCACCGGCGGCGGCCTGCTCGAGGGGGGTCTCGGATGACCCGGGGCGTGAAGACCCGGCTGCTGGCCTTCGTGGTCCTCGCCGCCGTCGGGGTGGTCTACGTCGCGGGCAGCTACCTCGGCCTCGTCGACCGGATCCTCGGCCGCGGCATCGAGGTCGAGGCGACCCTCCCCGGCTCCGGGGGCCTCTTCGAGGGCAGCCAGGTGACCTACCGCGGCGTCAAGGTCGGCGAGGTCGACGCCATGCACGTCACCCGCACGGGCCTGCGGCTGGACCTGGCGCTGGAGGAGGGCACCGAGATCCCGGAGGACTCCCGCCTCGAGGTCCACAACCTCTCCGCGGTCGGCGAGCAGTACCTCGACGTGATCCCGCCCGACGACTCCGGGCCGTACGTCGAGGACGGCGACGTCCTGGTCGGGGACGAGGACAGCCTCCCGGTCGGCGAGGACGACCTGCTCGTCGACCTCGACGAGCTGGTCCGCTCGGTCGACCAGGACAACCTCAACACCGTCATCGAGGAGCTCGGCACCACGTTCCAGGACACGGCCGACCCGCTGGAGCAGATGGTCGAGTCCGGCTCGGACTTCCTCGAGGCGGCCCTGGCGAACGAGGAGGCGACCTTCGGCCTCCTCGACAACGGCCGCACGGTGCTCGAGACCCAGCAGCGGCACCGCACCGACATCCGGGTCTTCGCCCGGTCCCTCGCCGACCTGACCGGCGAGCTGCGCGGCCGGGACCCCGAGCTGCGCACCGTGCTGGAGGGTGGCGGCTCGGCGGTCCGCGAGGTCGAGGCGCTGGTCGCCGGCCTCGAGCCGACGCTGCCGGTCTTCATCGGCGACCTCGTCACCCTCAACCAGATCCTGACCACCCGACTCCCCGCCTTGGAGCAGCTCCTCGTGACGTTCCCCAAGATCGTGGCCAACGGCTTCACCGGCACGCCCGGTGACGGCTACGGCCACATCAACCTCCAGCTGGCGCAGACGCCGGGACCCTGCCGCGACGGCTTCATGCCTACCGACCAGTGGCGCCCGGCGTCCGACCTCACCGATACCGAGATCTTCCCCGCGGAGTGCCGCGAGGGGCCGCCGGCGAACATGCGCGGCTCGAAGTACGCGCCGCGCTTCGGTGGCGACGCCGGCCGCGCCCCCTACGGTCGGGCGGTGACCGACGACCCCCCGGTGACCATCGGCCGCGCCGGCGGCCTCCAGGACCTGTTCGGCGATGACTCCTGGCGCTGGATGCTCCTCGGCCCGGTGGGCGCCTCGTGAGCCGCCGTTGGTCGCTCGCCACCGCGGTGCTCGGTGTCCTCGCCGTCGCGCTGGCGGCGGCGATCGCCGTGACCGCCCTCCGCTCCGACGACGGCCGCAGTGCCCTGGAGCGCGCCGTTACGGGGTCCGCGGACGCTGCCGAGACCGACCTGAGCCGGACGCACCGCGAGGTGGCCGAGGCCGCCCGCGAGCTGACCCTCGCCTTCCTGGAGGTCGACCACCGCGACATGGAGCCGCTCACGAAGGCCGTCCTGGACCGGGCGACGGGGGAGTTCGCCGAGCAGTACGCCGCGAGCGTCGAGGACCTCGTCGACTCCGCGGAGCGCAACGAGTCGGTGAGCTCGGGCGAGGTGCTCTCGCTGGGCATCGGTGACCTCGACGCCGACTCGGCGCTCGTGTACGTCGCCGCCGACAGCGAGGTCGCCAACCTGACCACCGAGGGCACCAAGCAGCCGCGCTACTACCGCCTCCAGATCGACATGGTGCGCGAGGACGATCGCTGGCTGGCCTCCAACGTGCAGTTCGTGAGCTGACCCGATGACCGATGTCCTGGCCCGCGACGAGCGGATCTGTCCCTTCTGCGCCGAGACCATCAAGGCCGCCGCGATCCGGTGCCGCTACTGCAGCTCCGACCTGGAGCCGGCAGCGGCGACGGCGACGGTCGTGGACGCCGAACCCGCCGACGACCTCGACTACCCCGTGGACCCCGAGACCCCCGTCGACCCCGAGCCGTCGGTGGCGCCGGCGGACGAGGTGCCCTCCAGCGAGCCGCGCAAGCCGCGTCGCACGCCGCGTCGCTGGCCGGTCGCGGTGCTCCTCGTGCTGGTGGTGGCCCTGGCGGTCGTCTTCGTGCGGATGCTCGTGGTCGACGAGCCGGAGCCGCCGGCTCCCACCGGCCTGAGCCCGCTCGCGCCCGGGTCGACGTTCACGAGCGAGAGCGTGAAGTCGGCCGGGCTCAGCGCCGCCACCCGGGCCGCCGAGCAGGTGCTGTCGTACTCCGCGACCACGCTGGAGGAGGACCTCGAGGGCGCGCTGCCGCTCCTGGGCCCGAAGATGCAGGAGGAGTACCGCACGACGATCGACGCGATCCGGGAGCAGACCGAGAAGAACGAGGCGGTGGTCGAGGCCGCCGTGGTGGCCGCGTCGGCGATCTCCGCGAGCGACCACGACGTCAAGGCGCTGCTCTTCGTCAACCAGACGACGACCGGCAAGCACCTGGAGCGGCCGCGCGCCGACCTCAACCGCGTGGTGGTGACCCTGCACCGCGACGCGGGCGACTGGATCGTGACGGACCTCGACGCGCTCTGATAGAACTAGCCGGTAGCGTCTAGAACACGTTCTAGTCCGGAGCTCGGGGGGTAGGAGGAGGGATCGCCGTCGTGACCGCAGCCCGCGAGGCCCCCGTCCGCGCGGAGACCGACGTCCTCATCGTCGGGGCCGGCCCCACCGGGCTCTTCGCCGCCTACTACGCCGGGTTCCGCGGGCACCGGGTGGCGATCGTCGACTCCCTGCCCGAGCTCGGCGGGCAGATCACCGCGATGTACCCCGAGAAGGCCATCCTCGACGTCGCCGGGTTCCCGTCGGTCAAGGGCCGCGACCTCGTGGCCGGGCTGGTCGCCCAGGCGGCGACCGCGGCCCCGGCGTACTTCCTGGAGCGGACGGCCACCGACCTCGAGCACCACGTCGACGGCGTGGTCGTGCGGCTCGACGACGGCACCGAGATCACGGCCGGCGCGGTGCTGATCACCGCCGGCATCGGCAAGTTCAGCCCCCGGCCGCTGCCGGCCGGCGAAGGCTGGCTGGGCCGCGGCCTCGCGTTCTTCGTCCCGAGCTTCGCGCCGTACGCCGGCAAGGACGTCGTCATCGTCGGCGGCGGCGACAGCGCGTTCGACTGGGCGCTGCACCTGGAGCCGATCGCCCGGTCGGTGACCCTGGTGCACCGGCGCGACGCCTTCCGCGCCCACGAGCGCACCGTCCAGCAGGTGCGGGACTCCTCGGTGCGGATCATCACCCGGGCCGAGGTGACCGCGCTCTCCGGCACCGACACGGTGCAGTCCGTCGACGTCACGGTCGACGGCGAGACGACCACGCTGCCGGCGCAGGCGGTGGTCGCCGCGCTCGGCTTCATCGCCGACCTCGGCCCGCTGCAGCAGTGGGGGATCGAGGTCGCCAAGCGGCACGTCGTGGTCGACCCCGCCATGCGCACCAGCCTGCCGCGGGTCTTCGCGGCGGGCGACATCACGGAGTACCCGGGCAAGGTCCGGCTGATCGCCGTCGGCTTCGGCGAGGCCGCGACCGCCGTCAACAACGCGACCGTGGCGATCGACCCGACCGCGAAGGTCTTTCCGGGCCACTCCAGCGAAGGGAGCTGAGGAGCAGCATGAAGATCAAGGTGGACTTCGACCTGTGCGAGTCCAACGGGCTGTGCGAGGCGATGGCGCCCGAGGTGTTCGAGCTCGACGACGACGACTACCTCCAGGTCAAGGCGGACGAGACGTCCCCGGAGAACCTCGAGAACGTCAAGCGCGCTGTGGCAGCCTGCCCGCGCGCCGCAATCAGTCTGGAGGACTGAGAACATGACCGACCTGCTTTCCCTCGACGGCCGCGTCGCCGTCGTCACCGGCGCCGGCGCCGGTCTCGGCCGCGCCGAGGCGCTGGCCCTCTCCGCCGCGGGTGCCCGGGTGGTGCTCAACGACCTTCCCGGTGCCGCCGACGACGCCGCCGAGGAGATCCGTGGCCGCGGGGGCGAGGCGAGGGTCGTCGAGGGCGACGTCGCCGAGCGCAGCACCGCCGACGCGATGGTCGCCGCCGCCGTCGACGGCTTCGGCAGCCTCGACATCGTGGTCAACAACGCCGGCATGACCCGCGACCGGATGCTGTTCAACATGTCCGACGAGGAGTGGGACGCGGTCATCCGCGTGCACCTGCGGGGCCACTTCCTGCTGACCCGCAACGCCGCGTCGTACTGGCGGGCGAAGGCGAAGGAGACCGGCGCCCCGGTCGACGCGAGCGTGGTCAACACCGCCTCCGAGGCGTTCCTCAGCGGCCCTCCGGGACAGGCCAACTACGGCGCCGCCAAGGCCGGCATCGCCGCGCTGACGGTCTCGACCGCCCGCGCGATGGCGAGCAGCGGCGTGCGCGCCAACGCGATCTGCCCGCGGGCCCGCACCGCGATGACCGCGCAGGTCTTCGGCGAGGACACCTCCGGCGAGGAGGTCGACCCCTACTCCCCGGAGCACGTCGCGCCGCTGGTCGCCTACCTCGCCTCGCCGGCCGCCGCCGCGATCACCGCCCAGGTCTTCGTCGTGTACGGCGGGATGGTGGCGCTCGTCGCGCCGCCGACCCTCGAGCAGCGCTTCGACACCACCGGCTCGACCTGGGACCTCGGCGAGCTCGACAAGCAGCTCGGCGGCTACTTCGAGGGCCGCGACCCCGCGAAGGGGTTCTCCGCCGACGAGATCATGCGGCTCCAGGCGTGAGGCCGGGACGCCTGGCCGGCAAGGTCGCCATCGTCACCGGCGGCGCGATGGGCCAGGGCGCGGCGATCGTGCGCGCGTACGTCGCCGAGGGCGCCTCGGTCGCCGTCGCCGACGTGGCCCAGGAGGAGGGGCAGGCGCTGGCCGACTCGCTGTGCGCGGAGGCGGGCGCCGAGGTGGCCCGCTTCACCCGCCACGACGTCAGCGACGAGGCCTCCTGGGCCGCGCTGGTCGCCGACACCGACGAGCGGTTCGGCCCGGTCGGGATCCTGGCGAACAACGCCGGCATCCTCCGCTTCGGGCAGGTCGAGAGCCAGGACCTCGCCGAGCTCGAGCTGATGTTCCGGGTCAACCAGCTCGGCCCGTTCCTCGGCATGCGCGCCGTGGCCCGGACCATGCGGAAGAACGGTGGCGGCTCGATCATCAACGCCTCCTCGACCGAGGGCCTCGGCGGGATGGCCGGCACCGTCGCGTACGGCGCCACCAAGTTCGCCGTCCGCGGCATGACCAAGGGCGCCGCCCACGAGCTCGGCCAGCACGGCATCCGGGTCAACTCGGTGCACCCCGGCATGATCGACACCCCGATGACGCGCGTGCACGGCGGCGACGCCGCCATGGAGTACGGCGCCTCGAAGGTGCCGCTGCGTCGCGTCGGGCTGCCCGAGGACGTCGCGCCGCTCTACGTCTTCCTCGGCAGCGACGAGTCCTCCTACATCAACGGCGCAGAGATAGCGATCGACGGCGGGGTCACCGCGACCCACGCCTTCGGCGGATAAGGGATACCGATGGCCAACCAACGCAGCCAGATCGTCATGTCCGAGGACGAGATCGACACGTTCCTCACCCAGCAGCGCAGCGCCACCATCGCCACGATGGGGCCCGCGGGCCAGGTCCACCTGGTCGCCATGTGGTACGCGTGGTTCGACGGCCACCTCTGGATCGAGACCAAGGCGAAGTCGCAGAAGGTCGTCAACCTGCGGCGCGACGGGCGGATGAGCTTCCTCGTCGAGGCCGGCCACACCTACGACCAGCTGCGCGGGGTCTCCCTCGAGGGCGCCGGCGTCGTGGTCGAGGACCCGGAGGTGGTGTGGAAGGTGTGCGTCGACATCTTCGAGCGCTACAACGCGCCGTACACCGAGGAGCTGCGGCCGTTCGTGGAGCTGATGGCCAAGAACCGCGTCGTGGTCCGGCTGGACGCGGACCGGGTGCGCTCCTGGGACCACCGCAAGCTCGGGATGGACCCGATCACGCTCGGTGGGTCGACGGCGGCGTTCCTGGAGTAGCCGCTACTCGCGGAGCAGCAGCCGGACCGCGGTCTCCATGTGCTGGGCGGTCTCGGCGGCCGTGGTGCGGCCGGTGACCCAGCCGACGAGCGAGGACAGCCACACGTCGCCGATCACCCGGGCGATCGCCACGTCGTCCTCGGTCTGCTCGACCTGGTCGGGGTGCATGGCCCGGGTCATCATCTGGGTGAGCAGCATGCCCACGGTGTGGATCTCGGTGCGCACCGAGGCGTCGGCGAACATGAACGCCCGGGTCAGCGCCTCCGTGAGGTGAGGGTCGCCCTGCATGCCGCGGGTGGTGCGCTTGAGCACGTGGACGACCCGCTCGGCGGCGGTGTCGCCGGTGACCGGCCGGTCCCGCATCGTGGCGTCCGAGCGCTCGAGCTCGCGGCCGAGCGCGGAGACGAGCAGGTGGATCTTGGACGGGAAGTAGCGGTACAGCGTGCCCAGGGCGACGTCGGCCCGGTCCGCCACGGCCCGCATCTGGACGGCGTCGAAGCCGCCCTGCGACGCCAGCTCGATGGTGGCGTCGAGGATGCGCTTGCGGCGCTCGCGCTGCGCGGCCGATCCGAGCTCGTCGGCGCTGAGCGAGTTGGCAGTGCTCACCAGGGGGTCCCCATGCCTTCGTGTGCCTTCGTGGGTGTGGTCATCGTCACGACGGCGGGACGACGGGGTCGCCTCGGCCAGGACGGCGAAACCAGGTACGGTCCTGAGGCTAGCAAGTCGTGGGGCATGATAGGAACACGTTCCACTTCGTCCGGCCCGGCGCGTCACCGCCTCCGGCACGTGTCCGGATGCCGTCACCAAGAAGGGACGCGACGATCATGCGCGTGGCTTTGCTGTCCTATCGCAGCCACCCCCACACCGGGGGCCAGGGGATCTACCTGCGACACCTGAGCCGGGAGCTGGCCAACCTCGGGCACACCGTCGAGATCTTCTCCGGGCAGCCCTACCCCGACCTCGACCACCCCGACGTCCGCCTGACGAAGGTGCCGAGCCTCGACCTGTACCGCCAGCCGGACCCGTTCCGGGTGCCGAAGCTGCGCGAGTTCCGCGACCTCGTCGACGTCGAGGAGTTCGCGACCATGTGCATGGCCGGCTTCCCGGAGCCCAAGACGTTCAGCACCCGGGTCGCCCGGCTGCTGCGCGACCGGGTCGACGACTTCGACATCGTCCACGACAACCAGGTGCTCGGCTACGGGATGCTCGACATCGAGAAGCACGGCCTGCCGCTGATCACCACGCTGCACCACCCGATCACCTTCGACCGGCGCATCGACATCAGCCAGACCCGCAACCCGTGGCGCAAGCTCACGCTCAGCCGCTGGTACGGCTTCCTCCGGATGCAGCGCAAGGTCGCGCGCCAGGCGCGCAAGATCCTCACCCCGTCGGAGGCCTCCAAGCGCGACATCGCCACGGACTTCGGGGTCGACCCTGCCCGGATGCAGGTGATCCTGCTCGGGGTCGAGGACGGCTTCGTGCCGCCCACCAAGCCGCGCGTCGCGGGCCGGATCCTGGCGATGGCCAGCGCGGACGCGCCCATGAAGGGCATCGCGACGCTGCTTGAGGCGTTCGCCAAGCTGCGCACCGAGCGCGACATCGAGCTGGTGCTGGTCACCAAGCCGCGGCCCGGCGGCCGCACCGAGCGGCTGATCGCCGAGCTGTCGATCGGGGACTCGGTCCGGTTCGTGCACGGCATCAGCGACGCCCAGCTGATCGAGCTGATGGGCTCGGCCGAGCTCGCGTGCGTGCCGTCCCTCTACGAGGGCTTCTCGCTGCCGACCGCCGAGCTGATGGCCTGCGCGACCCCGCTGGTCGTCTCGCGGGCCGGCGCCATCCCCGAGGTCGTCGGCCCCGACGGGCTGTGCGCCGACCTGGTCACGCCCGGCGACGTCGGCGAGCTGACCGCCGCGCTGGGCGCCCTGCTCGACGACCCCGAGCGGCGCGACCGGATGGGACGCGCCGGACGGCAGCGGGTCCAGGAGCTGTTCAGCTGGCGCGCGGTCGCGGCGACCGTCGCGACGGCGTACGAGGAAGTGATCGCCGACTATCGGCGCGACCGTGAGGAGACCAACCGTGCTGACCGTTGACTTCGACCGCCTGGGCCTCAAGCCCGGCGACCGCGTGCTCGACATGGGGTGCGGCGGCGGCCGGCACGCGTTCGAGATGTACCGCCGGGGGGCGGACGTGATCGCCTTCGACATGGACGCCGACGAGCTGGCGGGGGTCCGTGAGGTCTTCCTGGGCATGAAGGACGCCGGCGAGGTGCCCGAGGGCGCCGAGGCCGACGTCAAGGAGGGCGACGCCCTGGCGCTGCCCTTCGCCGACGGCGAGTTCGACCGGATCATCGCCGCCGAGGTGCTCGAGCACGTCCCGGCCGACATCCAGGCGATCCAGGAGCTGGTGCGGGTCCTGCGGCCGGGCGGCACGCTCGCGGTGTCGGTGCCGCGGTGGTTCCCCGAGGTCGTGAACTGGAAGCTCTCCGACGACTACCACAACGTCGAGGGCGGGCACATCCGGATCTACACCGACAAGGAGCTCTCCGACAAGCTGGTCAAGGCCGGCCTGGAGCTGGAGGGCAAGGCCTACACCCACGGCCTGCACGCGCCGTACTGGTGGATCAAGTGCGCCGTCGGCGTCACCAACGACGACCACCCGCTCGCGAAGGCCTACCACCGCCTGCTCGTGTGGGAGATCATGAAGCAGCCCAAGGCCCTGCAGCTCGCCGGCAAGGTCCTCGACCCGCTGATCGGCAAGAGCATGGTGCTCTACCTGCGGAAGCCGCATGTCTGAGGAGCTGCCCTCCGTCCGGGACGTGCTCACCGGGCAGCAGGTGGCCGACACCGCGCGGTCCATCGCCGCCATGCAGGAGCCGTGCGGGGCGATCCCGTGGACGACGGGCGAGCACGCCGACATCTGGAACCACGTCGAGGCCGCGATGGCGCTGCTCGTCGGTGGCCAGGTCGAGGCGGCCGAGCGCGCCTACCGCTGGGTGCCGACCATGCAGCGCCCCGACGGCTCGTGGCCGATGAAGATCGTCGACGGCCGGGCCGAGGACGAGCGCGGCGAGGTCAACATGAGCGCCTACCTCGCGGTCGGCGTGTGGCACCACTGGCTGGTCCGCCACGACCCGGCGTTCGTCGCCGAGCTGTGGCCCTCGGTCCGCGCCGGCCTGGACTGGGTGGTCTCCCAGCAGGTCGCCTTCGGCGGCATCAACTGGACGCCCACCGAGTCGCTGAGCCTGCTCGCCGGCTCCTCCAGCATCTACCACTCGCTGCGCGCCGGCGTCGCGCTCGCCGAGCTGCTCGACGACCCGCAGCCGGAGTGGGAGCTCGCCGGCGGCCGGCTCGGGCACGCGCTGCGCGAGCACCGCGACCTGTTCGCCGACAAGTCGACGTACTCGATGGACTGGTACTACCCGGTCCTCGGCGGCGCGGTGCGCGGTCAGGCGGCGTACGACCTGCTCGCGACGCGGTGGGACGACTTCGTCGTCCCGGGTCTCGGCATCCACTGCGTCGACACCAACCCCTGGGTCACCGGGGCGGAGACGTGCGAGCTGGTGATGGCGCTGGACAACATCGGCGACCACCGCCGTGCGCTGACGCTGCTCACCGACATGCAGCACCTGCGCGAGCCCGACGGGCGCTACGGCACCGGCTGGGTCTACGCCGGGGAGAACCCGGACGTGCGCTGGCCCGCGGAGCACACGACGTACACGGCGGCTGCGGTGGTCCTCGCCGTGGACGCGCTGGGGGAGACCCACGGGCACAGCACGCCGGGCTCGGGGATCTACCGCGGGACGTCGCTGGCGCCGCACTTCAGCGAGCTCGCGCTCGAGTGCGGGTGCCCGTCAGCCGACGGCGTCACCCGCGTGCCCGGCCGTACGACGTAGCACCCGCATCGACCCGACCGCCTCGACGTCCTCGAAGCTGCCGCTCTCGAGGGCGCGCAGGTAGACGTGGTACGGCGCCTGGCCACCGTCCGCGGGGTCGGCGAAGACGTCGTGGATGACCAGGTGGCCGCCGGGCATCAGCCAGCGCGCCCACCCGGAGTAGTCGTTCTGCGCGTGCTCCTCGGCGTGCCCGCCGTCGATGAACAGCATCGAGAGCGGGGTGCGCCAGTGGGCGCTCACCGTGGTGCTGCGGCCGACGACCGCGACGACCTGCTCCTCGAGGCCGGCCAGCGCGAGCGTGCGACGGAAGACCGGCAGGGTGTCCATCAGCCCGAGCTCGTCGTCGACGAGCGAGGCGTCGTGGTGCTCCCAGCCGGCCTGGTTCTCCTCGGAGCCGCGGTGGTGGTCGACGGTGAACACCGTGCCGCCGACCTCGCGTGCGGCGGCGCCGAGGTAGATCGCGGACTTGCCGCAGTAGGTGCCCACCTCGAGCGCGGGGCCGTGGGGGAGCCGCTCGAGCGCGACGCGGTGCAGCAGCGCCCCCTCGTCCTCGGGCATGAAGCCCTTGGCGGCGCGGGCGTGGTCCAGCAGGTCGGCGGGCATGTCCGTCACGGAGCCAGCCTAGTAGAGTTAGAACACGTTCTAGTCTGCGGCCGGAAGGGTTGCCATGTCGATCGGGATCTCCGACGAGCACGTCGAGCTGGCGAGCAGCCTGCGCAAGTGGGCGGCGTCGCTGGACGGCCCGTCCGTGGCGCGTGCCGCCGAGGAGGACGCCGCTGCTGACTTCGCCGCGACCTGGGCGGCGATCGGCGAGATGGGCGTGGCCACGATCGGGCTGCCCGAGGCGGCCGGGGGCGGTGGCGGCTCCGTGCTCGACGTCGCGGTCGCACTCGAGGCGTGCGCCCACGAGCTGGTGCCGGGGCCGCTGCTCGGGCCGGCGGTCGCCGCGCTGCTGCTCGGGGAGTCGCCGCTGGCGGCCGAGCTCGGGGAGGGGGCGGTCGTCGCCCTCGCCCTCTCCGACGTCGTGTGGGACGCGCCGTCGGCGACGCAGGTGCTGACCGCCGACGACTCCGGCTCCTGGTCGGTGCTGCCGCGCTCCGCGGTCGAGGTCACCGACGCGCTCGGGGTCGACCTGAGCCGGCGCCACGGCACCCTCCGCGTGCTCGACGAGTCGGCGCGGGTGCCGGTGCCGCACCTGGACGCCGAGCTGGTCCGTCGTACCGCCGTGACGCTGGGGGCCGCCGAGGCGGCCGGCCTGGCGCGCTGGTGCCTGGAGACGGCGGTCGAGTACGCGAAGGTGCGCGAGCAGTTCGGGAAGAAGATCGGCAGCTTCCAGGCGATCAAGCACCTGTGCGCCGAGATGCTCGAGACCGCCGAGTCCGTCACCGCGGCCGCCTGGGACGTCGCGTGCGCCGCCCAGCGCGGCCTCGCGGGCGCCGACGACGACCAGTGGGCGTTCGCCGCCGACGTCGCCGCCGCGATCGCCTTCGACGGGGCGCTCTCGGTCGCCAAGTCCTGCATCCAGGTCCTCGGCGGCATCGGGTTCACCTTCGAGCACGACGCCCACCTGTACTACCGCCGCGCCGCGGCGCTGCGCGCCCTCCTCGGCGGCCGGGACGACGCCGCCGAGCGGCTGACGGCGCGGGCGGTCGACGGCGTACGCCGGCGGCTGGAGGTCGACCTCGACGGCCGCGACGCGGAGCTCCGCGACGAGGTCCGGGCGCGGGCCGGCGAGATCGCCGCGCAGCCGGAGGAGCGCCGACGCGAGGCGCTGGTCGAGGCCGGCTACCTGACGCCGCACTGGCCCGCGCCGTACGGCATCGGCGCGGACGCGGTCGCCCAGATCGTCATCGACCAGGAGCTGGAGCGGGCCGGGGTCACCCGGCCGGACATCGTGATCGCGGGCTGGGCGCTGCCGACGATCCTCGAGCATGGGACCGACGAGCAGCGGGAGCGCTTCGTGCGGCCCTCGCTGCTCGGTGAGCTGGTCTGGTGCCAGCTGTTCTCCGAGCCGGGGGCCGGCTCGGACCTGGCGTCGCTGCGCACCCGCGCCGTGAAGGTGGACGGCGGCTGGCGGCTCACCGGGCAGAAGGTGTGGACCTCGGTCGCGCAGAAGGCGGACTGGGGCATCTGCCTGGCGCGCACCGACCCCGACGCCCCGCAGCACCGGGGGATCACCTACTTCCTGGTGGACATGCGGAACAGCGAGGGGATCGACGTACGACCCCTGCGGGAGATCACCGGCGAGGCGCTGTTCAACGAGGTCTTCCTCGACGACGTGTTCGTGCCCGACGAGCTCGTGGTCGCCCAGCCGGGCGACGGCTGGCGGCTCGCGCGGACCACGCTGGCCAACGAGCGGGTCGCGATGGCGAGCAGCCGGCTGAGCAAGAGCACCGAGCGGGCCGTCGCGCTGGTCGCGGACGGCCGGGGCTCGGCGGCGCAGCGGGTGGCCGTCGGGCACTCCGTCGCGCTGTCCACGGTGTGCTCGCTGCTCGGCGTCCGCACGGTGCTGCGGTCGCTGGCCGGGCAGGGCCCCGGGCCAGAGTCGTCGGTGGCGAAGCTCCTCGGCGTCCGCAACCGCCAGGAGGGCTCCGAGCTCGTCGTCTCCCTGCACGGCGACCGCGTGGTCGTCGCCGGCAGCGACGACCAGGTGCGCGCCGACATGTGGGAGATGCTCAACACCCGGTGCCTCTCCATCGCCGGTGGCACCACCCAGATCCTCCGCAACGTCGCCGGCGAGCGGATCCTCGGCCTCCCGCGCTAGACGTCCGGTGGTCGAGCAGCGACCTCCGGTGGTCGAGCAGCGAGGAGCGCCAGCGACGAGCGTTGTCGAGACCCCCGCAGGGTGGCTGGGGCTTGGATCGGCGTCGTACGTCGGCTTTCGGGGTCTCGACAGCGATCGCCGGTGGTCGAGCAGCGAGGAGCGCCAGCGACGAGCGTTGTCGAGACCCCCGCAGGGTGGCTGGGGCTTGGATCGGCATCGTAGGTCGGGTGACGGGGTCTCGACAGCGATCGCCGGTGGTCGAGCAGCGAGGAGCGCCAGCGACGAGCGTTGTCGAGACCCCCGCAGGGTGGCTGGGGCTTGGATCGGCATCGTAGGTCGGGTGACGGGGTCTCGACATCGCTCAGGCGCCGGGGCGCCTTCGCTGCTCGACCACCGGGAACGGCGCCAGGGCGCCTTTCGCTGCTCGACCTCCGGTGGTCGAGCAGCGAGGAGCGCTAGCGACGAGCGTTGTCGAGACCCCCGCAGGGTGGCTGAGGCCTGGATCACCGTCGTACGTCGGCTCACCGGGACGCTCCTATGTTGCGTCAAGGGGTGATGGTGGGTTCTCGAGGCGTCGGTAGAGGTCGCGGGCGATGTAGCGCTTGAGGCATCGGCGGATCTCGCGGGGGTTCTTGCCTTCGGTGGTGCGGCGGGCGGTGTAGTCGCGGGTGGGTTGGTGGCAGCGTTGCCGGGTGATGGCGATGGTGTGCAGGGCGCGGTTGAGTTGTCGGTCGCCGTAGCGGTTGAGGCGGTAGCGGTTGGTGGTTTGGCCGGAGTTGGCGGGGATGGGTGCGGCGCCGGCGAGCATCGCGAAGGCTGCTTCGGAGTGGATGCGGCCGGGGTGGGACCAGGCGCACAGCACGATCGCGGCGGTGATCGGTCCGATTCCGGGTTGGTCGAGGAGGTCTGGGCGCCATGACTTCACGATGGCGGTGATGGTCTTCTCGTAGTCGTCGGCCTCGGCCTGCAGGTGTTGGCTGCGGCGGGCCAGGGTCCGCAGTGTGGTCACGGTCGTGGTGGTCTCGAGGTCCCAGGTGGTGTGGGTGCGCATCGCGGCGGCGGTGCGGATCATCGTTTTCAGTTGCTGGCCTCGGAAGCGGCTCCGGATCTGTTCGGGGGCGGCGATGATCAGGGCGAACAGTTGCCGTTGCGCATCGCCGGCTGCCTGGATCGCTGAGCGTCGTGCGGTCACCAGGACGGCCAGGGCTTGGCGGTCGCCACCGGTGCGTGGGGTGCCGAGTCGGGGTCGGGCTAGGGCCTCGCGGGCGGCGCGGATCGCGTCGAGGGGGTCGGACTTCGCGCCGTTGCGGCGCTTGGCCCGCACGGGCCGGTCGAGCTCGATGACGACCTCGCTGCGCTCGCTGAGGGTTCGGGTCAGGCCGGCGCCGTGGCTGCCGGTTCCCTCGATCGCCCAGGCACGCAGGGCGGCGTGACGCTCGGTGAACTCGATGAGCTCGGCGTAGCCCTCGCAGGTGGCCTCGACGGTGATCTCACCGAGCACTCCACCGGTACGGGCATCGACGACGGCAGCCGAGTGGGTGTGCACGTGGGTGTCGACGCCGATGACGACGTCGACTACCTCCCGCAGGTCGATCGAGTCAGTCAGACTGGTCATGCGTTCTCTCCTTGCCGGACGGGGACGTGGTTCCGGTCCGGGACGGAGAATCGGCAGGACTGTGATGAGACACGTCGGGCGCCGCTAACGCCAGGCGGTCAAGCTCCTGATCAGGCCAGCTCCTCCGACCTGGGCCGGGGCCGACGACCACGAGCGGACAAGTCCCGAGGAAGGCACCTCTAAGTCCCCAAGGACTCGCAGGGCCAGTCTCGACAGGGGTCACACCCGCGGCCGTCGTACCCACAGCCCATCAGTGATCAGGGCTGCAAGGAAAGACTCACAGTCTCGACATCGCTCAGGCGCCAGGGCGCCTTCGCTGCTCGACCACCGGAACGGCGCCGGGGCGAGGAGCGCTAGCGACGAGCGTTGTCGAGACCCCCGCAGGGTGGCTGGGGCCTGGATCACCGTCGTACGTCGGCTCACCGGGTCTCGACATCGCTCAGGCGCCGGGGCGCCTTCGCTGCTCGACCACCGGAACGGCGCCAGGGCGCCTTCGCTGCTCGACCACCGGTGGTCAGGCGGACTGCTGCTCGCGGCGGTACTGGTTCCAGTGCCAGTGCAGGTAGCGGTCGATCGCGCGGACGACGTGCGAGCTCCGGATCGACGGGAAGACGTCGAAGGCGTGCTGGGCCCCGGGGAGCTCGGAGTAGACGACGGTGCGCTTGGAGACCTGGCGCAGCTTCTCCACGAAGAGCCGGGCCTGGTCGACGCCGACGAGGCTGTCCAGCGCTCCGTGCAGCACGAAGAAGTCCGGCGCGTCCGGGGTGATCCGCAGGATGGGGGAGGCGTCCTCGAACGCGTCCGGGTCCTCGGACCAGCGCTTCCTCAGCACGCGCGGCGCGAGGAACGAGTCACGCATCAGCTCCGCGCTGCGCAGGCCGGTCGACCCGGCGAAGTCGTACACGCCGTAGTGCGGCACGGCGACCTGGACGGTGGTGTCGACGTCCTCGAAGCCGGGCTGGTACGCCGGGTCGTTCGGCGTCAGCGCGGCGAGCGCGACCAGGTGGCCGCCCGCGGAGCCGCCCGTGATCGCGATGTAGTCGGGGTCGCCGCCGTGCTCGGCGATGTGCTCGCGGATCCAGCCGATCGCCTTCTTCACGTCGATCACCTGGGCCGGGAACGGGTCGCGCGGCGCCAGCCGGTAGTTGATCGAGACGCAGACCCAGCCCTTCGCGGCCAGGTGCTGCATGAGCGGGATGCCCTGCTGCTCCTTGGTGCCGATGGTCCAGGCGCCGCCGTGCACGTGCAGCAGCACGGGCGCGCCGCCCTCGGGGACGCCCGCGGCCGGGGTGTAGATGTCGAGCAGCCCGCGCCGGCCGTGCCGCTCGTCGTACACGACGTTCTTCTCGACCCGGACCTCCGGGTTGCGCATCCGGAACGGGTTGACCAGGCGGCGCCACGGGACGGCGAGGTCGGCGGGGGTCGGGGCGGCGTCGAGCTGGCCGACGTAGTCGAGCCCGAGCGCCTCGGTCAGCGACTCCTCCGCCTGGTCGCCCACCCGGCGCGCCTGCCCGATCAGGAACGCGAGGCCGGCGAGGTTCGCGGCGGCGAGGGCGAGCCCGAGCCGGCTGCGGTCCCGGCCACGCGCGAGGTGCGTGGCCGTGTCGGCGGCGGTCAGCGCGAGCACGTGGGGGGCGAGCTCGCCGATCAGCCAGGCGGGGAAGAATGCTGGAATGCCGGTGCGGAAGCCCGGAACGGGGCGGATCGCATTGGCGGTCAGGGCGGCGGTGACGACCTGTCGACGCAGGAAGGACATGGCCTTCAGGCTAGTCGGAACCCGAGCCGCTCTGGCTCGTTGAGACCAAGAACATGTTCTCGTTCTGAGCGAAAGTAGACACATGGAACGCCTCTCCGGGCTCGACGCGAGCTTCCTGTACCTCGAGACGCCCGCCCAGCTGATGCACGTCTGCGGGGTCATCGTGCTCGACCCCAGCACCATCCCGGGCGGCTACAGCTTCGCGGGCATGCAGGCCGCGATCGACGAGCGCGTGCGCGACGTCCCGGCGTTCACGCGCAAGCTCCGCCGGGTGCCCCTGGGCCTGGACCACCCGGTCTGGGTCCGCGACCGGCAGTTCGACATCGAGCGGCACGTGCACCGGCTCGCGCTGCCCGCGCCCGGCGGCTACCGCGAGCTGATGGACCTGACGGGGCACCTCGCCGGCCTGCCGCTCGACCGCTCGCGGCCGCTGTGGGAGATGTGGGTGATCGAGGGGTACGACGGGCGCGGCCGCGACGAGCAGGACCACGTGGTGATCTTCTCCAAGATGCACCACGCGACCGTCGACGGGATCTCCGGCGCGAACCTCATCTCCCACCTGTGCAGCCTGGAGCCGGACGCGGAGCCGCTGAAGCTGGGGGACGCCGGCACCTTCGGCCACCACCCCAGCCACCTCGAGCTCCTCGGCCGCGGCGTCGTCGCCAACGCCACCAAGCCGCTGCTGGCGGCGCGGCTGCTCGCGCCGTCGGTGTCCCTGGTGACCCGCACCGTCGAGCGGGCGTTGAGCGGCACCGCGATGGCGGCGCCGCTGACCGCGCCGCGGACCTCGTTCAACGGCACGATCACCGGGCACCGCGCGATCGGCCTCGCCGACCTCGACCTCGACGACATCAAGGCGGTCAAGCGCGCCACCGGGACCACGGTGAACGACGTCGTGCTGGCCGTCGCCGGCGGTGCGCTGCGCGGCTACCTCGAGGACCGCGACGAGCTGCCCGAGGACTCGCTGCTCGCGACCGTCCCGATCTCGGTGCGGGAGTCCTCGCGCCGCTCCAGCGGCGCGAACAAGGTCTCGGCGCTGTTCACGACCCTCGGCACCGACGAGGAGGACCCGCTGGTCCGGCTCACCGAGATGGCGGAGCGGAACAGGAACGCCAAGGAGCACGCCGACGCGATCAGCGCCGACGCCCTCCAGGACTGGGCGGAGTTCGCCGCGCCCCGCACGTTCGGCCTGGCGGTGCGCGCGTACGCCGGCCTCCGGCTGGCCGAGCGGCACCCCGTGGTGCACAACCTGGTGATCTCCAACGTCCCGGGCCCCCCGGTGCCGCTGTACTTCAACGGCGCGCTGATCGAGTCGCTGACCCCGCTCGGCCCGGTCTTCCACGGCGCCGGCGTCAACATCACGGTGATGTCGAACAACGGGAACGTGCACGTCGGCGTCATCGCCTGTCGCGAGTCGATGCCGGACGTCGACGACCTCGTGCAGCGCTTCCCCGCGGAGCTGGCGGCGCTGCGGGAGGCGGTGTCGGCCCACGGCGGCGCGACCCCGATCGACGGTGCCCGCGCCCGTGCCGAGGAGCGGCAGGCCTAGGAGACCTTCGGGCGGCGGTCCCGCCGGCGCGCCTGCACGGTCACCACCGCCTCGACCGCAGCGGGGACGAAGCGCTCCGCTGCGAGCACGCAGGCCGCGTGGCCGGCGTCGACCTCGTGCGTCGTCGCGCCCGGGATCGCCCGGGCGAGCGCCACCTGCCGCGAGGACGGGATGATGCGGTCGCGGGAGGTCACCACGACCGCGGTCGGGACGTCGATCCGCCCGAGCCACGGCCGGGAGTGGTGCCGGCCCAGGGCGGCGAGGGCCTGGCCGACCGCCCACGGGCTGGTGCTGCGGAACTCGTGCATCGCCCAGTCGTGGACGTCGTGGGGCTCCAGCGCCAGCGCCCGGGCCGCCGACCGCGTCGCGCGCACCGCGGTCCGGGACCGGGAGAGCTGGCGGGTGGCGAGCATGCTGATCCCCATGCCGGCGAAGAACGCGCGCTCGGCCGCGTTCACCTGGAAGCGGTCGCTGGTCGCGGCCAGCACCAGTCCGCCGACCCGGTCCGGGTGCTGGCGCCAGACCCGCTGGGCGACGATCCCGCCCATCGAGTAGCCGGCCACGATCACCTGCTCCAGCTCCAGGACGTCGAGCAGGGCGGCGACGTCGTCCGCGCAGTCGCGCAGGGAGAAGTCCTCGCTGCGGATGCCGCGCCCGTGCCAGCGCTGGTCGAGCGTCACCACCCGGAAGCGGCGGGCCAGCGGCTCCACGGCCGGGTACCAGGTCAGCAGCCCGGTGCAGCCCAGCGCGTGCAGCAGCACGACGGTCGGGGCCCCCGGGGTGGGTCCCGGGGTGTCGGTGACGTACGTCGAGCCGCGGCCCGGCAGCTCGACCATCCGGCCGGCGGGGATCCGCGCCCAGGGCAGGTAGACGCTGCGGCGCAGGGCGCGGCGCGGTGAGATCGGTGCCATGGTGCTCCCCCCTCGACGGCTGTGCCGGTTCAGGGTAGAACACGTTACAGTTTCGGGAGTTCCCGACGTGCGGGAAGGTGAGGAGACGGCGTGAGCTCGGACGGTTTCACCCAGGCGGACCCGGACCGCGCCGACGCGGTCGAGGCGGTCCGCGCGGTCGTGCGCGAGGCGCTGGACCGGTCGGCGAACTGGTCGGACCTGGCTGCCGCAGGCCTGCTCGGCCTGCCGGTGCCGGAGGCCCACGGCGGCGAGGGGCTTGGCCTCGAAGAGGTCGCCGTGCTGCTCCGCGAGACCGGCGCGCGCGCCGTCCACCTCCCGGTCTGGGAGACCCTCTGCTGCGGCGTGCTCACGGTCGCGGCCGCCGGCACCGAGGGGCAGCAGGCCGAGCTCCTCCCCGGCGTCGTCACCGGCGACGTGGTCCTGACCCCCGCGCTCCGCGAGCCGGGCGCCGGCCTCGCGCCGCGCCCCGCCACGACGTACGACGAGGACGGCGGGCAGGGCACCGTCTCCGGCCGCAAGGTCGGGGTCTCGTACGCCGAGGACGCCACCCGCCTGCTGGTGACCGCCACCCACGGCGACCGGGCCGTGGTCGCTCTCGTCGACCCCAGCGGCCCCGGCGTCACGCTGCTGCCCTCGACGTCCTCGACCAAGGAGCCCCAGCACACCGTCGTGCTCGACGGCGCGCCCGCCGAGCTGCTCGGCGGCCCCGACGACGCCGACGCGGCCCGGGTGCTGCGCGAGCACGCCGTCGCCGGCCTGGCGCTGCTGGCCGGCGGCCTGGTGACCGGCGCCCGCGACCTGACCGCGGAGTACGTCCGCAACCGCGAGCAGTTCGGCCGGGTGCTGGCGCAGTTCCAGGCGGTCGCGATGCAGGTCGCCGACGTCTACATCGCCTCGCGCACCCTCGACCTCGCCGCGGCCAACGCCGCGTGGCGGGTCGGGCAGGGCATCGACGCCACCGACGACCTCGCCGTCGCGGCGCACTGGGTGACCACCGAGGCCCCCGCGGCGCTGCGCACCTGCCACCACCTGCACGGCGGGATGGGCGTCGACATCACCTACCCGCTGCACCGCTACTTCTCCTGGGTCACCGACATCGTGCACGCCCTCGGCACCCGCGCCGAGGACGTCGCGGTCGAGGACCCGGCGGCCAAGAACCTCGAGCTCAGCAAGGCCCAGCGCGACCTCAAGGCCGAGCTCCGCGCGTACTTCGGCGGCATGGCCGACGAGAACGAGCACCGCGACATGGGCCTGGACCGCCACGGCGAGACCTACCAGCGGATCGTGCGCCAGATGGGCTCCGACGGCTGGATGGGCGTCGGCTGGCCGAAGGAGTACGGCGGCCACGGGCTCGGCGAGGTCGAGCAGACGATCTTCGCCAACGAGGCCCAGTACTCCGACGTGCACCTGCCGGCGGTGACGCTGCAGACCGTCGGCCCGACCCTGATCCGCTACGGCACGCCGAAGCAGAAGGACCTGTTCCTCAAGCGGATCCTCGAGGGCGACGTGCACTTCGCCATCGGCTACAGCGAGCCCGACGCCGGCACCGACCTGGCCTCGCTGCGCACCAGCGCCCGCCGCGACGGCGACCACTACGTCGTCAACGGCCAGAAGCTCTGGACGACCGGCGGGCACCAGGCCGACTACGTCTGGCTGGCGGTCCGCACCGATCCCGACGCCCCGAAGCACAAGGGCATCTCGATCCTCATCGTCGACACCACCGACCCCGGCTACTCCTTCACCCCGATCATCACCGCCGACGGCGCGCACCACGTCAACGCGACGTACTACAACGACGTGCGGGTGCCCGCCGACATGCTGGTCGGCGAGGAGAACCAGGGCTGGAAGCTGATCACCACCCAGCTCAACCACGAGCGCGTGATGCTCGGCCCCGCCGGCCGGATCGAGGGGCTGCGCGACCGGGTCGCGGAGTGGGCGGCGAAGGCCGGGGTGCTCGACCGGCCCGACGTGCGCCAGGTGATGGGGCGGGTGACCGCGGTGTTCCGCGTCAACGAGCTCCTCAACTGGGAGGTGGCGCGCGCCGGTGCGTCCGGCGAGGTCTCGGTGGGCGACGCGTCGTCCTCCAAGGTGTTCGCCGCCGACCAGGTGCAGCACCTCGCGGCCGACCTCGTCGGCCTCGTGCACCGGTACGGCGACCCCGCGGACCCCGCGACCGACCACCTGCTGGCCTACCTCGACGCCCAAGCCAAGCGGAACCTGGTGCTGACCTTCGGCGGCGGGGTCCAGGAGGTCCAGCGCGAGCTGATCGCGATGTTCGGCCTCGGCCTGCCGCGGGTGCCCCGATGAGCGCCCCGACCAACGAGACCGACGTGCGCCACGAGCAGATCATGGCCGAGGCCGAGCGGATCAAGGCGCTCGGCGAGGCCGCCGAGCGCGAGGCCCGCGACCCGGTGAACCAGCCGACGATCAACGCCTGGCTCGACGCCATGGACTACCAGAACCCGCGCTTCGCCGCCGGGGAGGCGCCGCCCTCGATGGCGCAGGTCTGGACGATGTACGGCCTGCGCGGCCGGCCGCCCGCCGACGACCCGCTGCACGGGATGATGGGGGTGCTGACCGACGCCGGCTACACCGCCGTCCTCGGCACCAACTGCGAGCAGACCTACGAGCGCACGCTCCAGGTCGGCGAGCAGGTCCGGGTCACCACCGCCCTCGACTCCGTCGTCGGGCCGAAGACCACCGGGATGGGCGTCGGCTACTTCGTCACCTCCCGCAGCACCTGGTACGTCGGCGACGAGGTCGTGGCCACGATGCTCTTCCGGGTCCTGAAGTTCGCCCCGAAGGGGGCGGTCTCGTGACGGTCCGGCCGATGGTCAACCGCGACTCGCAGTTCTTCTGGGACGGCACCGCCGCCGGGGAGCTGCGGATCCAGCACTGCCCGTCCTGCGAGGCGCTGCGCTTCCCGCCCGGCCCGTCCTGCCCGCGCTGCGGTGCCTTCGACCAGGGGTACGTCGTGGCCGCCGGCACCGGCACCGTCTTCTCCTACGTCGTGCACCGGCACCCGCCGGTGCCCGGCAAGGAGCTGCCGATCGTGCTCGCGCTCGTCGACCTCGACGAGGGCGTCCGGATGGTCGGCGAGGTGGCCGACGCCGTCGGTCCGGACGGCCAGCCGGAGATCGAGATCGGGACCCGGCTGCGGGTGGACTTCCACCGCGTCGACGACGACCTGACGCTGCCCGTGTGGCGGCTCGAGGAGGAGCAGCGATGAACGCCGGCGACACCATCCCCGCCTGGGAGCTGCCGCTCACGCCGACGCTGGTGGTGAGCACCGCGATCGCGACCCGCGACTTCCAGGACGTCCACCACGACCGCGACATCGCGCAGGCCGCGGGCTCCAAGGACATCTTCGTGAACATCCTGACCTCGACCGCGCTGGTCGAGAAGTACGTCGTGGACTGGGCCGGCGCCGACACCGACGTCGCGGGCATCGCGATCCGGCTCGGCGCCCCGGCGTACCCCTACGACACGCTGACCTTCCGCGGGGAGGTCGAGTCGGTCGAGGACGGCATCGCCACGCTCAAGGTCATCGGCTCGGTCTCGCTGGGCGACCACGTCATCGGCACCGTCCGGGTGCGCGCATGAGCGGCCTCTCGCGCCGCGCGGCGATCGCCGGCATCGGCGCCACCGAGTTCTCCAAGGCGTCCGGCCGCTCGGAGCTGCAGCTCTCGGTCGAGGCCGTGCGGCACGCGCTCGACGACTGCGGCCTGACCGTCGCCGACGTCGACGGGCTCACGACGTTCACGATGGACACCTCCTCGGAGATCGCGGTCGCGCGCGAGCTCGGGATGGCCGAGCTGCGGTTCTTCAGCCGGATCAACTACGGCGGCGGCGCGGCGTGCGCGACGGTGCAGCAGGCCGCGATGGCGGTCGCCACGGGCGTCGCGGACGTCGTGGTCTGCTACCGCGGCTTCAACGAGCGCTCGGGGAACCGGTTCGGCCAGTTCTCGACCGACGCCGCGACCCAGGTCAACACCAACGGCCTCGACAACGCCTGGACCTACCCGATGGGCCTCGGCACGCCCGCGGCCACCGTGGCGATGCAGGCGCGGCGCTACATGCACGAGTACGGCGTGACCTCGGAGGACTTCGGCCGGGTCGCGGTCGCCGACCGCCGGCACGCCGCGACCAACCCGCACGCGTTCTTCCACGGCAAGCCGATCACGCTCGAGGACCACCAGGCCTCGCGGATGATCGCCGACCCGCTGCACCTGCTCGACTGCTGCCAGGAGTCGGACGGGGCGGTCGCGCTGGTCGTCACCTCCGCCGAGCGGGCGCGCGACCTGCGCCAGCCCCCGGCGTACGTCGTGGCGGCGGCGCAGGGGAGCGGCGCCGACCAGTTCGTGATGACGTCGTACTACCGCGACGACATCGGCATCCCCGAGATGGGCGTCGTGGGCCGCGAGCTGTGGCGGCAGTCCGGCCTCGGGCCGCAGGACATGCGGATGGGCATCCTCTACGACCACTTCACGCCGTACGTCCTGATGCAGCTCGAGGAGCTCGGGTTCTGCGGCCGCGGCGAGGCTCGCGACTTCGTGGCCGACGGCCGGATCGAGGTGGACGGCGCGTTCCCGCTGAACACCCACGGTGGCCAGCTCGGCGAGGCCTACATCCACGGGATGAACGGCATCGCCGAGGCGGTCCGCCAGGTCCGCGGCACCTCGGTCAACCCGGTCGACGGCGTCGAGCACCTGGTGGTCACCGCCGGCACCGGCGTGCCGACCAGCGGGCTGGTGCTCGGCGCCTGAGCGCCGGGCGGGTCAGTCCGCCAGTCGCAGTGGCACGTCGAGGCCGACCTCGTCGGCGGCCAGGTCGAGGACTGTCTCGCACACGCCGTCCGCCAGGTCGCAGCTGACGACCTGCCAGCGCCGGGGCTCGGCAGACACCGGGCCCCGGTAGCGGGCCAGCACGAAGTGGACCGACCCGGCGCCGAAGGCGGCCTGCTCGATCCGGTCGCCCGCGGGCAGGCGGGGGAGGTCGAGCGGGACGCTGCCCCCGTTGACGGCGTCGTGGACCTGCCAGTCCGCCGGGTCGTCGGTGCCGTCGCCGACCCCGTCCCGCCGCTGGGACAGGACGTAGCGCCCGTCGGCCGAGACCGCGGCCGCGCCGCCGCCGGGGACCGACGTCACCGGGCCGTCCGCGTCGCCGTACTCCAGGGTCATGTCGCCGGGGTCCTTGGACCTGGTGACGATGGTGCCGTCCGCCGCACCGACGACCCAGCGGTCGGCGTACGGCGACTCCCGCAGCGGCTCGCCGGGCTCCCAGACCAGGTCGCCTCCGGGCGTCCGCACCCACACGGTCTCGCCGTCGACCGCGGTCGCCGTGGCGGTGGTGACCCACGCGTCGTCCGCGGGGGCCTCGTCGGGGAGCGGCTGCCGGGTCAGCTCGCGGTCCTCGACCGTGTCGTGGACGACGAGCTCGGGGGTCTCGCCGGAGGGGTCGACCCACGCCGCCCATCCCGAGGACAGGGAGCCGGCGACGACGCCCCGCTCCGGGGCGGCCTCCCCGATCCGGCGGGTGCGGCCGAGGGAGTCGGCGTGCACGACGTCGCCCTCGAGGTCGACGTAGACCACGCCGTACGCCTCGCCCTCGGCCACCGCGGCGTGCGAGGCGATGAACGCCTCGATCTCGTCCGCGGCGTCGTTGCGGACCGTGGTGCGGTCGAGGTGGAGGACGTCGTCGGCGGCCCAGGAGACGTCGACCGGGTTGTCGACGACCGGACCCTCGGGGCCCAGCGGCCGGACCTCCCGCGGGTCGTCGTCCTGGGCGACGACGACGACCGCGAGGACGGCGGCGGCGGCGAGCCCCACGACGACCCCACCGACGACCCCACGGACGACGCCGCGGCGACGTCGTCCTGCGCGGGCCGCGACGGCGTCGACCGGGGCGGGGCCGACCGGGATCCGGGGCCACTCGGTGCGGAAGAGCTCGGCGACCTGCTGCTCGTTCATCGGGACTCCTCGCTGAGGTGGCGGCGCTCGATCGAGGCCAGCGCCCGGGACACGCGGCTCTTGACGGTGCCGACGGCGACGCCCAGTGCCTCGGCGGTCTGGGCCTCGGTGAGGTCGGCGCCGAACCGGAGTACCAGCACGGCGCGGTGGTCGGCGGAGAGCCCGGACAGCGCGGACACCAGGGCGGAGCGCTCGGCGACCGTCGTGTCCAGGCCGATCCCACCGTGCCGCGGCTCGGGCTCCGGGAGCGTGTCGGTGGGCTGCTCGCCCCACCAGCGCCGACGTCGGCTGGTCGACCAGCAGTTCAGGAGGGTCCGGTAGACGTAGGCGTCGACGTCGTCGGCAGCACGGACGCGGTCCCACGACCGCAGGCACCGGGCCAGTGCGGTCTGGGCGACGTCCTCGGCCTCGTGGGGGTCGCAGCCCAGGGACACCAGGGTCCGCACCAGGTCGCCCCACCGGGCGCGCATGTAGGCGGCGAAGTCCTCGTCGGGAGGCCGGGGGTCACTCATGCCCACTAGACGCCCGACACCGCCAGGAAGGTTCCCACGGTCCTCGGCTCCTCGGAGCGGTCGGTCAGCGACCGCCGGCGCGGTCGCCCGGGCCGAGGTCGAACCAGAGCTCGCCGCGGTAGCGGTTGTTCGCCGAGTCGAAGGTGCCGTCGACCCACCCGACGTACCAGCCGGCGGAGATGGTGTTGTCGCGCAGCGTGAGGATCCTCGGGGTGCAGCCGCCGTAGCAGCCGAAGCCGAAGGAGTGGGCGCCGGTGAGGCGGACCCGGTTGCGCTCGGCGACGGTGCCGTTCACCGGGCCCCACACCTGGGCGCCGCCGCGCGTCATCAGGAACGTCCCCTCGTCGAGGCGGCTGGAGACGCGGTTGCGGAGGTAGCGGGTGCCGGACGTGCGGGAGCCGCCGAGCTCGGTGAAGGCGAGGTTGTCCACCGCGCGGTTGTGGTCCACGCGGGTGCCGACGGCCTGGTAGACCTCGACGGCCGCGCCGTCCTCGCCGTAGTCGGGCGACGGGGCGCGGTGGCCGGTGATCAGGTTGCGGGTGACCCGGGCGTGGTCGCCGTTGATGTCGACGCCCTGGGCGCCGTGGTCGTCGTCCCCGCCGGTGGTGCCGGGCGCCATCAGGTCGTTGTCGTGGAGCCGGCTGTGGCTGACCAGCGCGTGGTCGGCGCCCTCGCGGACCCAGACGCCCCGGACGCTGCCGGTCGCCCGGGCGTCGGTGACGGTGTCGTGGTCGCCGTCGACCACGAAGCCGGCCTCGCCGCAGCGCAGGGCGGCGACGCGCGACACGACGACCCAGTCGCCGGCGAGCCGGACGCAGGGGTTCTGGCCGGCGACGGCCGGACGCCGTCCGCGGCCGTAGTCGGTCACGGTGATCGGCGCGCCCCGGGTGCCGGACGCCCGCAGGTCCAAGGCGCCGATGTGGGTGCGGCCGGCGCGCAGCCGGACGGTGTCGCCCGGGCGGAGCGCGGCGGAGCCGACCTTCGCCAGGGTGCGCCAGGGCTGGGCCTTGCTCCCCGCGGCGTCGTCGGAGCCGCGGGCCGGGTCGACGAAGAACGTGCGGTCCCCGGACGCGGCGCTCTCGGCGACGGCCTGGGTCGGCGCGGCGAGGGTGACGCCGACGGTCGCGGCGAGGGTGGCGAGCAGGAGAGCGGGTACGGCGGCTCGGGGGGACCGCAGGGGGGAGTGCATGACCGAGTCATCGGCCCCGCGGCGGCCGTCCTGAGCACCCTGGGGGGTATGTGAAGGGAGCCTCAAGGTGGGCGATCGAGTTCAGAGGCATCGGGATCACCGTCTCGCGCAGGGGATACCTCCCAGGGTATGTCGGCACACCACGTCGAGCCGGGGCCCTAGGGTTCGGGTCGTGACCGACCTCCCCGTGCTGGACGCCGAGGAGCAGCGCGTGCTCGGCGCGCTGCTCGAGAAGCAGCGGACCGTCCCCGCGTCGTACCCCCTCACGCTCGGCGCGCTGCGCACGGCCTGCAACCAGACCTCGAGCCGCGACCCGGTCGCCGACTACGACGAGCAGACCGTCGAGCAGGTCGCTCGCCGGCTCAAGGACCGCGGCCTGCTGCGGATCGTCTGGTCGGCCACCGGGCGGCGCACGCTGAAGTACCACCAGGCTCTCGCCGAGGTGCTGGAGCTCGAGGAGGAC
Source organism: Nocardioides dongkuii (assembly GCF_014127485.1). Classification (NCBI taxonomy): domain Bacteria; kingdom Bacillati; phylum Actinomycetota; class Actinomycetes; order Propionibacteriales; family Nocardioidaceae; genus Nocardioides; species Nocardioides dongkuii. Next base: position 2,420,457 of record NZ_CP059903.1, on the reverse strand, counting down.
GAGCGGGCGCTGCTGACCGTGCTGCTGCTCCGCGGCCCGCAGGCGCCCGGCGAGCTGCGCACCCGCACCGAGCGGCTGCACGAGTTCGCGGACCGCGCCGAGGTCGAGGCCTGCCTGGCCCGGATGGCCGAGCGCGGGCTGGTCGTCCAGCAGCCGCGACAGGCCGGCCAGCACGACCCGCGGTGGGCGCACCTGCTCGGGGACGCTCCTGCTCCCGTGGGCGCCGCCGTCGCGGACCCCGCGTCCGCGGTGGACCGCGAGACGCCGCTGGCCGACGGCGCCGCGGCGCGGGACGACCGGGTGCGGGCCACGTACGGCGCCGTCGCCGCGACGTACGCCGAGCGGTTCGCCGACGAGCTCGACGGGCAGCCGTTCGAGCGCTGGCTGCTGGACCGGGTGGCCGCCCACGCCACGGGTGCGGACGGCGGCCCGGTGGTCGAGGTCGGCTGCGGGCCGGGCCGGGTCACGGCGTACCTCGCCGCGGCGGGCGTGGACGCCCGCGGGCTGGACCTCACCCCCGAGATGGTCGAGCAGGCCCGGGCGCTGCACCCCGGGGTCCGGTACGACGTCGGCGACCTGCGGCGGCTGATGCGGCCCGAGAACGCCACCGGCTGGCGCGCCGTCCTCGCGTGGTACTCCCTGATCCACCTCGCCGAGTCCGAGCTCCCCGACGCGCTCGCCGCCCTGGTGCGCCCGCTCGACACCGACGGGTGGCTCGTGGTCGCCGTGCAGGCCGGCGCCGGGGTGCGGCGGATGACGAGCTGGTTCGACGCCGAGGTGCCGCCGCTCGACTTCGTGCAGCACGACCCGGCCGCGGTCGTGGCGCTCGTCGAGGCGGCGGGGCTCGTCGACGTCGAGTGGTACCACCGCGGTCCCCTCACCGCGCGCGGTGAGACCACCTCCCGGCTGTACGTCGTCGGCCGCAAGGCCTGAGTCGGGCCCGGATCCGGCCGCGCGCCGGCGGGGAGGATTCACCGGTCGACCGGTGAATCTGACGCTTGACCGACGGAGTTTCGTCGGTCAAGCGGAAGGTCCGTCGGTCCAGTACGGCGACCCGCGGCCGCGCGGTCACACCCGGCCCGCCTCGAACGTCAGCAGGACGACGGAGCGAGTGGGAGGGTGACCGGCGTGGGACAGACGGAGGACTTCGAGGCCGAGCGGCCACGCCTGGTGGCGATCGCCGGCCGGGTGCTCGGTGACCGGGCGGAGGCGGAGGACGTCGTGCAGCAGGCGTGGCTGCGCCTGCACGGCACGGACGCCGAGATCGAGAGCCTCCCGGCTTGGCTCACCACGGTGACCACCCGGCTGTGCCTGGACCGGCTGCGGTCCCGTACGCCGGTGCCCGTCGAGGAGGTCGAGGAGCTCGGGCCGGGGGACACGGTCCCGGACCCGGCCGACGACGTCGCGCTCGCCGACACCGTCGGTCTCGCGCTGCACGTGGTGCTCGACCGGCTCTCCCCGCGGGAGCGGGTGGCCTTCGTGCTCCACGACAGCTTCGGCTTCGAGTTCCCCACCATCGCGGCCGTCCTCGACACCACCCCGGCCGCGGCCCGCAAGCTCGCCTCGCGGGCCCGGGCGAAGGTCGCCCAGCCCGTGCCGGAGGACCGGCTGGCGGACTGGGAGGTGGTCGACGCCTTCATGGCGGCAGCCAGGAACGGCGACTTCGACCGGCTGCTGCGCCTGCTGGCGCCGGACGCCGTGGTGTCCGCGGACGACGCCGCGATCGCCGCCGGCACCCCTCGGCAGATCGAGGGCCGCGACGAGGTGGCGACGTTCTTCAACGGCAGCGCCCAGGCGGCGCTCCCGGTCTTCGTCGGCGACCGGCCGGCCACCGCCTGGTTCCACCTCGGCGAGGCGCGGGTCGTCTTCGACTTCAGCGTCGGCGACGGGCTGGTTCGCGCGATCACGTTCCGCGCCGCGCCCGACGTCCTCGCGCAGGTGGTACGCCGGGACGGCGGCCGGCCGCGCGGCTGACGCCGGTCACACCCGGCCCGCCCCATTCGTCAGCACCATGAACCCAGAGAAGCCACACCCGGAGGAGGGCACCATGAAGACCATGACCTGCCGCCAGCTCGGCGGACCCTGCGAGCTCGCGCACCGTGGGGAGACCGCTGACGACGTGATCGCCGCCCAGGACCAGCACCTCAAGGACGCCGAGAAGGCCGGCGACGCGACCCACCAGGAGGCCCGCGACGCGATGAAGGGCCGCTGGCGGCACCCCAAGAAGTCGCTGGGCTGGTACCGCGACATGAAGCAGGCCTTCGCCGACCTGCCGGAGGGCTGACGCGCGACGGCCCATGCCGCCGTGCGGGCGCAATCCCGCCGTGCCGAGGAGCGTTCCGCCCCGCGACGCCCGATCACGCGCCCCATCTCCGCGCGAGATAACGTTGACATGGATGTGATGCTGACCGACAGGAGGCGCAGGTGCGGATCGGCGAGCTGGCACAGCGCACCGGCGTCCCCGCGCGGATGCTTCGCTACTACGAGGAACAAGGCCTGATCTCACCTCGACGCCTCGACAACGGCTACCGCGAGTACGACGAGTACCTGGTCGACCGCGTCATGAAGGTGCGCGGCCTGCTCGACTCCGGGATCCCGACCCGGATCATCGGCGACATGCTTCCCTGCCTCGGCGAGTCGACAGAGATCGTCGTCGTGGATCCGGACCCCGAGCTGCGCGAGCTCCTCGTGCGTGAGCGCGACCGCATGACCGAGCGCGTCGCGTTCCTCGAGCACAATCGCGACGCGCTCGACCGCTACCTCGAAGCGATGGACCGCAACACCGAGCGGGAGCGCTCGTCCACCCCCTAGGTGCACCCGCGTCGGTTTGACCTTCACACTGGTGTGAATGTTTCACCATGGACGCGTGGCGCTGACCGAAGGAAGAGACGACATGACGAAGCTCGGCATCATCGGGAGCGGCGCGATCGGCGCTGCGATCGCGCGCCTCGCGGTGGCCGCGGGGCACGAGGTCCTGCTGGCGAACTCCCGCGGTCCCGAGTCGCTGGCCGAGCTCGTCGGCGAGCTCGGTGCCGGCGCGCGCGCCGGCGAGGCCGCCGAGGCGGCCACGTTCGGCGAGCTGGTCGTCGTCGCGGTGCCGCTGACGGCGTACGAGGCTCTCCCGGTCGAGGCGCTCGCCGGGCGGACGGTCCTCTCGACGGGCAACTACTACCCCTCGCGCGACGGCCGGATCGAGGTCCTCGACTCCGGCGCCATGACCACGGCCGAGTACGAGGAGTCGCTCCTGCCCGGAGCCGTGCTCGTCAAGGCGTTCAACAACATCGTCGCCCATCACATCCCCGCGCTCGCGCGGCCGGCGGGGGCTCCCGACCGCTCGGGTCTCGCCGTCGCCGGTGACGACGTCGACGCGAAGCGTGCGGTGTGCGCCCTCATCGACACCCTCGGCTTCGACCCCGTCGACGCCGGCAGCCTGGCCGAGTCGTGGCGGTTCGAGCCCGAGTCGGGCGCGTACACGACGATCTACGTCGCCGATCCCGAGCTCTTCGCTCGGGACTGGCTCGCCGACCCGGGCGCCCCGCTCCCCGCTCAGCGCCTGCGCGAGCTGCTGGCCGCGTCGCATCGCCCGGACGTGGCCGGACGCGCGTTCTGAGCATCCCCACGTCTCGACAAGGACTCCCATGACCCGTCGCACGATGATCCTCGGCATGCACCTGGGAACCGGCTACGGCTCCCAGGCCCTGGCCTGGCGGGCGCCCGGCGTCGACCCGGGCAACTACACGAGCTTCGACGCCCAGGTGCGGTACGCCCAGGCAGCCGAGCGCGGGAAGTTCGCCTTCCTGTTCCTTCCCGACTCGCTGGCGATGACCCGGGACCTGGACCGCCAGGTGCCCCAGGCCACCCTCGACCCGATGCTCACGCTCGCCGCCATCGCCCGCTCCACGGAACGCATCGGGCTCGTCGCCACCGGCTCGACGACGTTCAACGAGCCGTACAACACCGCTCGGCAGTTCAAGACCCTCGACGTGATGAGCCATGGCCGCGCCGGGTGGAACGCCGTCACGACCAGCGACCCGGCGGCCGCCGCCAACTTCGGCCAGGAGATCGCCGACCGACCAGCACGCTACGGACGCGCCCACGAGACCATCCAGGTCGTCCAGGCCCTGTGGGGCAGCTGGCAGGAGGATGCCTGGGTGAAGGACGCCGCGACGGGCGCCTTCGTCGACAGCTCGAAGGTCCAGCCCGTCAACCTGCAGGGCAGGTACGTCGCCTCCCGCGGCCCGCTGCCGATCCCGCCGTCCGAGCAAGGGCAGCCGGTCATCTTCTCCGCCGGCGGAGGCGAGTACGGACTGACCATCGCGGGACGCTACGCCAGCGGGGTCATCGGCGCCGCCTTCACCATCGACGACGCCCGCGCCCAACGTGAGGCCGCCCGAGGAGCGGCACGTCAGGCGGGCCGCGACCCCGACGAGGTCAAGTACTTCGCAGGCGTCATGCCGGCCCTGGGCCGCACCGTCCCGGACGCGCTGGCCCGTCGTGCCGCCCTGAACCGGGACCTCTTCCCGAGCCGCGTCCCCTACCTGGGAACCATGCTCGGGCTGTCGCTCGATGCCAGCCAGCTGGACGCGCCGCTCACCCCGGCCCAGCTGACCGCGGCGCGCGCCAGCCCCGTCGACCCGAGATCGGCGAAGGCCCTCGAGATCGCACGCGAGGGCTGGACCCTCGCTGAGATCCTGGCCCACGGCATCATCGACTACCACCCCACACCCGTCGGGCCGGCCACGGTCGTGGCGGACCACCTGCAGGAGTGGTTCGAGGCCGAGGCCGTCGACGGCTTCTGGGTGTCGCCCGACGTCAACGAGACCGACGTCGACACCTTCGTCGACGAGGTCGTCCCGATCCTCCAGGACCGCGGGCTGTACCCCCACGACTACGCCGGCACCACCCTGCGCGACCATCTCGGCGTCCCACGCCAGTACGGCCTCGACCCGCGCACCACGAGGGCGAGCTAGCCCCCAGTCAGTGCGCGGGCAGCCCCGGCCCCGCCGACTGCTCGGCCTCGGCGAGCTGGGCGCTGCTCGACCGCATCAGCACGAAGGCGACGACGGCCCCGACGGCGGTGATCGCAGCGGCCCACCAGAACACCGTGGTGTAGCCGTGGATGGTGGCCTCCACCAGCACCCGGGGGCCCGGGTTCTCGGTGGCGTAGTCGGTGACCGCGTTGGCGAAGAACGTGGAGAGCAGCGCGGTCCCGACCGAGCCGCCGACCTGCTGGGCGGTGTTCAGCATGGCCGAGGCGACGCCCATGTCCTGCCAGTCCACGCCGAGGGTGGCGGTCGCGAAGGTGGTCGTGAACAGGAAGCCGGCGCCGATGCCGACCAGGACGAGTGACGGCAGCACGGCGACGTACCCCGAGCCGGTGTCGATCTGGGCCAGCACCACCATGCCCAGGGCCGCCAGCGCGAGCCCGGAGACGATCAGGGTGCGGGGGCCGAGCCTCGGCAGCAGCATCCCGGAGCTCACCCCGGAGACGATCATGATCGTCACGTTGAGGGGCATGAAGGCGAAGCCCGCCCGGATCGGCGAGTAGCCGAGGTTCTGCTGGAAGAAGTAGGTCACGAACAGGAAGACGCCGAACATCGCGATGCCCAGGACCGCGATCGCGAAGTACGACCCGCCCCGGGTCGCGTTCCAGACCACGTGCAGGGGCAGCAGCGGCTGGCGGACGCGGCGCTCGACCAGGACGAAGGCGAGCAGCAGCAGCGGCGCCGCCACCAGCGACACGAGGGTGACGGGGGAGCCCCAGCCGCGCGCCTCGGCGGAGGAGAAGCCGAAGACCAGCGCGAACAGGCCGAGGGTGGCGGTGGCCACGCCGGGCCAGTCGATGCTGCGGCCGTGCGCCTGCGCCGCAGCCTCGTGCTGCCGGTCGTGCGTGCGGATCACCCGGATCGCCACGAGCGCGGCCGGGACGGCGAACGCGAGGTTGACGTAGAGGCACCAGCGCCAGGAGAGCCACTCGGTGAGCACGCCGCCGAGCAGCAGGCCGATGCCGGCACCGACACCGGCGAGGGCGCCGAAGATCCCGAACGCCTTGCCCCGCTCGGCCGGGTCGCTGAACGTGACCGAGAGGATCGCCAGGGCGGCCGGCGCCAGCAGGGCGCCGAAGAGCCCCTGCCCGGCTCGGGCCACGACGAGCAGCTCGAAGGTCGAGGCGGCCCCGCCGAGGGCGGAGGCGACGGCGAACCCGAAGAGCCCCACGACGAACATCTGCTTGCGCCCGAACAGGTCGCCGAGCCGCCCGCCGAGGAGCAGCAGGGAGCCGAAGGCGAGCGCGTACGCCGTCACGACCCACTGCCGGCTGCCGTCATCGAAGTGCAGGTCGGCCTGCGCAGACGGGAGCGCGATGTTCACGATGGTGCCGTCGAGCACCACCATCAGCTGCGCGACGCCGACGATGGCCAGGATGATCCACCGGCTGGCGTGGTTGGGGTCGACCGTGCTGGTCGCCGCCCCCTGGGACCCTGGGCTGCTGGTCAACGGGTTTCTCCTCGTACGTGATCGGCGCAGGCAGGGGAGACCCGCCCGCGGGGGGCGGTCTTGGCGTCCTTGCCCTGACGCCGATCGACCGAGGGACGTACGGCGAGCCGGGGAGACCGGATAAGGCCAGGCCGTTCGAACCTCTCGCGGACAGGGTCGAGATGACGCCGCCCGCGACCACGGACGTTAGCACCGGCCTCGGACGTCGGCCGAACCCCCGAGGGGCGCCTGCGGCGTTGTGTGGTTGATCGGTTGAACCTGGTTGAACCGATCAACCACACAACCAGCGGGAGCGGCCGGGTGAGGGCCGGCTGAGGGAGCCCGACACTCACCCGGTCCAGGTGCGTTCCCGCACGTCGAGCTCCCGGCCGTCACCGAGGTCGAGCACCGCGGGCACCGCCTGCAGCGCGTCCCAGGCCGGGTCCCATGGGCCCTCGTCGACGAAGACCGTCCAGCCGGGGAGCACCTCCGTGCTGGCGAGGGTCGTGGCCCGGGACCGCCCGTCGGGGAGCTCGATCGTCGGTGCCACTTGTCCCCGGGCGAGGCCGAAGAGCCGGTAGTAGGGGTCGCGGAACCCGTACATGTCGATGCGGTGGCCGTCGTACAGGGTGGCCTGGTCGGGCTCGTCGCCCGCCTGGCCCGGCCAGGCCACGGGCATCGTGCGCAGGATCCGGTCGTCGACCCGGACGCCGGCCGCGACGTACGTCGTGCTGGCCCCGGGGTCGCTCAGGTCGAGCGAGCCCCGGGCGGCGTACAGCACCTCCTCGTGGTCGCCGAGCCGACCGAGGTCGACCACCTCGCCGACGACCTCGCCCTGCTCGTACTCGCCGGTGAGCCGCACGCCGCCGGGGAGGCGCACGGATCCCGGCTCGGGCCGGGCCGGCGTGGCGGTCGGGGACGCGGTGGCCGTCGGCGACGGGCTGGACACGGGCGGTGCCTCGCGGCCGCGCTCCACGTCGTCCTGCTGCACGGCGACGCCGACCACCACGGTCGCGGCGACGGCGAGGACCCCGAGGCCGGCGGCGGCGCGCCGCCGGACGACGTGCCGCCGAGCGCGGCGGGTGATCGCCGAGACGTCCGGCGGTCCGACGGCGTCCGGCTCGGCCGCGACGAGCTCGAACATCCGGCGGTCGGTGTCGGTGTCGTTCACGAGTCGTGTCCTCTCGGGTGGGTCGAGGCCGCGCCGGCGTCGCGCACGCGGGCGAGGGCGCGGGAGGCGGTGCTGCGCACCGTCCCGGGCGCGATCCCGAGCCGGTCCGCGACCTCCTTCTCCGGGGTGTCGAGGTAGTAGCGCCAGACGATGATCGAGCGCTCGCGGGGGGACAGCGGGGCGAGCAGGTCGAGCAGCTCGCTGCGGTCCTCCAGGGCGCCGCCGTGGTCGGTGCCGCCCGGTCGATCGGGCGCGTCGGCCACGGGGACCGCCCGACGGCGACGGGTCGAGTCGATGTAGGCGTTGACCAGGGCGCGGTGGACGTAGGAGTACGCGCCGTCGCGCTCGACCCGGTGCCAGTGCGCGTAGCTGCGGGTGAGCGCGGACTGGAGGACGTCCTCGGCGTCATGGGTGTCGTGGGTGAGCAGGTACGCCGCGCGCCGCAGCCGCGGCCACGCCGCCTGCACGAACTCCTCGAACTCCCGGTCCCGGGACCCTGTCATCGCTGCCTCTCCGCCGCCTGTCGCCCTCACCCCTCTCTACGCACGCCGGGTGCGCGAGGTTGAGCGGGGCCGACGGGCGTCGGTCAGCCGGCGGTGCTCAGCACGACGTCGGCGAGGACGGGCGCGCCGTCGCGCTCGCCGCCGGCGACGGTGGCCGAGCCGAGGACGCGGCCGTCCTCGCGCCAGCCCTGCACGCGGATCGTCTCGCCGGGGAAGACCACGCCGGCGAACTTCGCCGCGAAGCCGGAGACCGCGGCGGCGTCACCGTCGAGCAGCTGCTCGGTGAGCGTGCGCAGCACGATCCCGTAGGAGCACAGGCCGTGCAGGATCGGCGCGGGGAAGCCGGCCCGGGCCGCGAAGTCCGGGTCGGCGTGCAGCGGGTTGCGGTCGCCGCAGAGCCGGTAGAGCAGCGCCTGCTGCGGGAGCACGTCGTACGCCGTGTCGGCGTCGGGCGCGCGGTCGGGCGGGGTGACGGGTGTCGAGGACCCGCGGTCGCCGCCCCAGCCGCCCTCGCCCTTGACGAAGATCGAGGAGCGGGTGGTCCACAGCTCCGCGCCCTCGGGCGACGTGGCGACGGCCTCCTGCCAGATCACCGCCGCCTTGCCCTTGTCCCAGATGTCGCTGATCCGCGTCGACACCTGCGCGGTGCCGGAGGTGGGCAGCGGGCCGGTGACGCTGATCGACTGCGAGCCGTGCACGACCTGGGCGAGGTCGATGTCGCAGCCCGGGAGGTCGAGCGGCGGCGGGTCGGTGTCGTGGAAGGTCGGCGCGACCACGCCGAACGACGGGAGCACCTGCAGGTCGGGCCCCTCGAGGGTCCAGGACAGGTCGGTCGCGCCGATGCCGAGGTGGTAGAGCAGGACGTCGCTCTCCTGCCAGGAGAACTCGCGGCTGCCGAGGTCGGCGCCGATCGCGACCGTGGGATCGATGGGCATCAGGCGGTCTCCGAGACGTTCGAGTGCGGGGCGGTGTGCTGGGCGATGTCCTCGGCGGCGAGGTAGCCGAAGACGAGGGCGGGGCCGATCGTGCCGCCCGGGCCGGGGTAGGTGTGACCCATGACCGAGGACGAGACGTTGCCGGAGGCGTAGAGCCCGGTGATCACGGACCCGTCGGGGCGCAGCACCCGGGCGCGCTCGTCGGTGACCAGGCCGCCCTTGGTGCCGAGGTCGCCCGGGACGATCTTGACGGCGTAGAACGGGCCCTCGTCGATCGTGTGCAGCGACGGGTTCGGCTTGACCGTGGGGTCGGAGTAGTACTTGTCGTAGGCGCTCTCGCCGCGGTGGAAGTCGGCGTCGACGCCGGTGCGGGCGAAGCCGTTGAACCGCTCGACGGTGCGCGTGAGGCTCTCGACCGGGACGTCGATCTCGGCGGCGAGGTCGGCGAGGGTGGCGCCCTTGCGCACGATGCCCTCCTTGAACCACCGGCCGGGGAACGGCTGCCGCGGCATCAGCCCGGCGAAGACGTAGCGGTTGCGGTAGCGCTGGTCGATGACCATCCACGACGGCACGTGGCCGACGCCGGTGGCCTCGCCGCGGTAGATCTCGTGCACCGCCTCGACGTAGGGCAGCGCCTCGTTCATGAACCGCTCGCCGGCCTGGTTGACGATGATCGAGCCGGGCAGGTTGCGCTCGGCCAGGCAGAACCACGGGCGGCCCGGGAGCGGGATCGTCGGGCCCCACCAGGCGTCGTCCATCAGGCCGGACTCGGCGCCCGCGGCGACGCCGGCGAGCAGCCCGCCGCCGGTGTTGAACTGCGAGCCCGTCGTCCAGTCGGCCGACGTCGGCTGGGGGAGGTGCTTCTCGCGGAGCTCGGTGTTGCGCTCGAAGCCGCCGCTGCCGAGGACCACGCCGCGGCGCGCCCGGACGACGACCTCGGCGCCGTCGCGGCGCACGCGGACGCCGACCACCCGGCCGTCCTCGATCACCAGGTCCTGCAGGTCGGCCTCGTAGTGGACCGGCACGCCCGCGTCCCGCAGGCCCTGGCGCAGCCCGATCGCGATCGCGTTGCCCATCGCGTACATCCGCTGGCGCCGCATCAGGCTGACCATCCGCCGGATGGTGACCTTCATGATCGTGAGCGGGCCGCGGATGGTGCGCATCCCGAGGCTCATCTTCCGGAAGTCGGCCTGGGTCACGATCATGTTCGCCGGCGCCTTCGTGTACGCCGGGTGCAGCCGCTCGAGCTCCTCGCCGAGGAACCGCGCGTCCAGCGGGATCGGCTCGACGGTGCGGCCCTTGGCGCGGCCGCCGGGCCGCTCGGGGTGGTAGTCGGCGTAGTCGGGGACCCAGGTGAACCGGACCGGGGTGCGGGCCTTGATGAAGTCCATCACCTCGGCGCCGCGGTCGATGTAGGTGTCGCGCCGCACCTTCGGCACGACGTCGCCCACGATGGAGTCGAGGTAGAGCTTGGCGTTCTCGAGCGCGTCGTCCTGGCCGACCGCCTTGAGGGCGTAGTTGCCCGGGATCCAGACCCCGCCGCCGCTGCGCGCGGTCGAGCCGCCGAAGTAGGCGCTCTTCTCCAGCAAGACCGTGTCCAGGCCCCGGTCCGCAGCAGCGAGCGCCGCCGACATCCCGGCCGCACCGGCCCCGACCACGACCACGTCCACCTCGGTGGGCAAAGGCCCGCTTCCAGGAGCTCCCGTACGACCCGTCATGGCGCGAAACTGTAACAGGTTCTACTCTTGCTCCCGTGACCGAACACCATGCTGCGGAGGCCGCCGTCGAGGCAGCCGTCAGGCGGCTGAGCGAGGCCCAGACGACCCGCGTGCCCTGCGCCGCCGTGCGCGACCTGATCGGCACCGACGACCTCGCCGCGGCGTACGCCGTGCAGCGCGGCCTGGTCGAGGCGCGCCTCGCCGGCGGCGTGACGGTGGTGGGCCGCAAGATCGGCGCCACCTCCGAGGCCGTGCAGCGCCAGCTCGGCGTCGACCAGCCCGACTTCGGCTACCTGCTCAGCGACATGGACGTCAGCGACCAGCACCCGATCTCCATGCGCACCCTGGTCCAGCCGCGGGTCGAGGCCGAGGTCGCGTTCGTCCTGGGGCGCGACATCGACCAGGACGACATCACCCTCGACGTCGTCCGCGCCGCCGTGGACGTCGCCCTGCCGGCGCTGGAGATCGTCGACTCCCGCATCGCCGACTGGGACATCGGGTTCACCGACACCGTCGCCGACAACGCCTCCAGCGGGCTGTTCGTCGTCGGCCGCGACGGCCGCTCGCTCGACGACCTCGAGCCGCGCGAGGTGACGATGTCGCTGAGCATCAACGGCGAGGAGCGCTCCGCCGGCACCGGCGCCGCCTGCCTCGGCGACCCCCTGGAGGCGCTGCGCTGGCTGGCCGTCCAGGCCCGCCGCTTCGGCGACCCGCTGCGCGCCGGCCACCTGATCCTGTCCGGGGCCCTGGGCCCGTTCGTGCCGTTCGCCCCGGGGGACCGGGTCGAGGCCACCATCAGCGGCTTCGCGCCGCTCACCGTCGAGTTCGAGGAGAAGGCGTGAGCCAGAGACTGACCGCTGCCATCGTGGGGCCGGGCAACATCGGCACCGACCTGATGTACAAGCTGCTGCGCTCGGACGTGATCGAGCCGCGCTGGATGATCGGGGTCGACCCCGCGTCCGAGGGCCTCCGGCTCGCGTCCGAGAAGGGGCTCGAGGCCTCCCACGAGGGCGTGGACTGGCTGCTCAAGCAGGACGTCCTGCCCGACCTGATCTTCGAGGCGACCTCGGCGTACGTGCACCGCGAGTACGCGCCGCGCTACCAGGAGGCCGGCATCCGCGCGGTCGACCTCACGCCGGCCGCGGTCGGCCCCGCGGTGATCCCGCCGGTCAACGGCGAGGAGCACGTGGGCGCGATGAACGTCAACATGATCACCTGCGGTGGCCAGGCGACGATCCCGATGGTGGCCGCGGTCTCGCGCGCCGCGACGGTGTCGTACGCCGAGATCGTGGCGTCGGTGTCCTCGATGTCCGCCGGTCCCGGCACCCGCGCCAACATCGACGAGTTCACCCGGACGACGTCCGCCGGTGTCCGGACCATCGGCGGGGCCGAGCGGGGCAAGGCGATCATCATCCTCAACCCCGCCGAGCCGCCGATGATCATGCGCGACACGATCTACTGCGCGATCCCGCCGGAGTCCGACCGCGACGCCGTCGTCGCCTCGGTCGTGGCGATGGAGAAGGCGGTGCAGGAGTACGTCCCCGGCTACCGGCTGCTCCAGGAGCCGCAGATCGACGAGCCCTCGGACGCCACCCAGGGACAGGTCAAGGTGAGCATCTTCGTCGAGGTCGAGGGCGCCGGTGACTTCCTGCCGCCGTACGCCGGCAACCTCGACATCATGACCGCCGCCGCCACCCAGGTGGGCGAGAGCATCGCCCGCTCGATCATCGGGAGCCCCGCATGAGCACCACCACCGACAGCCGGGACACCCTGGCCCGCACCTGGTCCGGCACCCACGGCGAGGAGCCGTGGGGGAAGCTCGACCTGCGGCTCACCGACACCTGCCTGCGCGACGGGTCGCACCACAAGCGGCACCAGTTCACCGCCCAGGAGGTCCACGACATCGTCGAGGCGCTGGACACCTCGGGCATCCCGGTGATCGAGGTGACCCACGGCGACGGCCTCGGCGGGTCCTCGTTCAACTACGGCTTCTCCCGGACCCCGGAGCAGGAGCTGATCCGGATCGCGGCCGAGACCGCGAAGCGGGCCAAGATCGCCTTCCTGATGCTGCCGGGCCTCGGCACCAAGGACGACATCCGGGCCGCCCAGGACAACGGCGGCCAGATCTGCCGGGTCGCCACGCACTGCACCGAGGCCGACGTCTCGATCCAGCACTTCGGGCTGGCCCGCGAGCTCGGGCTGGAGACCGTCGGGTTCCTGATGATGAGCCACACCCAGCCCCCCGAGGTGCTGGCGAAGCAGGCCCGGATCATGGTCGACGCCGGCTGTCAGTGCGTGTACGTCGTCGACTCGGCCGGCGCGCTCGTGATGGAGCAGACCGCCGACCGGGTCTCCGCGGTGGTCGCCGAGATCGGCTCGCAGGCCGACGTCGGCTTCCACGGCCACGAGAACCTCGGCCTCGGCGTGGCCAACACCGTCATCGCCGCCCGCGCGGGCGCCACCCAGATCGACGGCTCCGTGCGCCGCTTCGGCGCGGGCGCCGGCAACACGCCGCTCGAGGCGTTCATCGGCGTGTGCGACAAGCTCGGCTGGACGACCGGCGTGGACTTCCTCCAGATCGTGGACGCCTCCGAGGACGTCATCAAGCCGGCGATGCCGGAGGAGTGCCAGCTCGACCGGATGACGCTGATGATGGGGTACGCCGGGGTCTACTCCTCGTTCCTCAAGCACGCCGGCAACGCCGCGGACCGCTACGGCGTCCCCGGCGCGAAGATCCTGCTCGAGGCCGGCCGCCGCAAGCTGATCGGCGGCCAGGAGGACCAGCTCATCGACATCGCGCTGATGCTCAAGGCCGAGCAGGACAAGGCCGCCGCGAACTCCTGACGGAATGCCACGGGGCCGGGTCCCTGACGACGCGCACGAGCGCGTCGTCAGGGGGCCGGCCCCGTCGCCGTGCGCGGCGACGCCCCGTTCTCGACCAAAACGAGAACGTGTTCTAGTATTGGCGTCGTCCTTCCACCACAGGAGATCCCCATGTCCCAGGCTGTTCTCGACGGCGTACGCGACCTGCTTCCCACCTTCCGCGAGCGCGCCGACGAGGCCGAGCGCCTCCGCGTGGTGCCCGAGGCTTCGATCAAGGAGCTGGAGGAGACCGGGTTCTTCCGGCTCCTGCAGCCGAAGCGCTTCGACGGCTTCGAGGCGGACCCCGTCACCTTCTACACCGCCGTGCGCGACATCGCGTCCGCGGACGGGTCGACCGGCTGGGTCTCCAGCGTGGTCGGCGTGCACCCGTGGCAGGTCGCGCTCTTCGCCGACGAGGCCCAGCAGGCGGTCTGGGGCTCAGACACCTCGACCCGGCTGAGCTCGTCGTACGCCCCGACCGGCAAGGCCACGGTCGCCGACGGCGGCTACCAGCTCTCCGGCAAGTGGAGCTTCTCCTCGGGCTGCGACCACTGCAGCTGGGTGCTCCTCGGCGGCCTGGTGTTCAACGACGAGGGCAACGTCGTCGACTTCAAGACCTTCCTGGTGCCGCGCGAGAGCTACACGATCGTCGACGTCTGGCACATGGTCGGCCTGCGCGGCACCGGCTCCAACGACATCGTCGTCGACGACGTGTTCATCCCCGAGGCGTTCACGCTGTCGATGGGGGAGACCGGCCAGTGCCGCGGCCCGGGCCAGGAGCAGAACACCTCCGACCTCTACAAGCTGCCGTTCCACTCGATCTTCACCGGCACCATCACCACGCCGATCATCGGCATGGCGCGGGGCGCGTACGCCGAGCACGTCGAGATGCAGCAGAAGCGCACCCGCGCGGCGTACCTCGGGGAGAAGGCGTCGCTCGACCCGTTCTCCGCGGTCCGCATCGCCCGGGCCAGCAGCGAGATCGACGCCGCCTGGGCGCTGCTGACCAACAACATCCGCGAGGAGATGGCGCACGTCGCCAAGGGCGAGAAGATCCCGCTCGGCGTGCGGCTGAAGGTGCGCCGCGACCAGGTGCTGGGCAGCCAGCGGGCCATCGACGCGATCGACGCGCTGTTCGAGGCGTCCGGCGGCCGCGCGCTGGCCGAGGGCACCTACCTGCAGCGGGCCTGGCGCGACGCGCACGCCGGTCGCGTGCACGCCGCCAACGACCCCGAGCGGGCGCTGCAGATGTTCGGCGCCCACGAGTTCGGCCACAAGATCGACCCGGGGATGTACTGATGGACTACTCGCAGGAGGCGACGCGTCGTTCGGCCAAGGCCCTCGACGTCACGCTCAACTACTACGAGGCCGCGCCCGACACCCAGCCGCCCTCGATCGGCGGCGGGCTGCCGCTGGTGATGCTGCACGGCGGCGGTCCGGGCGCCTCGGCGTGGTCGAACTTCGGCCGGGCGCTGCCGCACTTCGCCACCCAGTTCCGCACCCTGCTCGTCGACCAGCCCGGCTTCGGCGGGTCCGACAAGCCGCCGGTCGTCGGCAACTACTACCGGCACGCGGCCGACCACGTCGTCGCCCTGCTGGACGAGCTCGGGATCGAGCGGGTCCACCTGCTCGGCAACAGCCTCGGCGGCGGTACGGCGATGCGGCTGGCGCTGACCCACCCCGACCGGGTGGGCCGGCTGGTGCTGATGGGTCCCGGCGGCCTGTCGCTGAACCTGTTCCACGCCGACCCCACCGAGGGCGTCAAGCGGCTGATGGAGTTCGGGGCGAACCCGACCCGCGAGGCGCTGCGGGCGTTCATCTCCACCATGGTCGTCGACCAGAAGCTGGTCACCGACGAGCTCGTGGAGGAGCGGTACGCCGACGCCACGGCGCCCGGCGCGCAGGAGGCGATGCGCTCGATGGGCATGTCCTTCTGGAACCCGGAGACGGCCGAGGACGGCATGCTCTGGCGGGAGGCGCACCGGCTCCGCAAGCACACCCTGCTCACCTGGGGCCGCGAGGACCGGGTCAACCCGCTCGACGGCGCCATGGTCGCCCTCAAGCTGATCCCGCGCGCCCAGCTCCACGTGTTCCCCAACTGCGGGCACTGGGCGCAGATCGAGGCGGCCGAGGAGTTCGCCGAGATCACCACCGCTTTCCTCTCCCACCACGTCGAACGGAGCACGTCGTGACCATCGACATCAAGTCCATGGGGTACGTCCGCGTCGCCTCGACCGACCTCTCCCAGTGGACGACGTTCGCCGGCAAGGTGCTCGGGCTCGCCGCGGGCCGCGGCCCGAACCCCGACCACCAGTACTGGCGCATCGACGAGGTCTCCGCGCGGCTCGTGGTCTTCCCCTCCGACGTCGACCGGCTCGCCGTCACCGGGTGGGAGCTCGCCGACCACCGGGCGCTGCAGGAGGCCCGCGAGCACCTTCAGAAGGCCGGCGTCGCGTTCGAGGAGGGCACCCGCGAGGAGCTCGACGAGCGCCGCGTCCAGGAGCTGATCCGCTTCAGCGACCCCTTCGACAACGTCTTCGAGCTCTTCCACGGCATCACCTACGAGTCGCGGCCGCTGGTCACGCCGTACGCCGCGAAGTTCGTGACCGGCGACCAGGGGATGGGGCACATCGTGCTGCCCGTGCACGACGACGTCGAGGCGCTGCGCTTCTACGCCGACGTGCTCGGCTTCCGGCTGCGCGACTCGATGAGCATGCCGGGCGAGTTCGTCGGGAAGGAGCCGGGCTCGAAGGTCTGGCTGCGCTTCCTCGGCGTCAACCCGCGCCACCACTCGCTGGCGTTCCTGCCGATGCCGAACCCCGCCAAGTGCGTCCACATCATGCTCGAGGTCGACGAGCTCGACCACGTCGGCCGCGCGCTGGAGCGGGTCCGCAAGCACGGCGCCCCGCTGTCGGCCACGCTCGGGCGGCACATGAACGACGAGATGGTGTCCTTCTACGTGAAGTCGCCCGCCGGCTTCGACGTCGAGTTCGGCACCGACGGGCTCACCGTCGAGGACTCCCGGTGGGTCGCGCGCGAGTCCACCGCCGTCTCCTACTGGGGCCACGACTTCGGTGGCGGCCAGTAGTGGCTAGCGTGGGGCCCATGGCAAGCCACTCGGCTCCGGACGTCCCGGAGGGCATGAGCCCCGACGCGCGCGAGACCTGGCCGAGCTCCGAGCTGATCGCCTCCTGGCTCGGGGACGAGGCCTACGAGCTCGAGCCGCTCGGGCCGGCGGAGGGCGCCCCGGTGCCCGCCGACGACCCCGAGGCCCAGGCGGCCGCGCGGCGCTTCCGCGACGTGCTGGGCCGGTTCGCCTCCGGCGTCACGGTGGTGACCGCGATGAGTGGCGGGGAGCCCGTGGGCATGACCTGCCAGTCGTTCTCCAGCGTCTCCCTCGACCCGCCGCTGGTGCTGTTCGTGCCGGCCAAGACCTCCCGGGCGTGGCCGCTGATCCAGCGCTCCGGCAGGTTCTGCGTGAACTTCCTCGCCGACGGGCAGGCCGAGCTCTCCAACCAGATGGCCAGCCGCGGCACCGACAAGTTCGCCGGCGTCGCCTGGCACCCGGCCGAGGTCTCCGGCTCGCCGGTGCTCGAGGGCACCCTCGCCCACGTCGACTGCTCCGTGCACGCCGTCCACGAGGCCGGCGACCACCTCGTCGTCATCGGCCGGGTGCTGCACCTCGCCACCAGCGCCGAGGACCCCGACCAGACCGACGCGCCCGCCGAGGACCCGCTGCTGTTCTACCGGGGCTCGTACCGCACCACCGGCTGAGTCCCCCTTTCCGCCGACCCGTCACATTTTCGGCGTTTTTCGCGGTGTGTCGCCGGGGCATCGACGGGTCGACCCCGCGGCCTGTGGATGAGCGGTACGCCGTCCCGCGCCGCCGTCGCACAGTGCGGGGGTGATGCGACCACCCGCGGTGATCCCGCCGCTGACCGACCGGCACCCGGCGCTGCCCCTCGCCGTACCCTTCACGACCGCGCAGGCCGCCGCCGTCGGCGTGACTCCCGACGTGCTGACCCGGCTGACCCGCTCGGGGGTGCTGCGCCGCGTCTTCGACGGCGTGTACGTCGACGCCGCCGCGCCGGACACGACCCTCCACCGCGTCCGCGCGCTGGCGCTGGTGCTCCCGCCGAGCGCCGTCGTCTGCGACGAGTCCGCGGCCTGGGCCCACGGCGTCGATCTCGAGCCGCCGCAGGCGCGTGTCGTGGCGCCGCCGGTGCAGGTCTTCCAGCTGCCCGGTCACACCCGCGTGCGCAAGGCCGGGTGCGCCGGCGGCGAGCGCGGCCTGCGTCCCGAGGACGTCGAGGTGCTGGACGGCGTACCCGTGCTGTCGCCGTTGCGCCTCGCGTGCGACCTCGGCCGGCTCCGACCACGTGACCAGGCGATGGCCGCGATGGACGCGCTCGCCCGGCAGGCCGGGTTCACCGGCGCCGACGTCGAGCGGTGCCTGCCCCGCTTCCGTGGCATGCGCGGGGTCGTCCAGCTCCGCGACCTCGCGCCGCGCACCGACGCCCGGGCGATGTCGGTGCTCGAGTCGTGGGTGCGGCTCCGCTGCCAGGACGGCGGTCTGCCGGCGCTCACGCCCCAGGTGGAGGTGCGTCGCGGCGGCGAGCCGTGGGGCGAGCTGGCCGTGCTGGACCTGGCCAACGAGCGGCTGCGCTTCGCGGTCGAGTACGACGGCGCGGACTGGCACACGTCCCCGGAGCAGCGCGCCCGGGACGAGCGCCGGCGCGCGTGGCTGCGGGCGGAGGGCTGGTGGATCGTGGTGCTCACCCGGCGGGACGTGCCCACCCACGACCGGCAGGTGACCGTCGACGTCGTACGCCGGGAGCTGGAGCGCTGCCTGCGGTCGACCCGTCGATCCTTCGGCGACACGCCGGCATGAACGCCGAAAAAGTGACGGGTCGGCGGGAAAGGCGGGTCAGAGCTCGACGAGGCGCCGGTGCTCGTGGGCGGAGCCGAAGAGGTGGCCGAGGGAGTGGGCGCGCTTGAGGACGAGGTGCGCGTCGTGCTCCCAAGTGATGGCGATGCCGCCGTGCAGCTGCACGGTCTCGGCCGCGACCTTCTCCAGCGCACCGGTGCAGTACGACGCCGCGACGTGCGCCAGCTGGGCGGCTCCCGGCGTGCCCGCGGCCACGGCGTACGACGCCGCCCAGGACGCGGAGCGCGCCATCTCGACGAGCACCAGCAGGTCGGCCATCCGGTGCTTGAGCGCCTGGAAGGAGCCGATCGGGCGCCCGAACTGCACCCGCTCCTTGCTGTAGGCCACGGTCATCTCCAGCCCGCGGGCGGCCGTGCCGACCTGCAGGGCGGCGACACCGACGGCGCCGACGATCGCGGCCCGCTCCCGCGCCGGCCCGGCCGCGCCGATGCGGGTGGCCGAGCCCAGGTCGACCGAGACCCGGGCGAGGCGGAGGGTCTGGTCCATGGTCGGTGTCCAGGTCCGCCGCGCGGTCGCCGGGTCGACCTCGTAGAGGTCCCCGCCGGCCGCGACCACGAGCACGGTCGCCAGGTCGCCGTCGAGGACGTCGACCGCCTCCTCGGCGGGCTCGCCGTCGCCGAGGTCGGCGTACGCCGCCACCTCGCCGGCCGCGATGCGGGGGAGCAGGCGCGCCTGCGCCTCGTCGTCGGCCGACGCCAGCAGCACCTCGGTGGTGACGAGCGAGGACAGCAGCGGCGAGGGGACCAGCGCGCGGCCGAGCTCCTCGAGCACGACCGCGGTCTCCAGGAGGGTCGCGCCGACCCCGTCGTGCTCCTCGGGCACCGCGAGCGCGGCCACGCCGATCTGCTCGCACAGCGTGCGCCACAGCGCCGCGTCGTACTGCTCGACCCGCGGGTCGGCCTGCTTCGCCAGCAGCGACCGCACGGTCGCGGCCAGCTGCTCCTGCTCCTCCGACAGCGCGAGCTCCATCAGCTGCCCGTCCTCTCGAGCAGCCCGTCCAGCAGCCTCGCCCGGTGGTACGCCGGGGTGCCCCACGCGGTCACGAGGGCGCGGATCTTGGTGATCCACACCGACAGGTCGAACTCCTGGGTGTAGCCGATCGCGCCGTGCACCTGCAGCCCCGTGCGGGAGGCGAGGTACGCCGCGTCACCGCACGCGATCTTGGCCGCGGACGCCGGCACCTCGCCGAGCGCGGCGCCGAGCACCAGCGGGCGGGCGAAGTCGAGCGCGATCCGCACGTCGGCCAGCGCGTGCTTGATCGCCTGGTAGGAGCCGATCTCGCGCCCGAACTGCCGGCGCTGCTTCACGTACGTCACGGAGTCGGCGAGCACCCGCTCGCCGGCCCCGAGCAGCTGTGCGGAGACCGCGAGGACGGCGAGGTCGAACGCCTCGGGGTGCGTCTCGCCGGTGCCGGAGACCTCGAAGAGCCGGCGGGTCCGGTCGACCGAGGTGAGCGCGTCGCCGACGACGCTCGCCTCGGTGGTCCCGACGTACACCCGGTCGGCGACGTCGGCGTCGAGGGCGTACGGCACGTGCGGCGGCAGGGCGAGGGTCGCGATGCCCTCGAGCTCCTTGCCGAGCGCGACCGGCAGGTACGCCGCGGACTCGACCCAGGGGCCGGGCACGGCGTGCCGGCCGAGCGCCTCGAAGGCGATGACGACCTCGACGGGCGAGGCGTCGGTGGCCAGCGAGGTGACACCGAGGTCGGCGAGCCGGCGCCAGAGCGCCAGCCCGCGCTCGTGGTCGCCCTCGGCCCAGGCGCGGGCGGCCGCGACGGGGTCGGAGGCGGTCAGCAGGCTCTCGAGCGCGGCGGCGAAGTCGCGCTGGTCGTCGTCGAGCACGAACCTCATCGGGCGGCTCCCTTCGGCTCGCGGGGGAGGCCGAGGATCCGCTCGGCCACGATGTTGCGCTGGATCTCGTTGGTGCCGGCGTAGATCGGCCCGGACAGCGAGAAGGTGTAGCCGTCGAGCCAGGTCGACGCGAGCTCGGCCCCGGGGCCGAGCAGGT
The DNA here is from genome assembly GCF_014127485.1 of Nocardioides dongkuii. Classification (NCBI taxonomy): domain Bacteria; kingdom Bacillati; phylum Actinomycetota; class Actinomycetes; order Propionibacteriales; family Nocardioidaceae; genus Nocardioides; species Nocardioides dongkuii. The sequence continues at coordinate 2,399,839 of NZ_CP059903.1, read as the reverse complement.
CGAGCGCGGTCTCGTGCAGGGCGATGTCGAGCTCGGACCAGAAGACCTTGTTGACCGAGCCCGCGGCGCCCATGTCGCCGCCCGCGGCGAGCCGCGTGACGGTGCCCCAGGTGTAGAGCCGGTAGGCCTGGGCGCGGACCCACGCGTCGACGACCCCGTCCGCGGCGGACGCTGCTGCGTCGGGCTGCGCGCGGTAGAGGTCGACGAGCCGGTCGGCGGCGGCGCAGAACCGGCCGGGGGAGCGCAGCGAGAGGCCGCGCTCGTTGCCCGCGGTCGACATCGCCACCCGCCAGCCGTCGCCGGGCGCGCCGAGCACGTCGGCGTCGGGCACGAAGACGTCCTCGAAGAACACCTCGGCGAACCCGGCCTCGCCGTCCAGCTGGGCGATCGGGCGCACGGTGACGCCGTCGGCGTCGAGCGGGAACAGGAAGTAGGTCAGGCCGGAGTGCCGCTGCGCCTCCGGGTCGGAGCGGAACAGGCCGAAGCCCCAGTGGGCGTACGACGCCCGCGAGGACCACGTCTTCTGGCCGTTCAGCACCCAGCCGCCGCGCTCCTCGTCACGCCGGGCGGTGGACCGCAGCGAGGCGAGGTCGGAGCCGGCCTCCGGCTCGGACCAGCACTGCGCCCAGATCCGCTCACCGGTCGCCATCGTCGGCAGGAACCGGTCCTGCTGCTCGGGGGTGCCGTGGTCGAAGATGATCGGCGCGAGCAGGAAGATGCCGTTCTGGGAGACCCGGCCGGGCGCGCCGGCCCGGTAGTACTCCTCCTCGAAGACCACCCACTCCACCAGCGACGCCTCGCGCCCGTGGTAGGCCTCCGGCCAGGAGACGACCGACCAGCGGGCCTCTGCGAGCCGTCGCTCCCACTCCTGGTGGGCGGCGAAGCCCTCGGCGGTGTCCATCGACGGCAGCGGCTCGGCCGGCACGTTCGCCGCCAGCCACTCCCGCGCCTCCGCCTGGAAGGCGCGCTCGGACTCGGACAGGGTCAGCTCCACGGCTCAGGCTTCTTTCTTCGTTGTCGGTGGTCGAGTAGCCGAGGAACGAGGCGGGGTGTCGAGACCCCTCAGCTCGTTCTTCAGCACCTTGCCGGACAGGTTGCGCGGCAGCGCGTCGACGAAGGCCACCTGGCGCGGCGCCTTGAAGTTGGCGAGCCGCTCGCGCGCGAACGCGACGACGGCGGCCTCGGTCAGCTCCGCGCCGGCGGCCGGGACGACGTACGCCCGGCCGACCTCGCCGAGCCGCTCGTCGGGGACGCCGACCACGGCGACGTCGGCGACGCCGTCGAGGCGGGCGAGCGCCTGCTCGACCTCAGCGGGATAGACGTTGAAGCCCCCGGAGATGTACATGTCCTTGAGGCGGTCGGTGATCGTCAGGTTGCCGGCCTCGTCGAGCGTGCCGATGTCGCCGGTGTGCAGCCACCCGTCGGCGTCGATCGCCTCCGCGGTGGCCACGGGGTCGTCGAGGTAGCCGAGCATCACGTGGTCGCCGCGGACCAGCAGCTCGCCGGTCTCCTCGGCGATCCGGACCTCCATGCCGGGGATCGCGCGCCCGCAGGTGGTGGCGACCAGCGCGGCCGGGTCGCCCGCGCGGCACATCGTCACGACGACGGCCTCGGTCATGCCGAACGCGGTGACGACCTGGTCGACGCCGAGCTCCTCGCGCATCCGCTCGATCAGCACGACCGGCACGACGGCGGCGCCGGTCACGGCCAGCCGCAGCGAGGAGAGGTCGCGGTCCGCGCGCCCGGGGGCGCCGAGCAGCGAGGTGTAGATCGTCGGCGCGCCCGGGAGGACGGTGATCCGCTCGGCCTCGATGAGCCGCATCGTCTCCTCGGGGTCGAAGGTCGCCACCGGGTACAGCGTGGCGCCGGTGAGCAGCCCGGTGATGATGCCGACCTTGTAGCCGAAGGAGTGGAAGAAGGGGTTGACCACCAGGTAGCGGTCCGCCGCGGACACCCCGCCCAGCGCGCCCCACACCTCGGCGACGCCGACGGTCTGGCGGTGCGCGGACATCGCGCCCTTCGGCCGGCCGGTGGTGCCGGAGGTGAACAGGATGTCGGCGACGTCGTCGGGGGAGACCCCGGCGGCGACCACGTCGATGTCCCCGGCGTCCCGCGCCTCGACGTCGCGCAGCCGGACCAGGTCGACGATCTCGCGCACGCTCACCAGGTCGCTGGCGGCGCGCAGGTCGGCGACCTGGGTGCGGCCGAGGAACCCGTCGGCCACGACCACGAGCACCGCCTGCGTGCGGTCCACGATCTCGGCGACCTCGTGGGCGGTGTAGCGCGAGTTGGCCGGCACCAGCGTGCCCCCGGCGTACGACGTGGCGAGCGCGGCGACCACCCAGTCGACGCTGTTCGGCGCCCACACCACGACCCGGCCACCGGGCTCCAGGCCGCGGGCGCGGTAGCCCGCGGCGGTCCGTCGTACCCGCTCGAGCAGGGCCGCGAACGAGACGGACATGCCGTGCTCGACGTACGCCGCGTTGTCGCCGTAGCGCTCCGCGGCCTCCCGCAGTGCCGCGGGGATGGTGCCTGCCACCGGACCTCCTGAGCCAACCAAGCAATTGCTTGGTACTGTAGCACCCGTGGACCTGACCTACTCGACCGACGACGAGGCCTTCCGTGCCGAGGTGCGGGCGTTCCTCGAGGACTCCCTGAGCGGCGAGTGGGGCGAGCTGCGCGGCCTCGGCGGCCCCGGCAAGGACCACGAGGCGGTCGAGGAGCGGCTGGCCTGGAACCGGCACCTCGCCGCCCACGGCTGGACCTGCGTCGGCTGGCCGACCGAGCACGGCGGCCGCGGGCTGACCCTGTGGCAGCAGGTGATCTTCCACGAGGAGTACGCCCGGTCGAACGCCCCCGCGCGGGTCAACCACCTCGGCGAGGAGCTGCTCGGCCCGACCCTGATCGCGTTCGGCACCCCCGAGCAGCAGCAGCGCTTCCTGCCCAAGATCGTGGCGGTCGAGGAGCTGTGGGCGCAGGGGTACTCCGAGCCCGGCGCCGGCTCCGACCTCGCGAACGTGCAGACCAAGGCCCGTCTCGACGGCGACCAGTGGGTCGTCGACGGCCAGAAGGTGTGGACGTCCAACGCGCACTTCTCGCAGTGGATCTTCGTCATCGCCCGCACCGAGCCCGGCTCGCAGCGCCACCACGGGCTGAGCTTCCTGCTGATGCCGCTGGACCAGGAGGGCATCGAGGTCCGGCCGATCGAGCAGCTCACCGGCGGGTCGGAGTTCAACGAGGTCTTCCTCTCCGGCGCCCGCACCGACGCCGACCTCGTCGTCGGCGACCCAGGCCAGGGCTGGAAGGTCGCGATGGCGCTGCTCGGCTTCGAGCGCGGCGTGTCCGTGGTCGGCCAGGTCGTCGGCTTCGCCCGGGAGCTCGCCGGGGTCGTCGAGGTCGCGCGCGGCAACGGCGCGATCGACGACCCGGTGCTCCGCGACCGGCTCGCCTCGCTCAAGGTCGAGCTCGAGGTGATGCGGCTCCAGGCCCTCCGCGGGCTCTCGAGCGACGACGCGGGCGCGGCCTCGGTGTTCAAGCTCGTCTGGGCCGGCTGGCACAAGCGGCTCGGCGAGGTGGCGATGGACGTCCTGGGCGCCGAGGGGCTCACGGCCCGCGGCGCGCCGTACGACCTCGACGAGTGGCAGCGGCTCTTCCTCTTCTCGCGTGCCGACACCATCTACGGCGGCAGCGACGAGATCCAGCGCAACATCCTGGCCGAGCGGGTGCTCGGCCTCCCCAGAGAGGCACGCGGATGACGAGCACGAGACCTGAGCAGCCCGCCCCGGCGTACGTCCCCGGGCACGACCTGCTGGCCGGCAAGGTGGTGGTCGTGACCGCGGCCGCCGGCGCCGGCATCGGCGCCGCCGTCGTACGGCGGGCGCTGGAGGAGGGCGCGAAGGCGGTCGTCTTCAGCGACACCCACGCCCGCCGGCTCGCCGAGGCCGAGGAGGCGCTGGCGGCCGAGTTCGGCGCCGACCGGGTGCGCCAGCAGGTCTGCGACGTCACCGACGAGGCGCAGGTCCAGGCGCTGCTCGACACCGCCGACGAGCTCGGCGGGGTCGACGTGATGGTGAACAACGCCGGGCTCGGCGGCACCGCGAGCGTGCTGGAGATGACCGACGAGCAGTGGTCGCGCGTCCTCGACATCACGCTGACCGGCACCTTCCGCTGCGTCCGGGCCGCGGGGCAGCGGATGACCGCCGCCGGCACGCGCGGCGTGATCGTCAACAACGCCTCGGTGATCGGCTGGCGCGCGCAGGAGGGGCAGGCGCACTACGCGGCGGCCAAGGCCGGCGTGATGGCGCTGACCCGCTGCTCGGCCATCGACCTCGCCCCGCACGGCATCCGGGTCAACGCGGTCTCGCCGAGCCTGGCGATGCACCCGTTCCTGGCCAAGGTCACCTCCGACGAGCTGCTCGCCGAGCTCAAGCAGCGCGAGGCGTTCGGTCGCGCGGCCGAGCCGTGGGAGGTCGCCAACGTGATGGTGATGCTCGCCAGCGACTACGCGTCGTACATGACCGGCGAGGTCGTCTCCGTCAGCTCCCAGCAGGCCTGAAGACTGATCCCATGACCGACGCCGCCCCGAACCGCCGCTCCGAGCTGCTCGCGATCGCCGCGCGGCTCTTCGCCGACAAGGGCTTCAAGAACACCACGGTGCGCGACATCGCCGAGGCGGCCGGGATCCTGTCTGGCAGCCTCTACCACCACTTCGACTCCAAGGAGTCGATGGTCGACGAGATCCTCTCGACCTTCCAGGAGTCGCTGTTCGCGGCGTACGACGAGGTGCTCGCCGGCGACGAGGACGCGCGGACCAAGATCGAGCGCTGCGTGCGGCTCTCGTTCGCCGCGATCGACGAGCACCCGCACGAGGTCGCGATCTTCCAGAACGAGGCGGCGTACCTGCTCTCGTTCGAGCGGTTCGGCTACCTCGCCGAGCGCAACGCCCAGTCGCGCGCGCTGTGGATGACCCTGCTCACCGAGGGCATCGAGACCGGCGTGCTGCGCGACGACCTCGACGTGACCCTGACCTACCGGTTCATCCGCGACACCGTCTGGGTGGCCGTGCGGTGGTACCGCCCGGGCGCCGGCCACAGCCACGAGGCCATCGCCGACCAGTACCTGACCATCCTCCTGGACGGGATCGCGACGTCGTCGACGTCGTGACCCGCCGCCGAAAGGAAAATCTGATGCCCGAGGCCTACATCGTCGACGCCGTCCGCACCCCGGTCGGCAAGCGCGGGGGCGCGCTGGCAGGCGTGCACTCCGCCGACCTCGCCGCGCACACGCTGGGCGCCCTGGTCCGCCGTACCGGCATCGACCCGGGGGCCGTGGACGACGTGATCCTCGGCTGCTGCGACACGCTCGGCTCGCAGGCCGGCGACGTTGCGCGCACCGCATGGCTGGTGGCCGGGCTGCCCGACCACGTGCCGGGCGTGACCATCGACCGCCAGTGCGGGTCCTCGCAGCAGGCGGTGCACTTCGCGGCGCAGGGCGTGATGTCGGGGACCCAGGACCTCGTGGTCGCCGGCGGCGTGCAGAACATGAGCGCCATCCCGATCTCGGCGGCGATGCTGGCAGGACAGCAGTACGGGTTCTCGACGCCGTTCGCGGAGTCGCCCGGCTGGCAGGAGCGGTACGGCGACCAGGAGGTCAGCCAGTTCCGCTCCGCGGAGATGATCGCCGAGAAGTGGGACATCTCCCGCGAGGACATGGAGGCCTTCGCCCTCGCCTCGCACGAGCGGGCCCGGACCGCGATCGCGGAGGGCCGGTTCGCCGCGGAGATCGAGCCGGTGACCCTGCCCGACGGCACCGTCCTGGATACCGACCAGTGCCCCCGCGAGACCTCGCTGGAGAAGATGGCCGGCCTGCAGCCGCTCGCCCCGGGCGGCCGGATCACGGCCGCCGTCGCCTCGCAGATCTGCGACGCCTCCAGCGCGATGCTGATCGCCTCCGAGGCCGCGGTCGCCGAGCACGGGCTCACCCCCCGGGCGCGCGTGCACCACCTCTCGGTGCGCGGCGACGACCCGGTGTGGATGCTGACCGGCCCGATCCGCGCCACCCGGCACGCCCTGGAGCGCACCGGTCTCACCGTCGACGACATCGACCTCTTCGAGTGCAACGAGGCGTTCGCCTCGGTCGTCCTGGCCTGGATGGCCGAGCTCGACGTCCCGCACGAGAAGGTCAACGTCAACGGCGGCGGCATCGCGCTGGGCCACCCCATCGGCGCCACCGGCACCCGGATCATGACCACCCTGCTCAACGAGCTCGAGCGCACCGGCGGCCGCTACGCCCTGCAGACGATGTGCGAGGGCGGCGGCCAGGCCAACGTCACCATCATCGAGCGCCTCTAGCTCGCACCCCACCAACGCCGAGTCGGCGCTTGTGTCCGCTTTCTGCACAGGTTGACTGTGGAGAACCCGGACACAAGCGCCGACTCGGCGGATGTGTGGGTCAGTGCTGGCAGATCAGGCCGCCGTCGACGATGATCTCGGTGCCGGTGACGAACGAGGCCTTGTCGGAGAGCAGGAAGGCGACGACGGTCGCGACCTCGGCGGGCTGGCCCATCCGGCCCAGGGGAGCGGCCTGCTCGTAGCCGGTGCGGATCTCGTCGACCTCCAGCGCCGGCGCGATCATCGGCGTGACGATGAAGCCGGGGCAGACCGCGTTCACGCGGATCCCCTCCGGGCCGAGCTGGGCGGCCATCGACCGGGTCAGGCCGAGCATGCCGGCCTTGGAGGCGCAGTACGCCGGGATCCAGGGGTTGGCGGCGATGCCCTCGATGGAGGCGATGCCGACCACGGACGCGTTCGCGGCCTCCCGCAGGTACGGCAGCATCTCCTGCACCAGCAGCGCGTGGGCGCGCAGGTTGACGTCGACGACGGCGTCCCAGGAGTCGGCGGTGAAGGAGCCCACCGGCTCGACCGCCACGCGGCCCGCGGCGTGCACCAGGCCGTCGAGGCCGTCCAGGGCCGCGGCGGCGTCGGCCACCGGGCCGGCCAGGTCGCCGCTGACGTCGACGACGGTGCCCGGCATCCCGAGCCCCGCGGCGACCTCCAGCACGCCCTCGGCGAGGTCCCACAGGGCGACCTTGCGGCCCGCGGCCACCAGCTCCTCGGCGCACGCCCGTCCGATTCCGGACGCGGCACCCGTGACGATCACTCCGCTCATGGCTTCATCAGCACCTTCAGGCAGTCGGCCGTGCGCGCGGCAACGGCGGCGTAGGCGTCCGCGGCGTCGGCCAGCGCGAACTCGTGGGTGAAGATCCCGGTGGTGTCGATCCGGCCGTGCTGGACCAGCGGGAGCAGGGTGGACCACGTCGACTGGATCGGCGCGGTGGTCATTCGCAGGGTCACGTTGCGGAATAGCGCGCCCAGGATCGGGAGCGGGTACGGCGCGAGCCCGTGCACGCCGACCACCGAGACGGTCCCGCCGGCGCGCACCGCCCCGAACGCGTCGTCGAGGGTGGCGTCCAGCGCGACCGCGTCGATCACCGCGTCGGCGCCGCGGCCGTCGGTGGCGGCCAGCACCGCCTCGACGGTCGGTCCCTCCAGCGCGACGGCGCCGGAGGCGACCGCGCGGTCGCGGCGCCCGGCCACCGGGTCGGCGACCAGCACCCGCGCGGCGCCCGCGGCGTACGCCGCCCGCACGGAGCAGAGCCCGACCGCGCCGAGCCCCAGCACCACGACCGTGGCGCCGGGCCGGACGTCGGCCCGCTGCGCCGCGGTCCAGCCGGTTGCGAGGTTGTCGGTCAGGAGCAGGGCGGCCTCGTCGTCGAGGTCGTCGGGCACGCCGAGCAGCTGGAAGTCCGCGACCGGTACGGCGAGCAGGTCGCTCTGGGCGCCTCCGAGCTCGCCGGCGCCGAACACCTTGCCGCCGCCCTGGACGCAGGTCACGGGGTCGCCGGTGGCGCACCCCGCGCACGCCCCGCAGCCCGCGACCGAGGAGACCAGGACCCGGTCGCCGACGGCGAACCGGCGTACGTCGGGCCCGACCTCGACGATCCGGCCGACGGCCTCGTGCCCGACCGCGACCGGGAAGAGCGGCAGGTCCCCGTCGTAGAAGTGCAGGTCGGAGCCGCAGATCGCGGTGGCCTCGACGGCGATGACGGCTCCGTCCGGGCCGGGGAGCCCGGGATCGGGCCGCTCCTCGACGCGGACGGTGCCCGGGGACTCGATCACGACGGTACGCACGCGCCGAACCTAGGGGAGTAGACACATCTCCACAAGTGTGTACCTTGCGTCCATGCGCAACCCGCACGCCGGAGAGCCGTTCACCGCGGACCAGATGAGCGACGAGGCGGTCGCCGCCGCCCTCGAGGACGTCTCGGTGCCCACCCTGCTGCTCTCCTGCCTGCACATGACCGAGGGGGAGGCCGCCCGCGAGGCGATCCTCGAGGGACCGCTGCGTCCGCAGGGGCTGTTCCTCAACGAGGTGCAGGGCTACATGTCCCCGGAGGACCAGGCCGCCGCCCGCGCGTTCGCGCTGGACGTGATCCGCGACTGGCGGGACCGCGGCTGCCCCGAGCCCGAGCCGGTCGGCCCGGACCTGCTCAAGCGGATGATGGACTGGCTGGTCTGCGCCGACGTGCCCCCGGAGTACGTCCCGATGATGCTGGAGGAGATGGAGCTCGACGGCGCCGACGCACGCGCCACCGGCCGGCCCGTCGACCCCGGCGCGGCCGCCGACCTGCCGGTGGTGGTCATCGGCTGCGGCATGTCCGGGCTGCTCGCCGCGATCCGGCTCCAGGAGGCGGGGTTCCCCTACACCGTCATCGAGAAGAACGACGGGGTCGGCGGCACCTGGTGGGAGAACCGCTACCCCGGCGCCCGGGTCGACGTCGGCAACCACTTCTACTGCTACAGCTTCGAGCCCAGCGACGCGTGGACCGAGTTCTTCGCCCAGCAGCCCGAGCTCCAGGCCTACTTCCAGGGCGTGCTGGAGCGGCACGACGTCGGTCGCCACGTCCGGTGGGGCACCGAGGTCACCGACGCGACCTGGGACGAGGCCAGCGGCACCTGGGCCGTCCGGCTGGACACGGGCGAGGTGCTCACGGCGCGGGCCGTGATCTCGGCCGTCGGGCAGCTCAACCGCCCGCACGTGCCCGACGTGCCCGGTGAGCTCACGGTGCCCTCGTTCCACACCGCCCGCTGGGACGACGACGTCGACCTGACCGGCAAGCGCGTGGTGATGATCGGCGCCGGCGCGACCGGGTTCCAGCTCGCCCCGGCGATCGCCGACCGGGTGGGGCACCTCACCATCCTGCAGCGCACGGCGCAGTGGATGTTCCCGAACCCGAACTACCACGAGCCGGTCGGGCCGGGGGTGCGCTGGGCGCTGCGGCACCTGCCGTTCTACGGGCGCTGGTATCGCTTCCTGCTGTTCTGGCCCGGCTGCGACAGCGGGCTGCCGGCGGCCAAGGTCGACCCCGACTGGGAGCCCCAGGAGCGCTCGGTCAGCGAGATCAACGACCTCACCCGGGTGATGTTCACCGACTGGATCGCCAGCCAGGTCGAGGACGACCCGGAGCTGCTGGCCAAGGTGGTGCCCGACTACCCGCCCACCGGCAAGCGCACCCTGCAGGACAACGGCAGCTGGCTGCGCACCCTCCAGCGCGACGACGTCGATCTGGTCCGCGCGGGCGTGGACCGCCTCGCGGGCGACGGCGTGGTCGACTCCGACGGCACCTTCCACCCCGCCGACGTGGTCGTCTGGGCGACCGGCTTCCGGGTCAACGACCTGCTCCTGCCGCTGCGGATCACCGGCCGCGACGGGGTCGACCTCCGCGAGCACTGGGGGCTGCGCCCGCGCGCCTACCTCGGCATGACGGTGCCCGGGTTCCCGAACTTCTTCTGCCTCTACGGGCCGGGCACCAACCTGGCCAGCGGCGGCAGCCTGATCTTCCACTCCGAGTGCGAGGTGCGGTACGTCGTGCAGTGCCTCCAGGCGCTGGCCGACGGCGGTCACCGGGCGATCGAGCCGCGCCAGGAGGTCTACGACGACTACTACGAGCGCACCCAGGCCGAGCTCAAGACCTACGTCTGGTCCTCCCCGCACATCGAGCACAACTTCTACAAGAACGCCGAGGGCGACGTGCACGTCCTCAGCCCGTGGCGGCTCGTGGACTTCTGGACCTGGACCCGCGCCCCCGACCTCGACGACTACGAGCTGTCGTGACCGGCGTCCGGGACCGCCTCCTGGACGCCGCCGAGGCGTGCCTGCGCCGCGACGGCATCCGGCGTACGACGGTCGCCGGCGTCGCCGAGGAGGCCGGGGTCTCGCGGGCCTGGCTGTACCGACACTTCCCGAACAAGGCCGCCCTGCTGGGCGCGGCGCTGATCCGCCTCGACGTGCAGTTCTGGGCGCACTCCGACGAGCGGGTCCGGGCCGCCGAGGGCCTCGCGGCCAAGGTCGCCGAGGCCGTCGCGATCGCGCGCTCCTCGCACCTGGGCCCGTTGGCGCTGGAGCTCAAGGAGCGCGAGCCCGAGGCGCTGGCGGCGGTCCTGGGCGACTACGTGCGCGACGTGGCGCCGGGGATGGCCCGTTTCTGGGAGCGGCACCTGGTCGAGGCCCGCGAGCGCGGCGAGGTCCGCGCGGACCTCGACGTGGCGGGCGCCTCGGAGTGGGTGCTGCGCGTGATCATCTCTCTGGTGACGCTCCCCGGCGCGGCCGTCGACCCCGACGACCCCGACTCGGTGCGGGCGTACCTGCAGACCTACCTGGTCCCCGCGCTGACCTGACACACGATCACCCCATCCCGAGGAGACCCCATGGACCCCGCCGCCTTCCCGACGCTCGACCCGGAGCTCGCGCCGATCGTGGCGCTGCTCCCCGACATGAGCGAGTCCCTGAGCGACGTCCCGGCCGCCCGGGCGATGCTCGACGGGTTCGCGGTCGACGGGCCGGTGCCCGGGGAGGAGCTGGTCGAGACCCACGAGGAGCAGGTGGGCGGCGGGACGGTGCGCTTCTACCGTCCGCGCGGGGCGAGCGGCCGGCTGCCCGCGCTGCTCTACCTGCACGGCGGCGGCTTCTGCCTCGGCGGCCTCGCGCTCGAGCACCCCCTGGTCGTGGAGCTGTGCCACTCGCTGGGCGCGGTCGTCGCGCACGTCGACTACCGGCTGGCGCCGGAGCACCCGTACCCCGCCGGGCTCGAGGACTGCTACGCCGCCCTGCAGGCGCTCGCCGCGCGCGACGACGTCGACCCGGACCGGGTCGCCGTCCACGGGCAGAGCGCGGGCGGTGGCCTCGCCGCCGCCGTCGCGCTGCTCGCCCGGGACCGCCGCGGCCCGGCGCTCTGCTTCCAGGCGCTCGGCATCCCCGAGCTCGACGACCGCCTCGACACCCCGTCGATGCGGACGTTCACCAGCACCCCGATGTGGACGCGCGGCCAGGCCGAGCTGTCCTGGCAGCACTACCTGGCGGGCCAGGAGGCGGACCGGTACGCCGCGCCGGCCCGCGCCGACGACCTCGGCGACCTGCCCCCGGCGTACGTCGTGACCTGCGAGCTGGACCCGCTGCGCGACGAGGGGCTGACCTACGCGATGCGGCTGCTCGCGGCGGGGGTGTCGGTGGAGCTGCACTCGTTCCCCGGGACCGTGCACGGGTCGGGGATCGCCCGCGACGCGGCCGTGGTCAGGCGGATGGACGAGGAGCTGCTCGACGCGCTCCGGCGCGGGCTCGCCCCGCGGCCGCAGCCTCAGCCGTAGCAGATCCAGAGGCCGATCGCGCCCGGCACCAGGCCGAGGAGCAGCCACGGGGAGAGGATCGACTTCTTGTGGATCGCCAGGGCGACCGCGAACGCGATCACCCCGAACGCCGACGCGATCAGGTTCAGCCCGATCCGCGCGGCGTCCTGCGACTCGTCGACGAAGACCGCGGAGACCACGAGGCCGACCGAGAGGTGCAGGATCGTGGTCGCCGCCAACGCCGAGAGCACCCACTTCTGCACGCCCTCGATGCCCATCCCGCCGGGACGCTGCGCGGGCCTGGGGTTGTCCGGGTCCATCAGGTGGCGAGCCCGTCGGGGTGCCGGCTGCTGGGTCATGCCCCGAGCCTACGGCCCGAAAAGCAGGTGCGGCCCGGGGGTGCCCGGCGCATGCTCGACCGATGGAGACCGTCACCGACCTGCGGCTGGACGTGGTCGCTCCCGACGACGCCGGCGCGGTCCGCGAGTACGTCGAGGTGCACCGCGCCGTCCGCCTCGTGGACTCGCCGTGGCAGCACCCGCTCACCGAGCACCAGGCGGTCGGGCAGCTGCGGCACGGGTGGGACGGCGAGCCGTCGGTCGGGTACGTCGGCCGGGTCGCGGGACGGCCGGTCGCGGTGGCGTCGTACGGCACCAGCGAGTACGACAACCGGCACCTGGCCTGGACCGACGTGCGCGTGCACCCCGACCTCCGGCGGCGCGGTCTCGGCAGCGCGGTGCTCGCCGGCCTCCGCGAGCGCGCCCGCGCGGAGGGGCGCACGTCGCTCGGCACCGACGGCTGGGAGTCCGCGGCCGCGGTCGCCTTCGCCGCCCGGCACGGGCTCGCGCAGCGGGCGGTCGACGTGAACCGGCGCCAGCACCTCGCCGAGCTCGACCGGGACGCCCTCGACACGGCGTACGCCGGGGCGCTGCCGCACGCGACGGCGTACGAGCTGGTCCGGATGCCCGGCCGCAGCAGCGACGAGGAGCTGCCCGCGCTCGCGGTGATGACCGCCGCCATCAACGACGCGCCCACCGACGACCTCGACCTCGAGGACGAGGTCTTCCCGCCGGAGCGGGTCCGCGCCTACGAGGAGGCGCAGCTGCAGCGCGGGCACCGCCTCCACCGGGTCGTCGCCCGGCACCGAGCGTCGGGGGAGCTGGCCGGCCAGACGGTCGTCACGGTCGACGGGGAGCGGCCGACCCTGGCCGAGCAGCACGACACCTCGGTGGTCGCCGCGCACCGCGGCCACCGCCTCGGCCTGCTGCTCAAGCTCGAGATGCTGCGCTGGCTCGCCGAGACCCAGCCGCAGGTCGCGACGATCGACACCTGGAACTCCGAGTCCAACGGCCCGATGATCGCGGTCAACGAGCTGCTGGGCTACCGGGTGCTGGGCCGGGTGCTGGTCTTCCAGGGACCGGTCAGCTGAGGTACGACGCCCCGCGCCGCAGCTCCTCGGCCGCCCGGGTGACCACCCGGTCGATCAGCTCCTCGCAGCTGGGCAGGTCGTCGAGCACGCCCACGACCTGGCCGGACGCGAGCACGCCGGCGTCGGTGTCGCCGTCGACGAGCCCGGACTTCAGCATCGTCGGGGTGTTGGCGGCGAGCGCCATCTGGCCCAGCGAGCGGCCCTGGCTCTTCTTCATCTCCCGGCCGTCCTTGGCGAGGTCGACCCAGGACATCCCGCTCGAGCGCTTGAACTCCAGCGTGCGGCGGACCGTCGGGCCGAGCCGCTTGACCGCGCTGGTCTCCTCGAGCTCCTGCACCAGCCGGGTGCGCAGCATCCGGTGCGGCATGCCGTCGACCTTCGCGGTGACCACGGTGCCGTCGAGGCCGTAGGAGAGGTAGAGCTCCTTGACCGCGTCGGGCACCGCGGAGTCGCGGGTAAGCAGGAAGCGGGTGCCCATGCCGATGCCGGCCGCGCCGTACGACAGGGCGGCGGCGAGGCCGCGGCCGTCGAAGAACCCGCCCGCGGCGATCACCGGGATGTCGACCGCGTCGAGCACCGAGGGGAGCAGCAGCGTCGTCGGCGTGGAGCCGGTGTGGCCGCCGCCCTCGCCGCCCTGGATCATCACCGCGTCGGCGCCCCAGGAGGCGACCTTCTTGGCGTGCTTGGGCAGTCCCACGCTCGGGATCACGACGATGTCGTGCTCCTTCAGCGTGGCGATCAGCTCCGGCTTCGGGGCCAGGGCGAAGGACGCGACCTTGACGCCGTGCTCGATCAGCAGGGCGCAGCGGGCCTTGGCGTCGCCGGCGTCGGCGCGCAGGTTGACCCCGAACGGCTGGTCGGTGCGGCCCTTGACCTCGACGATCGCCTTCTCGAGCTCCTCGATGGTCATCGTGGCGCTGGCCAGGATGCCGAGGCCGCCGGCGTTCGCCGTACCGCTCACCAGGCGCGGGCCGGCGACCCAGCCCATCCCGGTCTGCACGACCGGGTGGCGGACACCGACGAGCTCGGTGAGGGGGGTGCGGAGCAGCTGCTCGATCACGACGTCTTCTCCTGGGCGGTCGCCTGGGGGACCTCCTTGAAGCGCAGGCCCTTGGGGTCCAGCACCTCCCGGATCAACACCTGCTCCTCGGTCGTGGGCTCGCGCGTGGTCGGCACGTCGGCCGGCACGTCGAGCGCGAACCCGGTCGCCTCGCGGACCTCGTCGACGGTGACGCCCGGGTGCACGCTGAGCAGCCGCACCGTGTCGTCGGGGCCGCCGACGTCGAGCACGGCGAGGTTGGTGACGATCCGGTGGATGTCGTTGAACCGCGCGGCCGCGGGGCCGGCCTCGCGGGCGCGGCGCGGGCCGACGCCGGAGACGATGTCGACGTGCTCGACGAAGACGCGGGTGGAGTGCTTGGGCACCCAGTACGACGTCCGGTTGTTGACGGTGTTGCCCGGCGCGCCGCGGGAGCCGAGCAGCTGGCGCTTGGGGCGGTCGAAGTCGCCGATGGCCGAGATGTTCTGGTTGCCGTCGCGGTCGACCTGGGTGGCGCCCATCATCACGTGGCGCTTGCCGTGGGCGACCACGTCGAAGACCTTCGGGAACGGGATCCAGCCCTCGACCACGTCGGCCTTCGCGAACAGCGGCGGCACCCCGGCGAGGAACAGCGACTCGCCGTCGGAGATGACCAGGTCGGGGTTGCTGGTGAGCTTGGCCAGCCGGACGCCGAGCATCGGCAGCAGGCCCATCGGGCTGGCGAAGATCTCGCCGTCGTCGCGGAACGCGTCGGCGATGGCCGCCGCGCAGATGTCGGCTCGGGTGCTGGTCGTCTCGGGGGCGGTCATCCCTTCTCCTCCTGGAGCTCGCGCACGGCCGCCTGGTAGGCGGCCTCGTCGCCGGAGAGGAAGCGCTGCTCGAAGGCGGCCCACTCCTCGTCGGTGCCGGACGCCGCGGCGGCGTACGTCCTCTGGAAGCGCTCGTCGCGCTCGTAGTCGGGCGTGCAGGTGGTGAAGTGCGCGCCGTTCGGGGTCTCCACGACGCCGTCGACCAGCATCCGGCTCAGCAGCAGCCGCTGCACCGGGGTGTCCACGGTCAGGCCGGCGGTGTCGACGACCTGCTCGACGGAGAGGAACGTGCGGTCGGCGGCCATCGCGAAGAGGTCGTCGAAGTACGGGTCCGGGCCGAGGTACGTCGCGTTGCCGTGCTGGTCGGCGCGGTTGAGGTGGACCAGCGCGACGTCGAGGCGCAGCGCGGGGACCGCGACCAGCTCCTCGTGGCCGTGGCCCTCGTCGTACGGGCTGGTGACGGTCTTGATCCACGGGTTGTTCACCAGCACGTCGGAGCCGAGCCCGGCCCGCATCGGCAGGAACGGCAGCCGCTGGGCCGCGGCGCGCAGCCCGGTCTGGAACATCCCCTCGTCGAGCTCGACGACCTCGGGGATGGTGCCCTGCTGGCGGGCGCGCTGGAAGTTCGGCTCCAGCGGCACGGAGTCGAGGGAGACGAAGGCGTAGACGAGCTTGCGCACCTTGCCGGCGCGGACGAGCAGGCCGACGTCGGCGCCGCCCCAGCTCACGATCGTCAGGTCGCGCAGGTCGCTGCGCAGGATCGCGCGGACCAGCGCCATCGGCTTGCGCCGCGGGCCCCAGCCGCCGATGCCGATGGTCATGCCGTCCTCGAGCTGGTCGACGACCTGCTCGATGCTCATGCGCTTGTCGCGCGGGCCTCTCATCGCTTGCTCTTCTCCGTTCCTGCGAAGTCATCACGCAGCTCGTCGCTGACGCCGGCGAGGTTCAGCTCGAAGGTGAACCCCTGCTCGAAGCGGTAGCTCTTGTTGACGTCGATCGGGTCGATCCCGTTGAGCGCCTCCTTGGCGGCGCGGATCACCCGGGTGTCCTTGGCGGCGATCTCGCCGGCGACCTTGAGGGCCGCGTCGTCGAGCTCGGCGCGCGGCACGACCTCGAGGACACTGCCGTGCTGCACCAGCTCGCTGGCCTTGATGGTGCGGGCCGTGAAGTAGAGGGTGCGCATCAGGTGCTGGGGGACCAGCCGGGCCATGTGGGTCGCCGCGCCCAGGGCGCCCTGGTTGACCTCGGGGACGCCGAAGTAGGCGTCGTCGCTGGCGATCACGCAGTCGGCGTTGCCGACCAGCCCGACCCCGCCGCCGAGGCAGAACCCGTTGACCGCCGCCACGACCGGCACCGGGCACTCGTAGACGGCCTTGAAGGCCGCGAAGCAGCCCTTGTTGGCGCCGATGAGCGCGTCGAAGCCGCTGGTGTGCTGCATCTCCTTGATGTCCACGCCCGCGTTGAAGCCGCGTCCCTCGGCACGCAGCACCACCACGTGGGTGTCCATGTCGCGGCCGGCCTCGTCGAGCGCCGCCGCCACGTCGTACCAGCCCTGGACGGTCAGTGCGTTGACCGGTGGGTGGGCCATGGTGACGACGCGGATGCCGTCGTCGCGCAGCTCCGAAGTGATCGCCATGTGTGCCAACCTAACACTTGCTTGGTAGGGTTCGCCGCATGCCGCTCGCCCTGGACCTGACCGGTCGCACCGCTCTCGTGACCGGGGGCACCCGGGGCATCGGCCTCGGGATCACCCAGGCCCTGCTCGCCGCCGGCGCCACCGTCGTGACCTGCTCCCGCTCGGCGGTCGAGCCGGTGCCCGGGACCACGCACCGCGTCTGCGACGTGCGCGACGCCGACGCCGTCCAGGAGCTCATCGGCTCGCTGGACCGGCTCGACATCCTGGTCAACAACGCCGGGGGAGCGCCCGCGACCGACGCCGCGACGGCGTCCCCGCGCTTCCACGAGAAGATCGTCGGCCTCAACCTGCTGGCCCCGCTGGTCTGCGCGCAGGCCGCGAACGCGGTGATGCAGCGGCAGGAGACCGGCGGCGCGATCGTCAACATCTCCTCGGTCTCGGCCAACCGCCCGGCGCCCACCATCGCGGCGTACGGCGCGGCGAAGGCCGGCCTGGACTCGCTCACGACGTCGCTGGCGATGGAGTGGGCCCCGCGGGTGCGCGTGAACGCCGTCGACGTCGGGCTGTGCCGCACCGAGCAGACCGACGACCACTACGGCGACGACGCCTCGGTGGCCCGGATCGAGCAGACCATCCCGCTGCGCCGGATGGCGCGGCCGGAGGAGGTCGGGAACGTCGTGGCGTTCCTGGCGAGCGACCTGGCGTCGTACGTCTCGGGCGCGACCGTCGCCTGCCACGGCGGGGGAGAGACACCCGCCTTCCTGTTGGTCCAGAAGGGACTGTGATGAGCAAGCTTCTCGAGGGACGCGTCGCGATCGTGACCGGAGCCGGCCGGGGGATCGGCCGCGCCCACGCGCTCGAGCTCGCCGCGCACGGCGCCGCGGTGGTCGTCAACGACTACGGCGTCTCGCTCGCGGGTGAGGACACCGGCGAGACCCCCGCCGAGTCCGTGGTCGCCGAGATCGAGGCGGCCGGCGGGCGGGCGGTCGTGAACACCGCCGACGTCGCCGACTTCGCCCAGGCCGCCGCGATGGTGGAGCAGGCCGTGTCCGCCTTCGGCGGGCTCGACGTCCTGGTCAACAACGCCGGCTTCGTGCGCGACCGGATGCTGGTCAACACCTCCGAGGAGGAGTGGGACGCCGTCATCCGCGTGCACCTGAAGGGCCACTTCGCGCCGCTGCGCCACGCCGGCGCGTACTGGCGCGCGGAGTCCAAGGCCGGCCGCACCCGGGCGGCGCGGGTCATCAACACCTCCTCCGGCGCCGGGCTCCAGGGCTCGGTCGGGCAGGCGACGTACTCCGCGGCCAAGGCCGGCATCGCCGGGCTGACCCTCGTCGCCGCGCAGGAGATGGGCCGGTACGGCGTCACCGTCAACGCGATCGCCCCCGTCGCCCGCACCCGGATGACCGAGGGCGCCTTCGACACCTCCGCGATGGCGCTCCCCGAGGACAACTCGCCGATCGTCGCCTGGCTCGCCTCCGTCGACGCCGGCGACGTCACCGGCCGGGTGATCGAGATCGAGGGCAGCACCATCACCGTCGAGAACGGCTGGTCGCACGGCCCCTCCCGCGACCACGGCTCCCGCTGGCCCGCCGACCAGGTCGGTCCCGCCCTCCGCGAGCTGCTCGCTCAGGCGCCCTCGCCGGAGCCTGTGTACGGCGCCTGAGGGAGACGATTCACCGGTCGACCGGTGAATCGTCCTCTTGACCGACAGAGTTTCATCGGTCAAGAGGAAGGTCTGTCGGTCCAGTACGTCAGGCGACGCGACCCAGGGCGAGCGCGCGGCGGATCCGCTCCACAGTCCGCTCGGGGTGCTCCAGGTCGGCCCAGGTGATCCGGATGACGCGGAACCCCGTCAGCTCGCGCAGCAGGTCCTCGCGCGCCTTCTCCCGGAGCACCGCCTCCTCGACCGACTCGCCGGGGCGGCGCAGGGCCAGGTACTTCTGCGCGCCGTCGAACTCGAGGATCACGCCGAGCTCGGGCCAGGCGAAGTCCACCCGGCCCGCGACCTCGCCGGCCGGGCCGCGGACGACGTACTGCAGGACCGGCTCCGGGATCCCGTGGTCGTGCAGCATCAGACGCGTCCGTGTCTCGCCGACCGACTCCGACCGGCCGTCGGCGAGCTGGATGACTCGATAGAGGTGCAGGCTGTTCGGCCAGCTCTTCATCCCGCTGCGCAACCGGTGGTCGAGGCCCTCCGGGGTGACCAGGCCCTGGTGGAGGTACCAGTCGAGCACGGCGACCGCGGGATCCCTGCCCACGATGCTTGCCGTGTCCATGGCCGTCCGCTCCGGCGCGGTCACCCAGTGGCCGTTTCGCCGGGCGATGTCACCGACCCGGCAGTCGCCGCGGTGGTGCCGCACCGACGCGCCGTTCCTCTCGATCGTGCCGTCGAGGTGGGTGACGTGGACGTCCGCTAAGGGCAGCCCCCAGCTCGGTGCGCCGTCCAGCAGGCAGGCGCTCACGTGCGACGCCGCCACGTCGTCGCCGTACTGCCGCATGACGGCCGAGACCAGCATCAGGTGGCGCCGGGCGTCGTACGCCGCGGTCCAGCGCTCCGTGAGGGCGTACGCGCCCTGCCGGATGCGGACGATGCCGCCTCGTCGGCGTTGACGCAGGATCCACCTGTCGTCGAGCCCCGCCGCAAGCAGGTCGCGTCGAAGCAGTACGCCGTCGTCTGTCGCCAGTTCCTCAAGCATCCGTCGAGGTTGCTATGCGGGGACGGCATCCGCCAGCGCCGCCGCGGACGCCTGTGGAGAACGGGGCTCGCTCGGCGTACTCGACCGAGGAACCTTCCTCTTGACCGACGAAACTCCGTCGGTCAAGAGGACGATTCACCGGTCGACCGGTGAATCGTCCCCCGGCCGGCTGCCTCAGATCCGCTCGAGCACCGTGCCGGTCGCCATGGCACCACCGGCACACATGGAGATCAGGGCGGTGGAGGCGTCGCGGCGCTCGAGCTCGTGGAGGGCGGTGGTGATCAGGCGGGTGCCGGTGGAGCCGACGGGGTGGCCGAGCGCGATGGCGCCGCCGTTGACGTTGACCTTGTCGAGGTCGACGTGGTGCTGGCCGGCCCAGGAGAGGACGACGGAGGCGAAGGCCTCGTTGACCTCGAAGAGGTCGAAGTCGGAGATCGCCATGCCGGTGCGGTCGAGCAGCCGCTGGGTGGCGTCGATCGGGCCGTCGAGGTGGTAGTACGGGTCGGAGCCGACCAGGCAGTGGGTGACGATCCGGGCGCGCGGCTGGAGGCCGAGGGCCTTGGCCTTGTCCGAGTCCATGATCAGGACGGCGGAGGCGCCGTCGGAGATCTGCGACGACGTGCCGGCGGTGTGCAGGCCGTCGGGGAGCACGGTGCGCAGGCCGGCCAGCCCCTCGAGGGTGGTCTCGCGCAGGCCCTGGTCGGTGTCCACGAGCCGGGTCTCGCCGGTGGGGTTGCCCTCGTCGTCGAGCACGGGGGCCTCGATCGGCGCGATCTCCCGCTTGAACCGGCCCTCGTCGACGGCCACGCGCGCCTTCTGCTGCGACGCGAGGCCGAACGCCTCCAGGTCGGCCCGGCTCAGGCCGCGGTTGCGCGCGATCCGGTCGGCCGCCTCGAACTGGTTGGGCATGTCGATGTCCCAGTCGTCGGGCCGCGGGTCGCCGAGGCCGGCCGGGACGTTGCCGCCCAGCGGGATCCGCGACATCGACTCGACGCCGCAGGCCACGCCCACGTCGATGGAGCCGGCCGCGATCATGTCGTGCACGAGGTGCGCCGACTGCTGCCCGGAGCCGCACTGCGCGTCGACGGCGGTGGCGCCGGTGCGCTGGGCCAGGCCGGCGTGCAGCCAGGCCCGGCGGATCATGTCGTTGGACTGCTCGCCGGCCTGCGTGACGCAGCCGCCGACCGCCTGGTCGACGTACGCCGAGTCGAGGCCGGCGCGCTCGAGCACCTGCGACTGGGCGAACCCGAGCAGGACGGCCGGGTGGATGCCCGCGAGGTGGCCCCTCCGCTTGCCGAGGGGGGTGCGGACGGCGTCGACGATGACAGGGATACCCATGAGGCAAAAGTAGAACACGTTCTCGTTCGTCACAAGCGGGCGCCGAAATCCGGCGACGGATCCGAGCCGACCGCTTCCGGAACCTACCGAGAGTATGTAATCTCGAGCACACTAGAACGTGTTCCAGAACTGAAGGGTGTCCTTGGTGTCCACGACCGCCTCCGCTCCGCCTGAGCTGCCGATCGGGTTCGACCCGACCGACCCCGACGTGATGCGGGAGGGGATGCCGCACGACGAGCTGCTCGCGCTGCGTCGTACCGCGCCGGTGTCCTGGGTCGAGCAGCCCGCCTCGGCCCGCGGCGGCTTCCCGGACCACGCCGGCTACTGGGCGCTCAGCCGGCACGCCGACGTCGCCGCGGTGTCCAAGGACAACGCCAACTTCTCCACGCGCCAGAACGGCGTGATCATCCGGTTCGCCCCGGAGATGACCAAGGAGGAGCGCGAGCAGACCGGCTTCCTGCTCATCAACCACGACGCGCCCGAGCACACCAAGCTGCGCCAGATCGTCTCCCGCGCGTTCACGCCGCGGGCCATCGGTGCGCTGCACGACGGGCTGAAGGTCCGGGCCCGCGCGATCGTCGAGGAGGCGCTCGCCAGCGGCGAGGGCAACTTCGTCGAGCAGGTCGCCGCCGAGCTGCCGCTGCAGGCGATCGCCGACCTGCTCGGCGTGCCGCAGGAGGACCGCGGCAAGCTCTTCGAGTGGTCGAACCAGATGATGGCGTACGACGACCCGGAGGTGGAGGGTGACCAGCAGGTCGCCTTCATGGAGATCCTCGCCTACTCGATGGCGCTGGCCGACGAGCGCCGCAAGAACCCCGCCGACGACATCATCACCCGCCTGGTGACCGCGGACGTCGACGGCCAGGGCCTCAGCGACGACGAGTTCGGCTTCTTCCTGATCCTGCTCGCGGTGGCCGGCAACGAGACCACCCGGAACGCGATCACCTGGGGCATGCACGCCTTCATGCACGACCCCGCGCAGTGGCAGCTCTACCGCGACCAGCGCCCGGCCACCGCGGTGGACGAGATCATCCGCTGGGCGACGCCCGTGACGGTCTTCCAGCGCACCGCGATCAACGACGTGAACGTCGGCGGCGTCGACGTCGCCGCGGGCGACCGGGTGGGCCTGCTCTACGCCAGCGCCAACTTCGACGAGGACGTCTTCGAGGACCCGTTCCGCTTCGACATCCTGCGCGACCCCAACCCGCACCAGGCCTTCGGCGGGCACGGTGCGCACTACTGCATCGGTGCCAACCTCGCCCGGCTCGAGGTGGGGCTGATCTTCGACGCCATCGCCGACCTCGCGCCCGACATCCGGCCGCTCGGGGAGCCCAGCCGGCTGCGCAGCGGCTGGCTCAACGGCGTCAAGGAGCTCCGGGTCGCCTACCGGTGACCCGCACCCCAGAAAGGAACCAGCAGTGACCGCCACCGACGTCCTCCCCGAGGGGTTCGACTTCACCGACCCGTTCCTGAACGAGTCGGCGCTCCCGCACGACCAGTTCCGCCTGCTGCGCCAGCAGGCGCCGATCTGCTGGATCGAGCAGGCCCCCGGCACCTACGACGGGATGTCGGAGGAGTCCGGCACCGGCTACTTCGCCGTGACCCGGCACGCCGACGTCTCGGCGATCTCCAAGAACAGCAAGGCCTGGTCGAACGCCGAGAACGGCGCGATCGTCCGGTTCTCCGAGGGGATGCCGCGCGAGCAGGTCGAGATGCAGCGGGTGATCCTGCTCAACCAGGACGCCCCGGAGCACACCGCGACCCGCCAGATCATCTCCCGCGGCTTCACCCCGCGCTCGATCAACGAGCTCGAGGACGTGATGCGCGAGCGCGCCGCCAAGATCGTCCAGGACGCCGTCGCGCGCGGCACCGGGAACTTCGTCGAGGAGGTGGCCGCCGAGCTCCCGCTGCAGGCGATCGCCGACCTGATCGGCGTGCCCCAGGAGGACCGGCGCAAGCTCTTCGACTGGTCCAACCAGATGCTCGCCGCCGACGACCCGGACTACGCCGGCGACCCGGACGTGGCGGCCGCCGAGATCCTCGGCTACGCGATGGGGCTGGCCGCGGACCGGCAGGTCAACCCGCGCGAGGACCTGATCACCAAGCTGATCAACGCCCACAAGGGCGAGCGCGGCCTGACCGACGACGAGTTCGGCTACTTCGTCATCCTGCTGACCGTTGCCGGCAACGAGACCACCCGCAACGCGATCACGCACGGGATGGACGCCTTCCTCGACAACCCCGAGCAGTGGGAGCTGTGGAAGGCCGAGCGGCCCGCGACGATGATCGACGAGGTCGTCCGGTGGGGCACGCCGGTGACGGTCTTCCAGCGCACCGCGCTCGAGGACGTCGAGATCGACGGCGTGACCATCCGCAAGGGGCAGCGCGCCGCGATGTTCTACGCGAGCGCGAACTTCGACGAGGACGTCTTCGAGGACCCGTTCCGCTTCGACATCACCCGCGACCCCAACCCGCAGCTCGGGTTCGGCGGCCACGGGGCGCACTACTGCGTGGGCGCCAACCTCGCCCGCCAGGAGATCCGGCTGATCTTCGACGCGCTGGCCGACCACGCGCCGGACATCAGCAAGCTCGCGGCGCCGGTGCGGCTGCGGCACTCCTGGATCAACGGCATCAAGGACCTGCAGGTCCGGTACGCCTGAGCCCGTCGACCAGGCTCAGGAAGCGCCCCGGGCGGTCAGCACCAGCGGACCGTCCGGGGTGATCGCCACAGTGTGCTCCATGTGCGCGC
Source organism: Nocardioides dongkuii (assembly GCF_014127485.1). NCBI lineage: Bacteria > Bacillati > Actinomycetota > Actinomycetes > Propionibacteriales > Nocardioidaceae > Nocardioides > Nocardioides dongkuii. The sequence goes on along the minus strand of NZ_CP059903.1, from coordinate 2,376,459 downwards.
CGCGGGAGCCGTCGGCGCTGCGCAGCGTCCAGCCGTCCGCATCGGTGTAGATCTCGTCGGTGGTGTGCAGGAACCACGGCTCGATCGCGATGACCAGCCCGGCCTGGAGCTTGTAGCCACGCCCGGCGCGGCCGTCGTTCGGGATGTGCGGGTCGCCGTGCATCGTGCGACCGACCCCGTGGCCACCGAACTGCGTGTTGATCCGCAGGCCCGCCCCCCGGGCGACCTCCGCGATCGCCGCGGAGATGTCGCCGAGGCGGTTGCCGACCCGGGCCGCGTCGATCCCGGCCTCGAGTGCGCGGCCGGTCGTCTCGATGAGCGCCAGGTCCTCCTCGCGCGGCGTGCCGACCACGAGGCTGAGCGCGGAGTCGGAGACCCACCCGTCCACGGCGGCGGCGAAGTCCACGCTGAGCAGGTCGCCGTCGCGCAGGACGTAGTCGTGGGGGAGCCCGTGCAGCACGGCGTCGTTCACCGACGTGCACAGCACCTTCCCGAACGGCGAGGCGCCGAACGACGGGTGGTAGTCGATGTAGCAGGACTCCGCCCCGCGCTCTCGGATCATCTCGTGGGCGACCGCGTCGAGCTCGAGCAGGTTCACCCCGACGTCCGCGACCTCCGCGAGTCGGGTGATCACGTCGGCGACGAAGCGCCCGGCGGGGCGCATCTGCTCGATCTGGGCGGGGGTCCGGAGCTCGATCACGGGCCGATCCTAGGCGTCCGGTGGTCACCGGGCAGAACCGTCGACGGGACCGTCCGCCCGGCGCGCCCTCCCGTTCGCGCCGGGCGGACGCCCGGACCTCGCGTGCGGGTCAGCTGGTCGGCCGCTCCGCGCCGACCACCCACATCGCGAAGAACTGGGAGCCGCCGCCGTACGCGTGCCCGAGGGCCCGCCGTACGCCGTCGACCTGGTGCTCGCCGGCCGCGCCGCGCACCTGGAGCGCGGCCTCCCCGAAGCGGAGCATCCCGGAGGCGCCGATCGGGTTGGACGAGAGCACGCCGCCGGAGCAGTTGACCGGCAGCACGCCGTCCATCGCGGTGCCGCCGGACTCGGTGAGCTTCCAGCCCTCGCCCTCACCGGCGAAGCCGAGGTTCTCCAGCCACATCGGCTCGAACCAGGAGAACGGCACGTAGATCTCGGCGGCGTCGATCTCCTCCAGCGGGTTAGTGATGCCGGCCTGCTTCCACAGCGCGGCGGCGGCGTCCCGGCCGGCCTGCGGGTTCACCTGGTCGCGCTCGGCCGCCGAGGTGGCCTCGGAGCGCATCACGGTGCCGTGGATCCAGGCGGGGTTCGGCGAGGCCTGGGCGGTGTCCTCGTCGACGATCACCAGCGCGCAGGCGCCGTCGGAGGACGGGCAGGTCTCGTCGTACCGGATCGGGTCCCAGAGCATCTGCGAGGCGAGCACCGTCTCGACGGTGGTGCCCTCGTTGTGGAGGTGCGCATAGGGGTTCTTCAGCGCGTTGGTGCGGTCCTTGGCGGCCACGATCGCGCCGATGTGGGTCGGCGCGCCGGAGCGGCGGATGTAGGAGCGCACGTGCGGGGCGAAGTAGCCGCCCGCGCCGGCGTGGACCGGCATGTTGAACGGCACCGGCACCGACAGCGCCCACATCGCGTTGGACTCCGACTGCTTCTCGTAGGCGACGGTGAGCACCCGGCGGTGCACGCCCGCCTGCACGAGCGAGGCGGCGACGATCGCGGTCGAGCCGCCGACCGAGCCGGCGGTGTGCACCCGGAGCAGCGGCTTCCCGGCCGCGCCGAGCGACTCGGCGAGGAACAGCTCGGGCATCATCACGCCCTCGAACAGGTCGGGCGCCTTGCCGACGACGATCGCGTCGATGTCGTCGAGCGTCATCCCGGCGTCCTCGAGCGCGCGGTCGATGGCCTCGCGGCACAGGCCCGCCATCGAGACGTCCTCGCGCTTGGCCCGGTGGTGGGTCTGGCCGATGCCGACCACGGCGGCGGGCTGCTTGGCCATCAGCTGCGTCCTTCCAACGTGCACACGAGGTTCTGCTGCAGGGCGGGTCCGCTGGTCGCGTGCCCGAGGGTCCGGGATGCCTCGCCGGACCAGATCCGGCGCGCGGCCTCACCGATCCGGATGCCACCCGCGGAGAACATCGGGTTGCTGGTCAGGGCGCCCCCGGAGGGGTTGACCACGACGTCGTCGGCCAGGCCGAGCTCGCGGCGCAGCACCAGCTCCTGGTGGCTGAACGGCGCGTGCAGCTCGGCGACCTCGACCCCCGCGACGCCGACGGCCTGCGCCGCGCGGGCGGCCGAGGGCGACCGGGTCAGGTCGCGGGTGCCCATGCTCATCGGGTCCACGTAGTGGGAGATCCCGTCGATCCAGGCGGGCCGGTCCTGCACCTCCCGCGCGCGGTCGCCGGCGGCGAGCACCAGCGCCGCGGCGCCGTCGGTCACGGGCGCGCAGTCGTGCTTGCGCAGCGGGTCGGCGTACACGGGCCGGGCGAGCAGCTCCTCGACCGACGAGCCGCCCTTGCGCACGGCGTACTCGTTCTTCTCGGCGTCGGTCAGCGAGCGGTTGGCGACCTCCGCCATGGCGCGCTCGTCCCAGAGACCCGCGTCGATGCCGGCGCGGGCCTGGAGCCCGGCGAGGCTGACGGTGTCGGGCCACAGCGGCGTCATCGTGTACGGCTCCAGCTGCAGCGCGAGGGTACGGCGCAGCACGCCCGCCGAGCTCTTGCCGAACGCGTAGACGACCGCGGTGTCGACCTCGCCGGTCTGGATCTTCAGCCAGGCCTCGTACATCGCCCAGGCCAGGTCCATCTCGACGTGCGACTCGTTGACCGGCGGGATGACGCCGATCGCGTCGACCGCCTGCACGAACGAGAACGACCGGCCGGCCAGGTAGTCCGAGGACCCCGAGCACCAGAACCCGACGTCCCTGCGGGTCCAGCCGGTCTGCTCGTAGCACTCCTCGAAGAGCGGTACGAGCAGCTCCACGCAGGTGGGCGACCCGTCGAACTCCTTCATCTGTCGCTGGGCGAACCCGACGACCGCAACCTCACGCATGTGCCGGCCCCTCAGAGGTGGTGCTTGTAGGTGTCGTAGTCCGCGTCCGGGTCTCCGGTGGGACTGAAGTGGCTGATGTTCTCGATCGTCGTGCCCCACTCGTCGCGGGGCTTCCAGACCGCCTTGACCCGCATGCCCATCCGGACCTCGTCGGCGGGGATGTCGAGGATCAGGTGCAGGACGGCGATGTCGGCGCCGTCGAGGAGCACGTACGCCGAGACGTACGGCGGCTTGATCCGCTGGCCGAGGAACGGCACGTTGACGATGCAGAACGTCGTGACCGTGCCGGTCTCGGAGAGCTCGACCTCCTCGGTGGTGGCGACGCCGTCGACCGGGCACGCGCTCCGCGGGGGGACGTAGACCTTGCCGCACGCGGGGCAGCGCTGGCCGAGGATCCGGCCCTCCGCGAGGCCGCGGTAGAACGCCGACTCCTCCGGCGACGCGGCGTAGAGGTAGTCGAGCGCGACCGGCGTGATCACCTTGGTGACCGGGTCGGTCCCCGGCTGGGACGCCGCGGCGCCGGCGTCGGCGTCGTCGAGCTCCGCGACGGGCTCGAAGCACACGATGTCGGTGATCGCGCCGACCCGCTCCTCGGCCCAGCGCACCCGCACCTGCATGCCGGTGCTGACCTGGTCGGGGGAGGCGACGTCGAGCGCGTGCAGGAGGGGCGCGTCGGCACCCTCGAGGGTGACCAGCGCGAACGCGAACGGGCGGTCGAAGGGCTGTCCCGCGACCGGCTCGGGCACCCAGGTCCAGGACGTGACGGTCCCGGTCGAGGCCACCTCCACGAAGTCGGTGACCTGCTGGTGGGTGACCGGGTCGAACTCCGGCGGCGGGACGACGACCCGGCCCTCGGAGGTGCGACCGCCGACCACGACCCCGTCGCGCAGGCCGGTCAGGAACCGCCCGAGGACGGGTCCGGTCGAGCGGGTGTAGTCGAAGGCGACCGTCACCGGCGCGCTGAGGGTGCGAGACATGGACCTGAAAGTAGAACACGTTCTATGTTGTGACAAGGGTCTCCGAAGGGATGTCGGCATGAAACTTGGACTGCAGCTCGGATATTGGGGCGCCCAGCCGCCCCACGGCGTCGGCGAGCTGGTCGCCGCCGCCGAGGACGCGGGCTTCGACGCGGTGTTCACGGCGGAGGCCTGGGGGTCCGACGCGTTCACCCCGCTGGCGTGGTGGGGGCGGGAGACCTCCCGGATCCGGCTCGGCACCTCGATCGTGCAGATGTCCGGCCGCACGCCGACCTCGATCGCGATGCACGCGCTCACGCTCGATCACCTCAGCGGGGGCCGGGTGATCCTCGGGATGGGCGTGAGCGGGCCCCAGGTCGTGGAGGGCTGGTACGGCCAGCCGTTCGCCAAGCCGCTGGCCCGCACTCGGGAGGTCGTCGACGTCATCCGCCAGGTGCTCGCCCGCGAGGCGCCGGTCACCAACGACGGGCCGCACCACCCGATGCCGTACGCCGGGCCGGGCGCCGTCGGCCTGGGCAAGCCGCTGAAGTCGATCGTGCACCCGCTGCGTGCCGACATCCCGGTCTGGCTGGGCGCCGAGGGGCCCAAGAACGTCGCGCAGACCGCCGAGATCGCCGACGGCTGGATCCCGATCTTCTACACGCCGAAGTCGGCGGGCATGTACCGGCCGTGGCTCGACGAGGGCTTCGCGCGCCCCGGCGCCCGGCGTACCCGGGAGGACTTCGAGATCGCGGCCACCTGCCACCTCCAGATCGTCTCCGGCGCCGAGGAGAAGCAGCAGGTCCTCGACGGCATGAAGCCGGTGGTCGCGCTCTACATGGGCGGGATGGGCGCCCAGGAGGCCAACTTCCACAACCAGGTCTTCGTGCGGATGGGCTACGCCGACCTCGCGGCCGAGGTGCAGCGGCTCTACCTCGGCGGCGAGAAGGACCGCGCCGCGGCGCTGGTCCCCGACGAGCTCGTCGACGACATGCACATCGTGGGCACCGAGGGCGAGGTGCGGGAGAAGGTGGCGGCCTGGGAGGAGACCGGCGTGACCACGCTGATGCTCAGCTTCCGCTCGCCCGAGGACGTACGCCGGGTCGCGGAGCTGCTGGCCTGACCTGGATGTCCGCGGCGTCCCCTACGGTGGGCGCCGGGCGCCGACGGCGGCGTCCGTGAGGACGAAGGAGTCGGCATGGCCAAGCAGGACCGGGACGTCGAGAAGATCTACGCGACCGAGGAGGTCGTCGCCAAGCTGCGTCGGCTGGCCGACGCGCTCGAGCAGGGCACGTCCTTCCGCATCCAGATCGCAGGCGAGCGCGTCCGGGTGCCGGCCCGCGCGGAGTTCTCCATCGAGCACGAGCGCGAGGACGGCGAGGAGGAGATCGAGTTCCAGCTGACCTGGTCCGTCGACGAGGCCGACGCCGAGGAAGCCGACGAGGGCGACGAGCGCGAGGTCGTCTGACCCTCCGCAACCCTTCCGCAACCCTTCCGCAACCCTGGCGCACAACTGGAACACGTTCTAGTGTCCGTTCCATGACGGACGAGATGCGTGTCGGGACCCACAACGGCCACCTGATGGCGGCCGCGCTCAAGCGGCACCGCGACAAGCCCGTGATGCACCTGGGGGAGACGACGCTGACCGGCGGCGAGACGGCCGCGCGGGTCAGCCAGTACATCCAGGCGTTCGAGTCGCTGGGGGCCGGGCGCGGCACCGCCGGGGCGCTGCTGGCGCTCAACCGGCCCGAGGTCCTGTTCATCATCGGCGCCGGCCAGACCCAGGGCTACCGGCGCACGTCGCTGCACCCGCTGGGCTCGCTCGAGGACCACGCCTACGTCATCAACGACGCCGAGATCACCACGCTCACCATCGACCCGGTGCCGATGTTCGTGGAGCGGGCGCTCGGCCTGCTCGAGCGGTGCCCGAAGCTGGAGAAGGTGCTCACGATCGGCCCCGTCCCCGACGAGCTCAGCCACGTCGGGCACGACCTGAACGCCGCCGCCGCGGCGTACGACCCGCGGCCGCTCGAGGCGGTGACCCTCGACCCCGACCACGTCGTCTCGATCACCTACACCGGCGGCACTACCGGCAAGCCGAAGGGCGTCATCGGCACCACCCGCGCGATGTCCACGATGACCCAGGTGCAGATGGGGGAGTGGGAGTGGCCGGAGTCGCCGCGCTTCCTGATGTGCACCCCGCTCTCGCACGCCGGCGCGGCGTTCTTCGTGCCGATCGTGCTCAAGGGCGGCTGCCTCTACGTGCTCGCGAAGTTCGACCCGGCCGAGGTGCTCCGCACGATCGAGGAGCAGAAGATCACGGCGACCATGCTGGTGCCCTCGATGCTCTACGCGCTGATGGACCACCCCGACTCGCACACCCGCGACCTGTCCTCGCTCGAGACGGTCTACTACGGCGCCTCGGCCATCAACCCGGTGCGGCTCAAGGAGGCCATCGACCGGTTCGGGCCGATCTTCGCCCAGTACTACGGCCAGTCCGAGGCGCCGATGGTCATCACCTACCTTGCCAAGCAGGACCACGTCACCGGCGACGACCGTCGGCTGGCCTCCTGCGGGCGGCCCTCGGCGTTCCTGCGCACGGCGCTGCTCGACGAGGAGGGCAACCCGGTGCCGGTCGGCGAGCCGGGGGAGATCTGCGTGGCCGGGCCGCTGCTCGCGGGCGGCTACTGGAACCTGCCGGAGGCCACCGCCGAGACCTTCCGGGACGGGTGGATGCACACCGGCGACGTGGCCCGGGAGGACGAGGACGGGTTCTGGTACATCGTGGACCGCACCAAGGACATGATCGTCACCGGTGGCTTCAACGTCTTCCCGCGCGAGGTCGAGGACGTCGTCGCCGAGCACCCGGCGGTCGCGCAGGTCGGGGTGATCGGGACGCCGCACGAGAAGTTCGGCGAGGCGGTCACCGCGATCGTCGTGATGCGCGAGGGCGAGGAGCTCACCGAGGGGGTCGTCGCGGAGATCCAGGCGATGGTCAAGGACCGCAAGGGCTCGGTGCAGGCGCCGAAGCAGGTGATCGCCGTCGATGCCCTGCCGCTGACCGGGTTGGGCAAGCCGGACAAGAAGGCGCTGCGGGCGCGTTTCTGGACCGGCGACCGCTCGGTCGGCTGAAAGTTAGCCGCAGGAGCGTCCAAGGCGCATACTGGTGTCAATGACAACCTCATCTGCCCCGAAGCGTCGTCACCTCGCCAGCAGCCCGTTCAAGCCGGACCCCGAGCCGGTGATCGAGGAGTTCGCGATCGGCGACCACGTCTCGCACGACGCGTACGGCGTGGGCCGGGTCGTCGGCCTCGAGGCGCACGCGGTCACCGTCGACTTCGGGAACCAGACGGTCCGCGTGCCGAGCCCGTTCTCGAAGATGACCACGCTCTAGTCCTCACGGACGTGCGGAAACCGCTGCGCAGCGGTTCCGTGCGGTGCGACCATCCGGTCGGTGAGGATCCTGCGCTCAGAGTTCTTCCGGTGGCTGCTCCTCAGCCTCGCCGTCGCAGCATTCGGCGTCGTCGGCATCCTGCGGGTGCCTAGCACCGACGCCTCGACGGTCGGCGACGTCGCAGGGTTCGGGTTCCGGCTGGACGGACAGCAGTGCTACCTCACGGTCACCTACAAGGTCCGTGGCACCTCCTACCGTTTCCAGTCTCCTCGCGGACAGGAGTGGTGCGGCTACGAGCCGCTCTACCGGCGGGATGGCTCCGTCGTCGTCTACTACGACTCCTCCGACCCGGGGACTGCGACGCTCACGCCACGCGGGGCGACCCCGATGGTCGCTGTCGTCCTGGGCCTGGTGACGGCTGCCGCCTGTTGCGTCCTGCGGCTGGGACGGCCCCGCCGACGAACCGTGCTCCCGCACGCCACCACCGTCACGGCGACGACGACCCGCTGAGGGCCGGGGTCCGGAGCGCCGGCGTCACCCGGCGTCGAGGCGCGCGACCTCCTCGGCGCTGAGCTCGAGGTCCGCCGCGGCGGCGGAGTCGAGGATCGACTGCGGCCGCTTCGCGCCGGGGATCGGGATCACGACCGGCGACTGCGCGAGCTCCCAGGCCAGGGCGACCTGCTGGGGGCTGACGCCGTGCGCGTCGGCCACCTCGGCGTACGCCGGGTGCTTCTCGGCCAGGTCCTTCGCCGACCCGAGGCCGCCCAGCGGGCTCCACGGCAGGAACGCGAGCCCGAGCTCCTCGCAGACGTCGATCTCCGGTCGGCTGCTGCGGAACGCGGGGGAGAACTGGTTCTGCACGCTGACCAGGCTCTCGCCGAGGACCGCGTGCGCGGCCCGGATCTGGTCCGGGTCGGCGTTCGAGAGCCCGACCATCCGCACCTTGCCGGAGTCGGCGATCTCCTTGAGCGTGCCGATCACCTCGTCGTACGGCACGTCCGGGTCGGGCCGGTGGTGCTGCCACAGCGCGATCTGCTCGACCCCGAGCCGCTCCAGGCTGGCGTCGACCGCCGCCCGCAGGTGTGCCGGCGTCGAGTCGGTCGCCCAGCCGCCGCCGTCGGTGCGCACGTGGCCGCCCTTCGTGGCCAGCAGCACCCGGTCGCGGACCCCGAGCTCGTCGAGCAGCGAGGCGATCAGCCGCTCGTTCTCGCCCTGCGCGCCCGCGCCCTTCTCCTCGCCCGGCCCGTAGGCGTCGGCGGTGTCGAACAGCGTGACGCCCGCGTCGACCGCGGCGCGCACGGTGTCGGCGAGCTGCTCGCGCGGCTGCGTGCCGGTCTGGTCGAACGTCATCAGGCCGAGCCCGATGGCGCCCACCTCGTGCCGGCCGACGGTGTCGTTGCCCAGGGTGCGTGTCCTCATGGGTCCTCCGTTACCCATTCGGCGCCCGTCCTGCCCCGCTACGGTGGGCGCCGTGACCGAGGGGCCGACCAGGGACGCGATCGCCGCCGCGGCGCGGCAGCAGTTCATGGCCGCCGGGTACGCCGCCACGTCGGTCCGCGGGGTCGCCGCGGCCGCGGGGATCGACCCGTCGCTGGTGATCCGGCACTTCGGGTCCAAGGAGCAGCTGTTCCTGGAGACCGTCGAGGTGGACGGGCCGTTCGCCCCGGCGCTCGAGGGCCCGTTCGAGGGGATGGGCGAGCGGCTGGTCGCGCTGGTGCTGGAGGACCGGATGGCCGGCGTCCTGCGCACGCCGTACCGCGCGATGATCCGTGCCTCCGACAGCGCCCCGGTGCGCGAGCGCCTGGTCGCCGCGATGGAGGCCACCCTGGCCCGGCCGCTCGCCGCGCGGCTCACCGGCCCGGACGCCGAACTGCGCGCGCACCTGGTCGCGGCCCAGGTGGGGGGCCTGCTCGAGGCGCTGGTCATCCTCGAGGACCCGGTGGTCTTGGCAGCCGACCCGGCCGCCGTCGCCGCGCTCTACGGACACGCGCTGTCAACACTGTTGACACCCGGCCCGGGGTGACCGACGATCGGCCCATGACCAGCCGCTACGCCGACCTGTCCCGCGCCGAGCTCGCCGTGCTCGTGCCGGAGCTGCTCCTCATCGGGCAGCTCATCGACCGGTCCGGGATGGCGTGGTGCATCTCCGCGTTCGGGCGCGAGGCGATGGCGCAGATCGCCATCGAGGAGTGGGCGGGCGCGAGCCCGATCTACACCCGCCGGATGCAGCGGGCGCTCGGCTACGAGCCGCCGGTGCCGAACCACGGCGACGTGGTCACGATCTTCAAGGGCCTGCAGCTCGACATCGGCGCCCCGCCGCAGTTCATGGACTTCCGCTACACCGTCCACGACCCCTGGCACGGCGAGTTCCACCTCGACCACTGCGGCGCGCTCATGGACGTCGAGCCGATGGGCCCGGAGTTCGTCCGCTCGATGTGCCACGACATCGAGGACCCGACGTTCGACGCCACGGCGGTCGCCACGAACCCGCGCGCCCAGGTGCGCCCGGTGCACCGGCCGCCGCGGGTGCCCGCCGGCCGGAAGCCGCACTGCCGCTGGACCGTCGACATCGACGAGTCCCACCCGCCGGTCTCCCCGCTCCCCGCCTTCCACGTGGTCGCCGCGACCCGGGCCGCCACCGTCGAGCTCGACCCCATCGACCCGGCCGACGAGGGCGCCGGCGACTACACCGGTCCGCTGCTCGCCGACCTCGACTTCGCGGCGTTCTCGCGCTCGGCGCTGGTCCGGATCGCCGACGAGGTGTGCCTGCAGATGCAGCTGCTGAACCTCTCCTTCGTGCACGCGGTCGAGCAGCGCGCCGCCGACCAGGAGCAGCTGCGCGAGGTGTGCCTCAAGCAGCTGACCGGGATCGCCGGGATCGCCGCCGAGCGGATCCACCGCGCGCTGGGCCTGCCGGGCGGCGCCGAGGGCGCGCTGCGGGTCCTCGAGCTGCACCCGCTCCTCAACCCCGCGGCGTACGTCGGGGCGTCGGTCGCCGAGGGCGTCCTCACCGTGCACACCGATCCGGACGACTCCGACGCGCAGGCCGACGGCGCCTGGGTCGCCCTGTGCGGCCCGGGGTCGACCGCGCCGCTCGAGGCGCTGGTGAGGGGCGTGGACCCGCGCCTCGACGTCGAGGTGACCGGGTCGGAGCGCGACTGGACCCTGCGCGTCGTCGAGGGGGCGGACCCGGCGCCGGAGGCCGGCGAGGTCGCGGTGACCCGGTTCAGCACGGGGGCGGCGTTCGTCTTCGAGCCGCGCCGGTCGCTCCCGATCACTCCCGTCTGAGCGGCGCGCCCGGCGGTACGGTGCGGGCGTGCCCCTCCTCAACGGACCGTACGGCTACGGCGGGGTCACCAAGTCGCTGCACTGGCTGACCGTGCTGCTGCTCGTGGCCCAGGTCGTCGTCGGCTACACGATGGACGCCGACGACTCCGGGCAGGGCCGGGGCCGCGGCCGCGGCCGCGGGGGAGACAGCGGCCGGGGCCGTGGTCGGGGCCGCGGGGGCGAGGATGACGGGCTGGGGCTCTTCGACGGTCCGCTCGACCTCGTCGACCTGCACGTCGTGCTCGGGCTGGCGCTGGTGGCGCTCGCCCTCACCCGGATCGTGTGGCGTGCGCGGACCCCGCTCCCGCCGTGGGACGAGCGGCTCACCGACCGCGACAAGCGCCTGGTGACCGCGACCGAGCGCACCCTGCTGGGGTTGCTCGTCCTCGTCCCGGCCACCGGGGTCGCGCTGGTGCTGGGCGGCGACGACCTGCTGTGGCTGCACGTGGCCGGCCACGTCGCGCTCTACGCGACCGTCGCCGTGCACGTCGCCGTGGTGCTGCGCCGCGGCCTGGTCGGGCGGATGCTGCCCGGGGGCCGGGCCCGCGTCAGGACCCCGTGAACTGCGGCTTGCGCTTCTCGGCGAAGGCGCGCGGACCCTCCTTCGCGTCCGCGGAGGCGAACACCGCCGCCCCCACCTTCGCGTCGGCACGCCAGGCGTCGTCCTCGTGCATGCCCTCGGAGTCGCGCATGGTGCGCAGGATCGCCTGCACGGCGAGCGGCCCGTTGGCGGCGATCGCGTCGGCGATCTCGTGCGCCTTGGCGAGGGCGGTGCCGTCGGGCACGACGTGGCCGATCAGTCCGATCTCCTTGGCCTCGGGCGCCTTCACGTGCCGGCCGGTCAGCAGCAGGTCGGCGGCGACCGTGTACGGGATCTGGCGGACCAGCCGCACCGCCGAGCCGCCCATCGGGTAGAGGCCCCAGCGTGCCTCGGAGATGCCGAACTTCGCCGACTCGCCGGCCACCCGGATGTCGGTGCCCTGGAGGATCTCGGTGCCGCCCGCGATCGCGGGGCCCTCGACCGCGGCGATGAGCGGCTTGGTCAGGCGGAAACCCTTGAGGAGTCCCTTGATGACCGTCGGGTCGTACTCGCCGGACTCGAAGCTCTCGGAGGGCGCCCGCTTCGACATCGACTTGAGGTCCGCGCCGGCACAGAAGTAGCCGCCCGCGCCGGTGAGGATGCAGACCCGGATCTCGGGGTCGGAGTTCACCCGGTCCCAGGCCTCCTCCATGATCGCGAGCATCTCGCCCGAGAGCGCGTTGCGCGCCTCGGGGCGGTTCATGGTCACGACCAGCGTGTGGCCGACCTGCTCGACGAGGCAGTGGGGTGCTTCAGGGGTGGTCATGGCGGGATGCTAGCCAAGAATGAGAACGTGTTCTAGTGTCGCGGCGTGCCTCTGAACATCGCTGATCTGGTCGAACATGCCGTCGACGCCGCCCCCGAGAATCTCGCTGTGAAGGTGGGGGAGCGGACGCTGACGTTCGCGGAGCTGGAGGTCGACGCCAACCGGCTCGCGCACTACCTGCAGGCCCGGGGGGTGCAGCCGGGGCAGCACGTGGGGATCTACGCCAAGAACAGCATCGAGCACGTCGTGGCGCTGCTCGCGGTGCTCAAGGTGCGCGCGGTGTCGATCAACGTCAACTACCGCTACGTCGAGGGCGAGCTCGACTACCTCTTCGACAACTCCGACATGGTCGCGCTGATCCACGAGCGCACGTACGCGCCGCTCGTCGCCGCCTGCTACCCCAAGCACGACAAGCTCGACGCAGTCGTGGTGATGCCGGACGTGATCGACCCCGACGACCAGAGCGACGTCTCGTCGTACGGCGGGGTGCTGTGGGACGACGCCCTCGCCGGCCAGAGCGCCGAGCGCGACTTCGGCCCGCGCAGCGCCGACGACGTGCACATCATCTACACGGGCGGCACCACCGGCTTCCCGAAGGGCGTGATGTGGCGCCACGAGGACTTCTGGCGCACCCTCGGCGGCGGCATCGACTTCTACACCGGCAATGTCCTCACCGAGTTCGACCAGGCCGAGCAGGCCAAGCAGCCGGGCCGGATGGTGACCTTCCCGCTCAGCCCGCTGATGCACGGCGGCGCGCAGGCCGGCCTGCTCATGCACCTGTTCGCCGGCCACCTGACGATCATGGAGCCGAAGTTCGACCCGGCCCGCACCTGGCAGGTCATCGACCGCGAGAAGGTGCAGCTGATCTTCATGACCGGCGACGCGATGGCCCGCCCGCTGATCGAGGAGTTCGAGCGCCAGGCCGCCACCGGCTCGCCGTACGACGGGTCCAGCCTGTTCGCGGTCTCCAGCAGCGCCGCGATCTTCAGCCCGCCGGTCAAGGAGCGCTGGATGGCGGCGTTCCCGAACGTCGTGTTCAGCGACGGGATCGGCGCCTCGGAGACCGGGTTCCAGGGCATGGGCATGCAGGAGAAGGGCAAGATCAGCAGCGACGGTCCCCTGGTCGCGCTGGGCCCGAACAGCGTGGTCATCGACGACGACAACCGGATCCTCGACCTGGCCACGAGCGTCGGCAAGGTCGGCCGCCTCGGTCGCGGCGGCTCGGTCCCGATCGGCTACTACAAGGACCCCGCCAAGTCGGCGGCGACCTTCCTCGAGATCGACGGCGAGCGCTACTCGGTCCCCGGCGACAACGCGCGGGTCGAGGAGGGCGCCAAGGTGACCCTGCTCGGCCGCGGCTCCAACTGCGTGAACACCGGTGGGGAGAAGGTCTACCCCGAGGAGGTGGAGATGGCGATCAAGCGTCACCCCGCCGTGTACGACGTGCTGGTGGTCGGCATCCCCGACGAGAACTACGGCCAGGCCGTGGCGGCGGTCGTGGAGCTGCGAGAGGGCGAGTCGCTCGAGCTCGGCGACCTCCGCGACTTCCTCCGCGCCCACCTCTCCGGCTACAAGCTGCCGCGGACGATGACGATCGTCGACCGGGTGCCACGCAACGCGACCGGCAAGGCGCAGTACCCACGCGCCAAGGAGATGCTCCTCGGAGCCACCGTGACGGGAGCGAACAGCTGATGCGCACTCCGCTCTGCGAGGAGTTCGGGATCGAGTACCCGATCTTCGCCTTCACCCCGTCCGAGCACGTGGCGGCCGCGGTCTCGCGCGCCGGCGGCCTCGGCGTCCTCGGCTGCGTGCGGTTCAACGAGACCGACGAGCTCGAGAAGACCCTGAGCTGGCTCGACGAGAACACCGACGGCAAGCCGTACGGCGTCGACATCGTGATGCCGATGAAGATCCCCACCGAGGGCAAGTCGATCGACCTCAAGGCGATGATCCCCGACGAGCACATCTCGTTCGTCGAGCAGACGCTGCAGAAGCTCGGCGTACCTCCGCTCCCGGAGGGCGAGGGCCGTGAGGGCGTGCTGGGCTGGCTGCACTCCGTGGCCCGCTCGCACCTCGACATCGCGCTGCAGCACCGCCCGGTGCTGATCGCCAACGCGCTCGGCTCCCCGCCGGTCGACGTGATCGAGAAGTGCCACGAGCACGGCATCAAGGTGGCCGCGCTCGCCGGCGCCGCGAAGCACGCGATGAGCCACGTCGCCAACGGCGTCGACATCATCATCGCCCAGGGCTACGAGGCCGGCGGCCACACCGGCGAGATCGCCTCGATGGTGCTGCAGCCCGACATCGTCGACGCCGTCGGGCCCGACGTCCCGGTGCTCGGCGCCGGCGGCATCGGCTCCGGCCGGCAGATCGCGGCGTCCCTGGCGCTCGGCTCGCAGGGCGTGTGGACCGGCTCGATCTGGCTCGGCACGGACGAGTACCGCAACCTCTCCGCCAACCACGGCGCCTGGGAGACCGCGTTCACCCGCGCGACCTCCTCGGACACCGTGCGCACCCGGATCTACACCGGCAAGCCGGCCCGCCTGCTCAAGACCAAGTGGGTCGAGGCCTGGGCCGAGGACGACGCCCCGTCGCCGCTCCCCATGCCGCTGCAGAACCTGCTCGTCGCCGAGGCGCACAACCGGATCGTCGCCTCCAACGACCCCGACGTCATCTCGATGCCGATCGGCCAGATCGTCGGCCGGATGGACGCGGTCAAGCCCGTCGCCCAGGTGATGGCCGAGATGATCGCCGAGTACGAGGACACGATCGCCCGCCTGAACACGATCTGAGCCCCGCTGGACCACCGGCGGGGATCGGCTCCGGTGGTTGAGCAGCGAGGAGCGCCAGCGACGAGCGTGTCGAAACCCCTGCAGGCCGAGGCAGGGCGCTGAGTCACCGGGCGTGGGGCTGGGGTCTGCGGTCGGGTGCGGGGGTTTCGACACGCTCAGGCGCCGGGGCGCCTTCGCTGCTCAACCACCGGCGGGGATCGGCTCCGGTGGTTGAGCAGCGAGGAGCGCCAGCGCTGGTCTCCGGTGGTTGAGCAGCGAGGAGCGCCAGCGACGAGCGTGTCGAAACCCCTGCAGGCCCAGTCAGGGCGCTGAGCAGGATCGCCGTCCTCCACAGGACGCGAACGACCCGGAGTCCCGGTGCCGGGGCGGGGGCAATACGTAGCTCATGGCTTGGACCTACATCCTCGAGTGCGCCGATGGCAGCTACTACGTGGGTAGCACGATCGATCTCGAGCGCCGGGTGGGCGAGCACGACGCGGGCGTCGGTGCGGCGTACACGTCGCTCCGTCGGCGCCGACCGGTCCGCCTCGTCTGGGCCGCGGAGTTCGCGCGGGTCGAGGACGCGTTCGCCTACGAGAAGCAGGTGCAGGGATGGAGCCGGGCGAAGCGTCGGGCGCTGATCGAGGGCAGGTACGACGGTCTGCCGGCGCTCGCTCGGGGTCGTTGGCGTGGCGATCCGGGCTCGGGGTGACGTCGGCGGTCGGGTGCGGGGGTTTCGACACGCTCAGGCGCGGGGCGCCTTCGCTGCTCAACCACCGGCGGGGATCGGCTCCGGTGGTTGAGCAGCGAGGAGCGCCAGCGACGAGTGTGTCGAAACCCCGCAGGCCGAGGCAGGGCGCTGGTCGACCGGGCGTGTGCTTGAGGTCGGCGGTCGGGTGCGGGGGTTTCGACACGCTCAGGCGCGGGGCGCCTTCGCTGCTCAACCACCGGGTGGAGTCAGTACGGCGTGGTGCGGGCGACGGCGAGGGCGCGCTTGAGGAGGAACGGCGCGGCCTGCCTGCGGAGCCAGGGGCGGCCGGCCCAGAGGTAGCCGTCGACGTACGTCGCGGCGAGCTGCGCGACGTCGGCGGGGAGGCCCCAGCGGGGGTCGGCGACGTCGGCGGTCGGCGGGATGCCGAGGGTGACGCAGTGCTGCTGCTTCTTCGTGCGGCAGGTGGGCGCGCTGTCGAAGTCCCCGCCGTGGAGGTCACGGTGCTGCTCCCAGGTGAAGCCCCGGCCGTTCTGGGCGGTGTCCACCGTGAAGTGCTTGCCGGTGATCCCGCGGGCCTCGAGGGCCCGGACGACCTCCGCGCCGAAGCGCACCTGGCGCTCGGTGGTCTCGTAGTGGGTGGTGTTGAGGTGGAAGCCGCGCGCGTGCTGCACGCCGGCGCGGGTGAGCAGCCGCACCGCCTCGGCGGGGTCGAGGTGGTTCCAGCCGGCCGAGCCCGCCTCGACGTACACGCTGGTGCGGGGGAGCGCGGAGAGCTTCCGGCTGGCGTGCGCCACCAGCCGCGAGAGCACCTTCGAGCCCCGCGGCGCGCACATCGCGAACGGCCCGTCGGGCTGCAGCACGATCGCGGCGCGGGTGTCGCCGACGGCGCGGGCGAAGCGCGCGATCCAGCGCTTGTAGCTGGCCTTCTCGCGCGCGGTCGGCAGCCGGCGGCAGGCCTCGTGCTCCCACGGCACCATCCGGAAGACCGTCATCTGCACGAGGACGTCGTCGTCGCCGCCGGTGGTGTTGGCGACGTACTCCTCGACCTTGGCGCCGATCTGGCCGTCGGGGATCCAGGCCCCGAACCACTTCGCCTTCGGGGCCAGCGCGATCTTCGCGAGCAGCCGGCGGTTCTTCCCCGAGGAGCGCTGGTACGGCGCCCACGCCATCTCGGCGCCGCCCCGGTAGACCCCCCAGCGATGACCGGCGAGCGGGTTGTCGCTCGCGCGGGCGAGCGCGGGAGCGGGCGGGACCGCGGTCGCCTCCGTGGTCGCGGCGAGGACGCCTCCCGTCAGGACGAGGGAGACCAGGAGCGCGAGGAGCAGGCGGGGGACGCGGGGGAGCACGCCGAGGCGATCGGCAGGTCCGGGCCGGCAATCAAGGAGAACGGCCCGGACCTCGCCGGTCGCCCGGCTGCTCGGTCAGACGGAGGCCGGCTCGCCGGCCGGGGCGTACGACGTCCCGCGGGCCGCGCGGGTCCACAGCACGCCGTCGCCGGGCGTCGGGCCCTGGGCGGCGAGCTCGCGCTTGAGCACCTTGTTCGTGGCCGTGCTCGGCAGGTCGTCGGCGATCCGCACGAAGCGCGGCCACGCCTTGGGCGAGAGGTCCGGCTGGGCCGCGAGGAACGCCTCGAGCTCGGCCGGGGCGAGCGTGGCCTCGTCGCGGAGCACCAGCGCCGCCATCACCTGGTCGCCGACGTGCTCGTCCGGGACGGCGTACACCGCGACCCGGCTGACCACCTCGAGCCGCTGCAGGATCCGCTCGATCGGGCCGGCGGCGAGGTTCTCGCCGTCGACGCGCATCCAGTCGGCCGTGCGGCCGGCGAGGTAGATCCAGCCGTCGGCGTCGCGGTAGCCGAGGTCGCCGGACCAGTACATGCCGTGCCGCATCCGGTCGGCGTTGGCCTGGTCGTCGTTGTAGTAGCCCTGGAAGTAGCCGGCGCCCTCGACGTTGACGATCTCGCCGACCGCCTGGTCGGCGTTCGTCAGCGCGCCGTGCTCGTCGAAGACCGCGACCGGGCACTCCGCGACGGTCTCGGGGTCGTAGATCGCCACGTTGTTCAGGCCCTTGCCGATCGAGCCCTTCGGCGTGCCGGCCTCCCGGGTGATGATCACCGCGAGCTCCGTGGAGCCGAACCCGTCCATCACGGCGCACCCGAAGCGGCGGGAGAACTCGTCGATGTCCCGGTCGCTGGCCTCGTTGCCGAAGGCGTGGCGCAGCGGGTTGTCGGCGTCGTCGGGCTGCTCGGGCGTGGCCAGCACGTACGCGAGCGGCTTGCCGACGTAGTTCATGTAGGTCACGCCGTAGTGGCGGACGTCGGCGAGGAAGCGCGACGCCGAGAACTTCGTCGGCACCATCGCCGCCCCGCTGCCGATCGCGACCGCCCAGCCCGCGACGACCGCGTTGGAGTGGAACAGCGGCATCGAGAGGTAGCAGACGTCGTCGGCGGTGATCGCGAACCGGTCGATGAGGTTCATGCCCGAGAACAGCACCATCAGGTGGGCGACCTGGACGGCCTTCGGGTCCCCGCTGGTGCCGGAGGTGAAGATCATCATGAACGTGTCCATCGCCCCGACCTCGCGGTGCGGGACCAGGCTCGCCACGTCGGTCGCCGACCCGGCGAGGAGCTCGGCCCACTCGGCGGACGCGGTGTCGAGCACCCGGACGTCGCCGAGGTCGAGGCCGTCGAGCAGCGGCCGGTGCTCGGCGTCCGTGACCAGGATCTGGCACTCCGAGCGGCGGACGTCCTTGACCAGGCCCTCGCCGCGACGGGTGGTGTTGATCCCGCAGAGGACGTAGCCGCCCAGCGCGGCCGCGGCCATCGCGCGCAGCATGTCGGGCGTGTTGCCGAGCAGCACCCCCACGTGCAGCGGCCGGCCCGGGTCGGCCAGCTCGATCATCGCCGCTGCCTCGGTCGCGGCCTCGGTGAGGTGCTCCCGCCAGGTCCAGCGGCGGTCCTCGGTCAGCACGGCCACCGAGTCCTCCTCGGCGCGCTCCCGGAGCAGCTCCTGCACGTTCTCAGCCACGCGTCCACCCTCATCTCGTCCGACTTGACGCGTGTCAACTTATGGCGTGGCTCACATGCAGGTCAAGGGATTCAGGCGTACGTCGTGTCCCGGGCCGGGCGCCGCCAGACCGTCCCTCCGGACGGGTCGCCGCCCTCGGCGGCGAGCTCGCGCTTGAGCACCTTGTTGGTGGCGGTGCGCGGGAGGGTGTCGAGCACCCGGACCAGCCGCGGCCAGGCCTTCGGCGACAGGTCGGTCTGCGCGGCGAGGAACTCCGCCAGCCCGTCCGGGGTCAGCTCCCCGCGCAGCACCAGGGCGACCGCGACCTGGTCGCCCACGGACTCGTCCGGCACGGCGTACACCGCCGCCTCCTCCACCGCGGGGTGCCGCAGCAGCACCCGCTCGACCGTGGCCGCCCCGAGGTTCTCGCCGTCGACGCGCAGCCAGTCGCCGGTCCGGCCGGCGAAGTAGACGAACCCGTCGGCGTCGCGGTAGGCGAGGTCGCCCGACCAGTACATGCCGCTGCGCATCCGCTCGGCCTCGGCCTCCGGGTCGCGGTAGTAGCCGGCGAAGGCGCCGCCGCCGGTGGTGTTCACCAGTTCCCCGGTCGCCTCGTCGGCGTTCAGGAGGCCGCCGTCGGGGCCGAAGACCGCGTCCGGCGTCTCCTGCTCGGTCACGGGGTCGAGCACGGCCATGCCCGGCAGCGGCCGCCCCAGGCTGCCCGGGGGCATCCCGGGCACCCGCTGCACGATGACGGCGTTCTCGGTCGAGGAGTAGGAGTCGACCACCGTGCACCCGAAGCGCCGGGCGAAGGCGTCGATGTCGCGCTCGTTGGCCTCGTTGCCGAACACCAGCCGGAGCGGGTTGTCGGCGTCGTCGGGCTGCTCGGGCGTGGCCAGCACGTAGGTCAGCGGCTTGCCGACGTAGTTGGCGTACGTCGCGCCGTACCGCCGCACGTCGGGGAGGAAGCCCGAGGCGCTGAACCGCGGCGCGAGCGCGACCGCCGCGCCGGTCGCCAGGGCCGGCGCCCACCCCGCCATCACCGCGTTGGAGTGGAACATCGGCATCGCGAGGTAGGCGACGTCGTCGGTCCCGAGCTCGAACCGGCCCCCGAGCAGCGCCCCCGGGCCGGCCACCTTCGCGTGGGTGACGTTGACCGCCTTCGGCTCCCCGGAGGTGCCCGAGGTGAAGATCAGCATCAGCAGGTCGTCGGGCGCGACGGCGACGTCGGGCACCCCGGCACCGGCGCGCTCCGCGAGCGCCGCCGCCCAGGCGGGGGAGTCCAGGCGGACCACCGGCACCCCGAGGTCGACGTCCTCGAGGAGCCCGGCGTGCGCCTCGTCGACGAGCACGACCTGGGTGTCCGACCGGCGTACGTCGGCCACCAGCGCGGCGCCGCGGCGGGTGGTGTTCAGCCCGACGACCACCTGACCGGCCAGCGCGGCGCCGCCGAGGACCAGCAGGAACTCGGGCACGTTGTCGAGCAGCAGGCCCACGTGGGGCGGCTGTCCGGCCGGCAGCAGGTCGGCGAGCACCGCCGAGCGCACCGCGGACTCCTGCACGACCTCGGCCCACGACCAGACCCGCTCGGCGCCCGGACCGCCCGCCAGGAGGCCCGGCGTCGGGTCCTCCGCGCGCGCCAGCAGCTGGTCCCGCACGGTGGGCGTCATCCGCTCACGCCGGCTCGGCGGCCAGGGTGCGGCCGATGTGCAGCGCCTGCTCGGTGGCGCCGCCGTGCAGGAACTCGAAGCGCTTCGCCGCGGTGAAGTAGCGGTGCGCGGGCCCGTCGAGGTCGATGCCGACGCCGCCGTGCACGTGCACGGTGGTGTGCGCGACGCGGTGGCCGCTGTCGGCCGCCCACAGCTTCGCCATCGCGACCTCGGTGTCCGCCGGCTGCTCCTCGTCGAGCAGCCACGCGGCCTGCCAGAGCATCAGCCGCTGGCCGAGGGTGTCGATGTAGCCGTCCGCCAGCCGCTGGCTGACCGCCTGGAAGGTGCCGATCGGGCGGCCGAACTGCTCGCGCGTCTTCGCGTACGCCGCGGTCAGGTGCAGCGCCCCCTCGGTCACGCCGAGCTGCTCGGCCGAGGCGGCGAGCAGCAGCAGGTTCCGCAGCCGGTGGGCCGCGGTGCCGTCGGCCGGCCCGAGCAGCCGGTCGGCGCCGAGGAGCACGCCGTCGAGGTCGAGCCGCGCGACGGTGTCGCCGTCGGAGAACTGCTGGGAGGTCACCGTCACGCCGGTGTCGTCGGGCGCGACCAGGAAGACGCCGACCCCGGTGGGGGTCTGGGCCGGGACCAGGAACAGGTCGGCGTACGGCCCGGCGGGC
Source organism: Nocardioides dongkuii (assembly GCF_014127485.1). NCBI lineage: Bacteria > Bacillati > Actinomycetota > Actinomycetes > Propionibacteriales > Nocardioidaceae > Nocardioides > Nocardioides dongkuii. The sequence continues at coordinate 2,355,600 of NZ_CP059903.1, read as the reverse complement.
ACCACCGCCTTGCTGCCGCTGAGCCGGTGGTCGGCGCCGTCGTCCGCGGCCGTGGTCGTGGGCCGCGCCGGCGCGAACGCCCGCTCCTCGGCGACCGCGGCGGTCAGCACCAGCTCGCCGCTCGCGGCACCGGGCAGCCAGCGCTGCCGCTGCTCGTCGGTGCCGAGCTCGGCCAGCACCCGGGCGGCCGGGCCGTGGACGGCGAGGGGGACGGGCGCGACGGTGCGACCGACCTCGACGAGCACGCGGCACAGCTCGACGACGCCGAGCCCGGCGCCGTCGTACGCCTCGGGCAGCGCGAGCCCGAGCAGCCCGGCGCCGCCCAGCTCGGCCCACAGCTCGCGGTCGAAGCGGTCGCCCGCCAGCTCGACGGCGCGCATCCGCGCGGGGGTGGCCCGGTCGGTGAGGATCCGGGCCGCCAGCGCGGCGGCCTCGTCCTGCTCGGGGGTGAAGGTGAAGTCCATCAGGCTGCCTCTCGTCTCATCGGATCTCGACATCGGTCGGCGCCGGGGCGCCTCCCTGCTCGATCACCGCTTCGCCGCGGGCAGGCCGAGGCCCACGTAGCCGATGATGTCGCGCTGGATCTCGTTGGTGCCGCCGCCGAAGGTCATCACCAGCGAGCTGCGGTACATCCGCTCGATCCGCCCCGCCAGGACGGCGTCCTCCTCGGTGCCGCGGAGGCCGGCGAGCGGGCCGACGACCTCCATCAGCGAGCGGTAGACCTCGGTCGCCAGCTCGGAGCCGTAGATCTTGGTCGCCGACGCCTCGGCGGGGGACAGGTCGACCCCGTGGTCGGCGTCGGAGGCGAGCTTCCAGTTGAGCTGGGTGAGCATCTCGACCCGGGCGTGCGCGCGGCCGAGCGCGATCTGCACCCACTCGGAGTCGATCACCCGCTGGCCGTCGGGGTTCTTGGTCTCCTGGGCCCAGGCGCGCACCAGCCGCAGAGACTGGGTCAGCGGGGCCGAGGAGGTCAGCGCGACCCGCTCGTGGTTGAGCTGGTTGGTCATCAGCGACCAGCCGCCGTTGAGCTCGCCGACCAGGTTGGTCGCGGGCACCCGCACGTCCTCGTAGTACGTCGCGCTGGTGCCGACGCCGGACACCGTGTGCACCGGGGTGTAGGAGAACCCGGGCGCGTCGGCCGGCACCAGGATCATCGAGAGACCCTTGTGTCGCGGCAGGTCGGCGTCGGTGCGGCACGCCAGCCAGATCCAGTCGGCGTACTGGATCAGCGAGGTCCACATCTTCTGGCCGTTGATGACCCACTCGTCGCCCTCGCGGACGGCGCGGGTGCGCAGCGAGGCCAGGTCGGTGCCGGAGCCGGGCTCGGAGTAGCCGATCGAGAAGTGCAGGTCGCCGGCGAGGATGCGGGGGAGGAAGTACTCCTTCTGCTCGTCGGTGCCGTACCGCATGATCGTCGGCCCGACCGTGTTCAGCGTCAGGTAGGGGATCGGCACGCCGTGGTCGGCCGCGACGTCGGTGAAGATCAGCTGCTCGACCATCGAGCGCGCCTGGCCGCCGTACTCCTCCGGCCAGCCGATGCCGAGCCAGCCGTCGGTGCCCAGCCTGCGGATGACGTCCTTGTAGACGCCGGCCTCGCCGAACTCGCCGGTCGCGGAGGCCAGGCCGGCCCGCACCTCCGGGGTGACCAGGGCGGCGAAGTACTCGTGGAGCTCCTCCCGCAGGGCGAGGTGCTCGGGGTCGAGAGCGAGGTGCATGGGTCCCCCTCGGGAGTGGATGATGGGACGCGCGCTGGCACCGCCGTCGCAAAAACTATAACCTGTTCTCGTTTTGGTCCACCGGTACCAGCGACCCGTCCGGGCCGACCCACAGGAGGCACGCATGAGCGACACCAGGTTCCTCGACCAGGGCACCGCGCCCGCCCGCTACGCACGGGGCTGGCACTGCCTGGGCCTGGCGGAGTCCTTCCGCGACGGCAAGCCCCACGGGATCGAGGCGTTCGGCACCAAGCTCGTGGTCTGGGCGGACTCCCAGGGCGACATCAACGTCCTGGACGGCTACTGCCGCCACATGGGCGGCGACCTGACCCAGGGCGAGGTCAAGGGCGACGAGATCGCCTGCCCGTTCCACGACTGGCGCTGGGGCGGCGACGGCAAGTGCAAGCAGATCCCCTACGCCCGGCGGGTCCCGCTGCGCGCGCGCACCCAGCGCTACCCCGTGGCGATCCGCAACCAGCAGGTGCTGGTCTGGCACGACGTCGAGGGGTCCGCGCCCGACCACGACGTGCTGCCGCCGGAGCTGCCCGGATTCGCCGCGGGCGAGTACACCGACTGGGAGTGGGTCTCCGAGCACATCGAGGGCTCGCACTGCCGCGAGCTGATCGACAACGTCGTCGACATGGCGCACTTCTACTACGTGCACTTCGCCTTCCCGACGAGCTTCCGCAACGTCTTCGAGGGCCACGTCGCGACCCAGTTCATGGAGTCCAAGGGCCGCCCCGACAAGGCCGGTGGGTACGGCGACGCCGAGATGTTCCTGAAGTCCGAGGCGACCTACTACGGGCCGTCGTACATGATCAACTGGCTCGACACCGAGTACAAGGGCTTCAACACCGAGGTCGTGCTCTTCAACTGCCACGTCCCGACCGGGCCGGACTCCTTCCTGCTGCAGTACGGCATCGTGGTGAAGAAGCCCGAGGGCATGGACGACAAGACGGCCAACTTCATCGCCAAGAAGTACGCCGAGATGTTCGGCAGCGGCTTCCTGCAGGACGTGCACATCTGGAAGAACAAGGTCCCGGTCCAGAACCCCCTGCTGTGCGAGGAGGACGGGCCCGTCTACCAGCTGCGCCGGTGGTACGAGCAGTTCTACGTCGACGCCGCCGACATCGCCCCGGAGATGACCGACCGGTTCGAGTTCGAGGTCGACACGACCAAGGCCAACGAGTTCTGGCAGGAGGAGGTCGCCGAGAACCTCCGCAAGAAGGCCGAGGCCGACGCCGCGCCGAGCGAGGACGCCGAGAGCCCCCAGATCATGACCGGCACCTGAGATGGCGTCGTTCGTCCCGAGCAGTCCCGACACCCTCGAGGACCAGCGGCTCTACACGCGCGCCCGGCTCACCGACGTCGCGTGCCTGGACTGCCTGGCCACGGTCGGCGTGAAGAAGAACAGCGAGCACCACACGTCGGTCCAATGGAACGGCGAGGCGCGGGCGCACTGCCCCGACCTCGGTCGCCGCACCGGCGGACGCGACCTGTACCCCGCCTGCCCCCGCATGCTGGCGAGCATCGAGGCCGCCGCACGCGACGGGCAGATCCCCATCGGCGCCGAGGACGGTTACTGACCCCCATGGACACCCAGTCCTTCGAGCTGGAGGTCGTCGACGTCGTCGAGGAGACGGCCGACGCGCACTCCATCACCCTGGCCCTGCCCGAGGTCGACGCCGAGCACTTCGGCTACCGGCCCGGGCAGTTCCTGACCGTTGCCGTGCCGAGCGACCAGACGGGCGTGGCGGCGCGCTGCTACTCGCTGTCCAGCAGCCCGGTGGGCGGCGGGCCGCTGACGATCACGGTCAAGCGCACCGCCGACGGCTACGCCTCCAACTGGATCTGCGACCACGTGCGCGAGGGCGACACCCTCCGGGTGCTGCCGCCGAGCGGCATCTTCACCCCGGCCTCGCTCAGCGCGGACCTGCTGCTGTTCGCCGGTGGGTCCGGCATCACGCCGGTCATCTCGATCACCCGGACCGCCCTGCAGCAGGGCACCGGCCGGATCGTGCTGTTCTACGCCAACCGGGACGAGCGGTCGGTCATCTTCGCCGAGGAGCTGACCCGGCTGGCCGCCGAGCACCCCGACCGGCTGATGGTCGTGCACTGGCTGGAGTCGGTGCAGGGACTCCCGAGCGCCGAGCAGATGAAGGCGTTCGCCTCCGCCTACCAGTCGTACGACGCGTTCGTGTGCGGGCCGGCGCCGTTCATGAAGATGACCGTGTCCGTGCTCAAGGAGCTCGGCTTCCCCCGGGAGCGCCGGCACCAGGAGAAGTTCATCTCCCTCGGGGGCAACCCCTTCGGCGACCTGCACGACGTGGAGGTCGCCGAGCACGAGATCGAGGTGGCGCAGACCGACCCCGACGAGGTCACCGAGGTGGTCGACGGCGACGAGCCGCAGCCGCAGGGACCGGTCCACCTCGAGGTCGAGCTCGACGGCGAGCAGCACGTCTTCGACGACTGGGCCCCGGGCACCAAGCTCCTCGACCACCTGGAGGCCAAGGGCGTGAAGGCGCCGTACTCCTGCCGCGAGGGGGAGTGCTCGGCGTGCGCCATCCGGCTCCTGGAGGGCGAGGTCAAGATGCTCCACAACGACGTCCTGGACGACGACGACCTCGCGGACGGCATCCGCCTGGGCTGCCAGGCCGTGCCGGTCACCGACACGGTCAAGGTCACCTACAGCTGAGGGTCACCAGCCGCGGGTGCGCCACTCCGCGAGCGACGGGCGCTCCGCGCCGATCGTCGAGTCGTTGCCGTGGCCGGGGTAGAACCACGTGGCGTCGGGGAGCCGCTGGAAGAGCCGGGTCTCGACCTCGTCGATGAGCTGGGCGAAGGCGGCCTCGTCACCGAACGTGTTGCCGACCCCGCCCGGGAAGAGCGAGTCGCCGGTGAACAGGTGCGGGTGACCGTGCGGGTCGTCGTACAGGAGCACGATCGAGCCGGGCGTGTGGCCCGCGACCGCCAGGACCTCGAGGCTGGCGTCCCCGACCGCCACCCGGTCGCCGTGCCGCACCCGCCGGGTGACGGGGACGCCGGTCTGCGAGGTGATCGCGTCGGCGTCCGGCTCGCCGGCGACCACGTCGGCGCCGGTCGCCTTCACCACGTCGGCCAGGGCCCGGTGGTGGTCCCAGTGCTGGTGCGTGGTGACCACGGTGGTCAGGCCGTCCGAGCCGATCAGCGGCAGCAGCACCTCGGGCTCGGCCGCCGCGTCGACCAGCACCTGCTCGCCGGTGGTCGTGCACCGCAGCAGGTAGCAGTTGTTCGACATCTGCTCGTCGACGGCCACCTTCGTGATCGTCAGGCCGGTCAGCTCGCGGGTGTCGGGCTCGCCGCCCGGCACCACCTCTCCGGTGTAGCTCACCATGCTCCCGTCCGCGGCAACGCGCCGCTCTCGCTCGTCAGTCCGGCCCCGTCGCCGCGGCCGGTCAGCCACCAGCCCAGGTCGGTCACCGGACCGGACACCGTGGGCCCGCCCTCGGCGACCGTCCAGGACCGTCCCAGATCGGTGGCCTGGACCACGAACCCGGACGACCATCCTCCTCGGCGGACCATGGCGTCCACCAACCGGGCTGCGAACGCCTCGTCCCAGTCGGCGGTGCGGTACGTCGTCGCGAGGTCGACGTGGTGCACCTCGACCTCCCGCAGCCGCATGTCCGGCACCTCCGCGGCGAGGAAGGTGCGGTGGCTCCCGGGGGTGCGCTCGAGGCGTGTGCCCCAGGCCTCGCCTGGGACGGCCGCGAGGGCGTCGCCGAGGGCGGTCACCGACGCCAGGAGCCGGTCCCGGACCTCGCCGTGCCGGGCCGCGGCGAGCCCCGCGATGTCCTCGCCGCGCCGCTCGGGGGTGGCGTACATCGGCACCGTGCGGCCCGCGACCAGGCCCGTCAGCGCCCCGGTCAGGCCCTCGGCGTTCAGCGCGAGGTGGGCGACCACGTGGGCGCGGGTCCAGTCCGGCAGCCCGCTCGGCGCCGTCCAGTCGGCGTCCTGCAGCCGGTCGACGGAGCGGACCAGGCGCTGCGTGGCCTCGGGCAGCAGGGCGACCGTGGTCGGGTCGGGGATGGGGGTGGGCACCCGTTCATCCTCGCCGGAACGCGGGCGCTCCGCCAGCACCCCGTACCACGAGCGGATGCCGGCCGACGGCATTGTCGGTGCCGCGTGAGATCGTGTCGTGGTCATCTCTGGGCCTCCGGCGCGCGCTCCCGTGCGCTTGAACCGCCCCGTAGGATGGCGAACGTCTGTTCGAACGACTGAGGGACTATTGGTGGCAGACCAGCTGATCATCCGGGGCGCCCGGGAGCACAACCTCAAGGACGTCTCCGTCGACCTGCCGCGCGACTCGCTGATCGTGTTCACGGGGCTCTCCGGCTCCGGGAAGTCGTCGTTGGCCTTCGACACGATCTTCGCCGAGGGCCAGCGCCGCTACGTCGAGTCGCTCTCGGCGTACGCCCGCCAGTTCCTCGGCCAGATGGACAAGCCCGACGTCGACTTCATCGAGGGCCTCTCGCCCGCGGTCTCGATCGACCAGAAGTCCACGTCGAAGAACCCGCGCTCCACGGTCGGCACGATCACCGAGGTCTACGACTACCTCCGCCTGCTCTACGCCCGCGCCGGCCGGCCGCACTGCCCGGTCTGCCACGCCCCGATCGAGCGGCAGACGCCGCAGCAGATCGTCGACCGCATCATGGGGCTCGAGGAGGGTCGCCGCTTCCAGGTCCTGGCGCCGGTGATCCGCGGCCGCAAGGGCGAGTACGTCGAGCTCTTCCGGCAGCTGCAGGCGCAGGGCTACTCCCGCGTCCGGGTCAACGGCGAGACCCACCCGCTCGACGAGCCGCCGAAGCTCGACAAGCAGAAGAAGCACACCATCGAGGTCGTCGTCGACCGGCTCGCGGTCAAGCCGTCCTCCAAGCGCCGGCTCACCGACTCGGTCGAGACGGCGCTGCTGCTCGCCGGCGGCCTGGTGCTCTTCGACTTCGTCGACCTCGCCGAGGACGACCCGCAGCGCGAGCTGAAGTTCAGCGAGAAGATGGCGTGCCCCAACGACCACCCCATCGACACCGACGACCTCGAGCCGCGGTCGTTCTCGTTCAACTCGCCGTTCGGCGCGTGCCCGGCCTGCCACGGCCTCGGCACCCGGATGGAGGTCGACCCCGAGCTGGTGGTCCCCGACGAGCACGCCACCCTCGGCGAGGGCGCGATCCAGCCCTGGAGCCAGGCCCACGTCGCCGACTACTTCCTGCGGCTGATGGGCGCGCTGGGCGACGAGCTCGGCTTCGACCTCAACACCTCCTGGTCCGAGCTGACCCCGAAGGCGCGCAAGGCGATCATCGAGGGGCACCCCACCAAGGTGCACGTGGTCACCCGCAACCGCTACGGCCGCGAGCGCGCCTACTACGCCGAGTTCGAGGGCGTCCGCTCCTACATCGAGCGGCGCCACCGCGAGGCCGAGACCGACACCAGCCGGGAGCGCTTCGAGGGCTTCATGCGCGAGGTGCCCTGCCCCACCTGCGCGGGCAGCCGGCTCAAGCCGGTGTCGATGGCGGTCACCCTCGGCGGCAAGAACATCGCCGAGGTCTGCGCGCTCTCCCTCGACCGGGCCGCGGAGTTCCTAGGCTCGCTCGAGCTCTCCTCGCGGGAGAAGCAGATCGCCGAGGTCGTGCTGCGCGAGATCCAGCAGCGGCTGCAGTTCCTCCTCGATGTCGGGCTCGACTACCTCTCCCTCGACCGGGCCTCCGGCTCGCTGTCGGGCGGCGAGGCGCAGCGCATCCGGCTCGCGACCCAGATCGGCGCCGGCCTGGTCGGCGTCCTCTACGTGCTCGACGAGCCGTCGATCGGGCTGCACCAGCGCGACAACCAGAAGCTCATCGAGACCCTGGTCCGGCTCAAGGAGCTCGGCAACACGCTGATCGTCGTCGAGCACGACGAGGAGACCATCCGGGTGGCCGACTGGGCCGTCGACGTCGGCCCGGGCGCCGGTGAGCACGGCGGCCAGATCGTGCACAGCGGCACCGTCCAGGAGCTGCTCGACCACCCCGACTCGATCACCGGCCAGTACCTCTCCGGGCGCCGCGAGATCCCGGTCCCGGAGGTACGCCGCCCGCGCACGACCGGGCGCGAGCTCACGGTGGTCGGGGCCCGCGAGAACAACCTGCGCAACATCGACGTCACGTTCCCGCTCGGCCTGTTCGTGGCCGTGACCGGTGTGTCCGGCTCCGGCAAGTCGACGCTGGTCAACGACATCCTCTACAGCTCGCTGGCCAAGCAGCTCTACAACGCCCGGGCGATCCCGGGCCGGCACACCCGGATCACCGGGCTCGAGCACGTCGACAAGGTCATCCACGTCGACCAGTCGCCGATCGGCCGCACCCCGCGGTCCAACCCCGCGACGTACACCGGGGTCTTCGACCGGGTCCGCAAGCTCTTCGCCGACACCCCCGAGGCCAAGATGCGCGGCTACCTCCAGGGGCGGTTCTCCTTCAACGTCAAGGGCGGCCGCTGCGAGGCGTGCCAGGGCGACGGCACGATCAAGATCGAGATGAACTTCCTGCCCGACGTCTACGTCCCGTGCGAGGTCTGCCACGGCGCCCGCTACAACCGCGAGACGCTCGAGGTCCACTACAAGGGCAAGACCATCGCCGAGGTCCTGGACATGCCGATCGAGGAGGCCGTCGACTTCTTCGCCGCGGTCCCGGTGATCTCGCGCTACCTCCGCACGCTGGTCGAGGTCGGCCTCGGCTACGTCCGGCTGGGCCAGCCGGCGACCACCCTGTCGGGCGGCGAGGCGCAGCGCGTCAAGCTCGCCACCGAGCTGCAGCGCCGGTCGACGGGGCGCACGCTCTACGTCCTCGACGAGCCGACCACCGGCCTGCACTTCGAGGACATCCGCAAGCTGCTCGGCGTCCTCGGCCGGCTCGTCGACGCGGGCAACACCGTGCTGGTCATCGAGCACAACCTCGACGTGATCAAGACCGCCGACTGGCTGGTCGACATGGGTCCCGAGGGCGGCTCGGGCGGCGGCACGCTGGTCGCCGAGGGCACGCCGGAGCAGGTCGCCGCCGTCCCCGAGAGCTACACCGGCATGTTCCTGGCGCCGGTGCTCGAGGGCCGCCACGCCAAGCAGCCGACCCGCAAGCTCCCGGCCGCCTCGGCGCCCGAGCCGCGCGGCCGTACCGCCGCGTCGGCGTCCAAGCGGGGCGAGCGGGTCCAGGCGAGCCGCGCGAAGGGCGGCACGCGGACCTCGTGACCGGGACGTCAGCCAGGTAGTGTCATCTTCAACCACTGATACCCCACTGCCGAGAGGATCTCGACCGTGACTCGCGACGACTCCACCAGCACCTGCGCCTGCCTCAGCCGACGGCACGCCCTCGCCGGCGCCGCGACCGTCGGTCTCGGCGTACCGTTCCTGGCCGCGTGCGCCGGTGACGACAGCGGCTCCGCCAGCGACCCGGCCGGCGGGTCGTCCTCGTCCGGTGGGGGCACCCCGTCCGGCGGGGGCGGCGGCACGGGCGGCGGCGGTGGCGGTGCCGGCCTGGCCTCGGCCGCCGACATCCCGGTCGGCGGCGGCGTCGTGTTCGCCGACGAGTCCGTGGTGATCGTGCAGCCCACGGAGGGTGACTTCCGCGGCTGGTCGGCGGTCTGCACCCACCAGGGCTGCAAGGTCGACGGCGTCGAGGACGGCGTCATCGTCTGCCCGTGCCACCACAGCACGTTCTCGATCGAGGACGGCGCCCCGCTGGGTGGTCCGGCGACCTCACCCCTCGGCGAGGTCGCGCTCACCGTCGACGGCGACTCCATCACCCTGGCCTGAGGCCACCGCCCGCCACCGCCGGTCGCGCACCGACGGCCGGCGGTCCAGGCGCTCGTCCAGGAGCCGGCCCGCCTCCTCGAGGCGGCCGCCCCGCAGCAGGGCCGCGATCCGGGTCTCCTCCAGGACCTCGCGCTGGGCGTCCGAGCCGCCGAGGCGGCGGCTCGGGCCGGCGAGCCGGGCCAGCGCGTCCGCGGCCTCGGACGCCCGCCCGTCGGCCAGCATCCGGAGCGCGCGGGCCAGCGGCGCCACCACCTCCCGGTGGACCGGGTGGTCGTGCGCGTCGCTGCGACGCGCGAGCCGGTCCAGGCCCGCGCCGTCCCCGACCGCCAGCAGCACGACCGCGGCGTGCAGCGCGAGGAACGGCGTGGCCGGCCGCTCCAGCACGTCGTGCCCGGTGACCGCGACGACCGCGTCCAGGCCCGGGACGTCCGTGGCGCCCGGGGTGAGCGCCCACCGGAACAGCAGCGACCCGGTGTCGACGAGCGCGCGGCACCCCAGGCCGAGCTCGGGGCGCAGCTGGCCGGCGTGCCGACGGCGTACGGCGTCCAGGTCGCCCAGGGACAGCTCGTGCAGCGCGGCGTGCCAGGAGAAGTGGCTCGCGCCGTCGGTCGTCCGCCCCTCCTCGGCGATCCACCCGTCCATCCAGGCGAGCCCGGCCGCGTGGTCGCCGGTCTCGTAGTGAGCGTGGGCGCGGGCGTGCGCGGCGTGCCCGGCGGCCGGCTCGACGGCGAGGGACCGGCACGCCAGGTCCATCGCGTCGTCGTACCGGCGCTGCTCCTGCCGCACGAACCCGAGCAGGCCGGCGAACCACCAGTCCTCGCCGTACGCCGGGGCGGCGCGCTCGACCAGCGCCCAGGCCTCCTCCGGCACCTCCGTCGCGCCCGCGAACGCGATGGTGGGCACTGCCGAGGAGAGCAGCAGGGCGTCGCGCGGGTGGTCCTCGAGGTGCCGGAGCAGGGGGCGCGAGTCGCCCCGGACGTGGGCCAGGACGGCGTGCACGTGGCTGCGCTCGCGCTCGGTGCCCCGGGCGGCGTGCAGGGCGGCGTCCCGCATCCGGGCGCCGAGGTCGACCTCGAGGCACATCTCGTGGCCGAGGAGCGCCAGCGCCGCGTGGCCCAGCGCGAACGTCGGGTCGATCGCCACCGCGGCCGCGATCCCCGCCGCGGCGCCGTGCCGGAGGCGGAGCAGGTCGCCGAGGCCCCGGTCGTACGCCGCCGCCGCCTCCGGGCTGGTGGTCAGGGCGTACCCGTAGCGGTCGCGACACGGCATGAAAGGACAGTAAGTCAGTAGTGCAATGAAGGAAAGCGGACGCGCGGGGGCGGCGCACCCGACCCGGCCCTCGAACATGAGTACGCGTACCGATGCCTGGACGCCCGAGGTCCGCGAGGGTCGAGCCATGACGACCACGGCGGCCCCGGACACCACCAGCCAGCACCAGCGGATCCTCGCCGTCACCACCCTGGTGATGGCGAGCCTCGCCTGCCTGGGAGCCCTCTGGGGCTTCGTCGAGACCCGGCAGGCGGTCGCCGACGACGAGTTCCTCGCCGAGCTGGGCTACGTCGTCGTCATCGCCCTCGCGGCAGCGGGGGTCCTCGGCGCCGCCCTGACCGGGCTCGGCCTGTGGGTGCGGTCCCGGACGGCGGCGTCGTGGCTGCTGTGGTCGGGCCTGGTGGTCGTGGTGGCGCCGTTCGTGCTGGGCGTGCTCCTCCTCGGCCTCGCCTGAGCGCGGTCCTGTCCCCGCCGGACCGTAGGGTTGAGGAGTGCCTCCCGCCCGCCCGTCACGCGCCGCCCGAGGCCCGCTGTCCTACCGTCCAGAGCCCGGCTCGATCCCGACCCAGCCGGGCGTCTACCGGTTCCGCGACCCGCGGGGGCGGGTGATCTACGTCGGCAAGGCGAAGAACCTGCGGGCCCGCCTCTCGTCGTACTTCCAGGACATCGGCAACCTCCACCAGCGCACCGCCACGATGGTGACGACCGCGGCGAGCGTCGAGTGGACGGTCGTGAACACCGAGGTCGAGGCGCTCCAGCTGGAGTACTCCTGGATCAAGGAGTTCGACCCGCGGTTCAACGTCAAGTACCGCGACGACAAGTCCTACCCCTGGCTGGCCGTGACCGTCGGCGAGGAGTTCCCCCGGGTGATGGTCGGGCGCGGGGCCAAGAAGCGCGGCACCCGCTACTTCGGTCCCTACAGCCACGCCTGGGCGATCCGCGAGACCGTCGACATCCTGCTGCGGGTCTTCCCGATGCGCTCGTGCAGCAACGGCGTGTTCAAGCGCTCGGCGCAGATCGGCCGGCCCTGCCTGCTCGGCTACATCGACAAGTGCTCCGCGCCGTGCGTGGGCAACGTCAGCGCCGAGCAGCACCGCGAGATCGTCGACGACTTCTGCGACTTCATGGGCGGCCAGACCCGGCCGTTCATCCGGCGCATCGAGAAGGAGATGTACGCCGCCTCCGACGCGATGGACTTCGAGAAGGCGGCCCGGCTGCGCGACGACCTCGGCGCGCTCAACCGGGCGCTCGAGAAGCAGGCCGTGGTGCTGGGGGACGGCGCCGACGCCGACGTGATCGCGCTCGCCGAGGACCCGCTCGAGGTCGCGGTGCAGATCTTCTACGTCCGCGGCGGGCGGATCCGCGGCCAGCGCGGCTGGGTCGCCGACCGGGTCGAGGACGGCGAGACCCCCGAGCTGGTCCAGGACTTCCTGCTCCAGCTGTACGCCGGCGACCCCGAGTCGGTCCCGCGCGAGATCCTGGTGCCGGCGCTGCCGCCCGACGTCGAGGTCTTCGAGGAGCTGCTCTCCGAGCTGCGGGGGAGCCGGGTCGCGATCCGGGTGCCGCAGCGCGGCGACAAGAAGACCCTCCAGGAGACCGTCGCACGCAACGCCGGGCAGGCGCTGGTCCTGCACAAGACCCGGCGCGCCAGCGACCTGACCACCCGCAACCGCGCGCTCGAGGAGATCCAGCAGGCGCTCGAGCTCGACGAGGTGCCGCTGCGGATGGAGTGCTACGACGTCTCCAACCTGCAGGGCACCGAGGTCGTGGCGTCGATGGTGGTCTTCGAGGACGGCCTGGCGCGCAAGAGCGAGTACCGCCGGTTCGTGATCCGCGGCGTCGACGGCCAGAACGACGTCGCCTCGATGCACGAGGTGATCACCCGGCGGTTCCGCCGGCTGCTCGACGAGCAGGCGCGCTCCGAGGTCAAGCCCGGCGACGACACCACCGGCCCGATGCTGGTCGACCCCGAGACCGGCCGCCCCCGCAAGTTCGCCTACGCCCCGGGGCTGGTCGTCGTCGACGGCGGGCCGCCGCAGGTCGCGGCCGCCCAGCGCGCGCTCGACGAGCTCGGCATCGACGACATCCCGGTCTGCGGGCTCGCCAAGCGGCTCGAGGAGGTCTGGCTGCCCGGCCAGGAGGACCCGGTCATCCTGGCGCGGTCCTCCGAGGGGCTCTACCTCCTCCAGCGGCTGCGCGACGAGGCGCACCGGTTCGCGATCGGCCACCACCGCTCCCGCCGATCCAAGTCCATGGTCGAGAGCCTCCTCGACGACGTGCCCGGGCTCGGCGAGGTCCGCCGCCGGACGCTGCTCAAGCACTTCGGCTCGCTGAAGAAGCTCCGCACCGCGACCGTCGAGGAGATCGCCCAGGTGCCCGGCATCGGCACCCGTACCGCCACCGCGATCAAGGATGCGGTCACGGAGTCCGCGGAGACCCGTCAGACTGTCTCCGTGAACACCGCGACCGGCGAGATCGAGGAGGGCTAGAGGTGGACGCACCCGTGCCCCCGGGAGAGCTGGTGGTCGTCACCGGGATGACCGGCGCCGGCCGCAGCACGGCCGCCAAGGAGCTCGAGGACCTCGGCTACTACGTCGTCGACAACCTGCCGCCCAGCCTGCTGCGCGACGTCGTCCGGCTGGTCGACGAGAGCCGCGGCACCGGGCAGCCGATCGCGGTGGTCGTGGACATCCGCTCCGGCTCGTTCTTCGGCTCGCTCCAGGCCAACCTCGAGCAGGGGGCGACCGGTCGGCAGACGACCCTGGTCTTCCTCGACGCGAACGACGAGGTCCTGGTCCGTCGCCAGGAGGCCGTGCGCCGCCCGCACCCCCTCCAGGGCGGCGGCCGGCTGCTCGACGGGCTCGAGCGGGAGCGCCGGGTGCTGGCCGACCTGCGCAGCACCGCCGACCTGGTGATCGACACCAGCGCGCTCAACGTCCACCAGCTCACCAGCCGGATCTCCGAGGCCTTCGGCACCCCCGACACCACCCGGCTGAAGGTGACGGTGATCAGCTTCGGCTTCAAGTACGGCATCCCGGTCGACGCCGACTTCGTCGCCGACATGCGCTTCCTGCCCAACCCGCACTGGATCCCCGAGCTGCGTCCCGCCACCGGCAAGGACAGCGAGGTCTCGGCGTACGTCCGCAGCCGGCCGGGCGCCGAGGAGTTCCTCGACGGCTACGTGCCGGTGCTCGCCGGGGTCGCGGAGGGCTACCTCCGCGAGGGCAAGCGGTTCATGCGGGTGGCCGTCGGCTGCACCGGTGGCAAGCACCGCAGCGTGGCGATGACCGAGGAGATCGTCAGCCGCCTGGTCGAGCGCGGGTTCGCCGCCCGCGCCGTGCACCGCGACCTGGGCAAGGAATGAGCGGCCAGCGCGCCCAGTCGGTCGTCGCCTTCGGGGGCGGGCACGGGCTGCACGCGTCCCTGCGCGCCCTGCGGCGGCTGGTCGACGACCTGACCGTCGACGAGCTGACCGCCATCGTCACGGTCGCCGACAACGGCGGCTCGTCCGGACGGCTCCGCGGGGAGTTCGGCGTGCTGCCGCCCGGCGACCTGCGGATGGCGCTGGCCGCGCTCTGCGGCGACGACGAGTGGGGGACCACCTGGTCCAAGGTGCTGCAGCACCGGTTCGCCGGAGAGGGCGACATGCGCGGGCACGTCGTCGGCAACCTGCTGATCGTCGGGCTCTGGGAGCTGCTCGGCGACCACGTCGACGCCCTCGACCGGGTCGGCCGGCTGCTCGGCGCGAAGGGGCGGGTGCTGCCGATGGCGCTCACCCCGATGGACATCACCGCCGAGGTGCGGGGCGCGGACGACACCATCACCGTGGTCCGGGGCCAGGTCGAGGTCGCCACGACCGACGGGGTGATCGTCGGCATCGCGCTCGACCCGCCCGACCCCGAGCCGTGCCCGGAGTCCGTGGCGGCGGTCGAGGAGGCCGACTGGGTGGTGCTCGGCCCCGGGTCCTGGTTCACCTCCGTGATCCCGCACCTGATGGTGCCGGAGATGCGCGACGCGCTGGTCCGCACCGACGCACGGGTGATCGTGGTGCTCAACCTCGTCGAGCAGGCGGGGGAGACACCCGGGTTCGGGCCCGCCGACCACCTCGCCGTGCTCGCCGAGCACGCGCCGGACCTCAAGGTGCACACCGTCCTCGCCGACCGAGCCAGCGTGGGGGAGGACCTCGCCGAGCTCGCGGACCTGGTGGCCGCCACCGGAGCCGAGCTGGTGGTCGACGACGTCGCCGAGCACCCCGGTTCGCCCCGGCACGACCCGGCGCTGCTCGCCGCGGCGTACGCCCGGATCCTGGAGCGTGGCTGAGGTCACGGGGGCCGTGGGGTGCCCCTCGGGGTGTTCCCCGAGGTGATTGACTCGCGTGCGAGGATCGGCGCATGGCGATGACGGCGCAGGTGAAGGCCGAGCTGGCCAGCACCCTGACCACGAAGACCTGCTGTCGCAAGGCGGAGGTCGCTTCGATGCTCCGCTTCGCGGGGGGCCTGCACATCGTCAACGGCCGGATCGTGGTGGAGGCCGAGCTCGACACCGGTGCCGCCGCCCGACGGCTGCGCACCGACATCGCCGAGGTCTACGGGCACCAGTCCGAGGTCGTGGTCGTGCAGGGCAACGGCATCCGCAAGGGCAGCCGCTACCTCGTCCGGATCGTCAAGGACGGCGAGGCCCTGGCCCGCCAGACCGGGCTGCTGGACCAGCGCGGGCGCCCGGTCCGCGGCCTGCCGCCCGCGGTCGTCTCCGGCGGTGGCTGCGACGCGGTGGCCGCCTGGCGGGGCGCGTTCCTCGCGCACGGCTCGCTGACCGAGCCGGGTCGCTCGTCCTCCCTGGAGGTCACCTGCCCCGGTCCGGAGGCGGCGCTGGCGATCGTCGGCGTGGCCCGCCGGCTCGGCATCCAGGCCAAGGCGCGCGAGGTCCGCGGCGTCGACCGGGTCGTGATCCGCGACGGCGACGCGATCGGCCAGCTGCTCACCCGGCTCGGCGCCCACGAGTCGCTGATGGCGTGGGAGGAGCGGCGGATGCGCCGCGAGGTCCGGGCCACCGCCAACCGCCTCGCCAACTTCGACGACGCCAACCTGCGCCGCTCGGCGCGGGCCGCGGTCGCGGCCGGTGCCCGCGTGGAGCGGGCGATGGAGATCCTCGGCGACGAGGTCCCCGACCACCTCAAGCTCGCCGGCTCGCTGCGCCTGGAGCACAAGCAGGCCTCGCTCGAGGAGCTCGGCCAGCTGCACGAGCCGGTGCTGACCAAGGACGCGATCGCCGGCCGGATCCGCCGCCTGCTGGCGATGGCCGACAAGCGCGCCGAGGAGCTCGGCATCCCCGACACCGAGTCCTCGCTGACCCCGGAGATGCTGGCCGAGGAGGCCTGACCCGGTTACCGGGACGTACACCGGGACGCCCCGGCGGACGTGGCCGCGCTGCGTATAGGGTCGAAACGTCAGCCCGACGTCCCCGTCCCGAGGAGCAAGCGCAGTGACCGTTCGAGTAGGCATCAACGGGTTCGGCCGGATCGGCCGCAACTTCTTCCGCGCCGTGCGCGCGTCCGGTCTCGACATCGAGATCGTCGCCGTCAACGACCTCACGGACAACACCTCCCTGGCGCCGCTGCTGAAGTTCGACTCGATCCTCGGCCGGCTCGACGCCGACGTGACGGCCACCGCCGAGGAGATCCGGGTCGGCGACCAGGTCATCAAGACCTTCGCGGAGCGCGACCCCGCCAACCTCCGCTGGGCCGACCTGGGCGTCGACGTCGTCGTCGAGTCCACCGGCTTCTTCACCGACGCCACCAAGGCCCGCGCCCACGTCGACAGCGGCGGCGCCAAGAAGGTCATCATCTCCGCGCCGGCCTCCAACGAGGACGTCACCGTGGTCATGGGCGTCAACCACACGACGTACGACCCCGCCGCGCACACGGTGATCTCGAACGCCTCGTGCACCACCAACTGCCTCGCGCCGATGGCCAAGGCGCTCCACGACGGCCTGGGCATCAACAAGGGCCTGATGACCACGATCCACGCCTACACCGCGGACCAGAACCTGCAGGACAACATCCACAAGGACCCGCGCCGGGCCCGGGCCGCCGCGCTCAACATGGTCCCGACCTCGACCGGTGCCGCGAAGGCCATCGGCCTGGTGCTGCCCGAGCTCAAGGGCAAGCTCGACGGCTACGCCATGCGCGTGCCGGTGCCCACCGGCTCCGCCACCGACCTCACCTTCGAGGCGGGCCGCGAGACGTCGGTCGACGAGGTCAACGAGATCGTCAAGGCCGCGGCCGACGGCAAGTTCCTCCGCTACTCCACCGACCCGCTGGTCTCGACCGACATCGTCACCGACCCGGCGTCCTGCATCTTCGACGCGCCGCTGACCAAGGTGCTCGGCAACCAGGTCAAGGTGCTCGGCTGGTACGACAACGAGTGGGGCTACTCCAACCGCCTCGCGGACCTGATCGACTACATCGGCGAGACCCTCTGACCGTGGGGGACTACTCCACGCTGGGCGACGTCGCCGGCAAGCGCGTCCTGGTCCGCTCCGACCTCAACGTCCCGCTCGACGGGACGAGGATCACCGACGACGGCCGGGTGCGCGCGAGCGTGCCGACCATCCGGGCGCTGGCCGAGGCCGGCGCCCGGGTGGTGGTCGTCGCCCACCTCGGCCGCCCGAAGGGCGCGCCCGAGGACCGCTACTCGCTGCGCCCGGTCGCGGCCCGGCTCGGCGAGCTGCTGGGCCAGGAGGTCGCGTTCGCGACCGACACGGTCGGCGACTCCGCCCGTTCGGTCGTCGACGGGCTCGGCGACGGGCAGGTCGCCGTCCTCGAGAACGTCCGGTTCAACCCGGGCGAGACGAGCAAGGACGACGCCGAGCGCGGCGCCTTCGCCGACCAGCTCGCCGCCCTCGCCGACGCGTTCGTCTCTGACGGCTTCGGCGTGGTGCACCGCAAGCAGGCGTCGGTGTACGACGTCGCGCAGCGGCTCCCGCACGCCATGGGCGGCCTGGTCGCGACCGAGCTCGAGGTGATGAAGCGGCTCACCGAGGCCCCCGAGCGGCCGTACGCCGTGGTCCTGGGCGGGTCCAAGGTCTCCGACAAGCTCGGCGTGATCGACAACCTGCTCGGCAAGGCCGACCGGCTGCTGATCGGCGGCGGGATGGTCTTCACCTTCCTCAAGGCCCAGGGCCACGAGGTCGGAAAGAGCCTGCTCGAGGACGACCAGCTCGAGGTCTGCCGGGCCTACCTGGCGCGTGCCGAGGAGTCCGGCGTCGACATCGTGCTGCCGACCGACGTGGTCGTCGACACGGCGTTCCCGTCCGGCGACCGCACGCCGGAGCCCCGCGTCGTCCCTGCCACGGAGATCCCGGCCGACTGCCTCGGCCTCGACATCGGGCCCGACTCCGGTGCGGCGTTCGCGGCGGCGCTCGCCGACGCGCACACGGTGTTCTGGAACGGCCCGATGGGCGTCTTCGAGGTCGCCGCGTTCGCCGAGGGCACCCGGGCTGTGGCCCAGGCGCTGACGGAGGTCGACGGCCTCTCCGTCGTAGGCGGCGGCGACTCCGCCGCCGCCGTCCGGGCGCTCGGCTTCGAGGAGTCGGCGTTCGGACACATCTCGACCGGTGGTGGCGCGAGCCTCGAGTACCTCGAGGGCAAGCAGCTCCCCGGCATCAAGGTCCTGGAGGACTGAACGCATGGCGAAGGCTGCGGCCCGGGTCCCGCTCATGGCGGGCAACTGGAAGATGAACCTCAACCACCAGGAAGCGGTGGTGCTGGTCCAGAAGCTCGCCTGGACGCTGTCGGACAAGCGCCACGACTACGCGAAGGTCGAGGTGCTCGTCGTACCGCCCTTCACCGACCTGCGGTCGGTGCAGACGCTCGTCGACGGTGACCGGCTGTCGGTGAAGTACGGCGCCCAGGACGTCTCCGTGCACGAGTCCGGCGCCTACACCGGCGAGATCTCCGCGTCGATGCTGAGCAAGCTCGGCTGCTCCTACGTCGTCGTCGGGCACTCCGAGCGGCGCGAGCACCACGGCGAGACCGACGAGGTCGTCAACGCCAAGGCGCACCGGGCGCTCGCGGCCGGCATGACGCCGATCGTGTGCGTCGGGGAGGGCCTGGAGACCCGCCAGGCGGGCGAGCAGGTGGCCGTCGTGGTCGAGCAGGTCCGCGGCTCGCTGGCGGGGTTCTCCGCCGAGCAGGTCACCGGGCTGGTCGTGGCCTACGAGCCCGTGTGGGCGATCGGCACCGGTGAGGTCGCCACCCCGGCCGACGCGCAGGAGGTCTGCGCCGCGGTGCGTGCCTTCGTCCGCGAGGAGCACGGCGACGCCGCGGCGGACGCCGTACGCGTGCTGTACGGCGGATCGGTGAAGGCCGCCAACGTCGGCGGGATCATGGCCGAGGACGACGTCGACGGGTGCCTGGTGGGCGGCGCGAGCCTCCAGGTGGACGAGTTCGGCGGCATCTGCCGCTACTACGACATGCCGGTCCTGTGACCGCGGCAGACGTGACGTAGGATTCCGACACGTGACTACCGTCTTCACCGTCGTGCTCATGATCACGAGCGCCCTCATGATCCTCATGGTGCTCCTGCACAAGGGACGCGGTGGCGGCCTCTCCGACATGTTCGGAGGCGGCGTCTCCAGCTCCCTGGGCGGCTCCTCGGTCGCCGAACGCAACCTCGACCGGTTCACGGTCGGCATCGGCGTGATCTGGTTCGCCTGCGTGATCGCGCTGGGCCTGCTGCTCGCCTACCCGTAACTAACGACGAACAGACAGGACGGCGTCACGTGGCTGGTGGAGGAAACGCGATTCGCGGGAGCCGGGTCGGGGCCGGCCCGATGGGCGAGGCCGAGCGGGGCGACGCCGCGCCGCGGCAGGCGATCACCTACTTCTGCTCCCGGGACCACAGCTCGGTCGTGGCCTTCTCCATCGAGGCGACCGTCCCGGACTCGTGGGACTGCCCCAAGTGCGGGCTGCCCGCGGGCCGCGACTCCGACAACGCCCCGCCGGCGACCAAGGTCGAGCCGTACAAGACCCACCTCGCCTACGTGAAGGAGCGGCGCTCCGACAAGGAGGCGGCCGACATCCTCGACGAGGCGCTCGCCCTGCTCCGCTCCCGCCGCAAGTCGGGCGACCTGATCTTCTGACGTTCTCCGGCGCCGGCTAGGTACGCCGAGTCGGCGCTTGTGTCCGCAGGGGTACCCCGAGTCGGCGCTTGTGTCCGCCGACTAGATCCAGCGACTGAGCCCGCGCCGCACTCGCGCCCGCTGCACGAGCTCCACGATCCGCCGGTCGCACGTACGCCGGGGACCGAAGACGTCGGCCGCCACGAACGGCTCGACGAGCCAGCCCGCGTCCGCGGTCGCCGTACGACGGTCGCGGTCGTGGGCGCGCTGCTCGGGGCTGGTGTGCCACTCGTCCCCGTCGTACTCGAAGCCGCCCGCGAGGTCCTCGTCGCCGAGGTCGAGCCGCGCGACGAAGCGGCCGCGGTCCCACACCTCGACCTGCGGGCGCATGGTCAGCACGCCGTTGTCGATGCAGCGCAGCCGCAGCACGGACTCACCGGGTGACTCCGAGCGCCCGTCGGCGTGCGGCGCGACCGCGCGGAGGGTCCGCACCCACCGCATCCCGCGGAAGCGCTCGACCCCGGCCAGGAGCTCCTCGCGGGTGAACGCGCCGGTGCGCAGCATCGCGTCGAGACCGGTGATCGCCTCGTCGGTCCACCGCACCCGGCCGAGGTCCCACGCGGTGCGGATCGGGGTCGTCACCGCGAGCCCGTGGACCTCGGTGACGTCGCCGCGGGTCAGGTTGCGCTCGCCGCTGTCGGCGAGGCCGTTGCGCAGCCGGCCGTGCCCCGAGGGCCGGAACAGCGAGAGCGGCCGCAGGTCGAGGTGCTCGCCGGGCGCGAGCACCATCTCCGCCCCGAGCAGCCAGCCCGCGTGCCGGTCGACCACCACGCAGTCGGGAGGTACGACGAGCGCGAGGCACGCCGCCCGGAGCGCGACGTCGTCGCGCAGCGCGGCCGCGACGTACACACCTCGGAGCGGGCGGCGCAGGAGGCCGTGCTCGACGAGGTCCCGCAGCTGTCGACGGGACACTCCGGACTCACGCGCCGCCGCAAAGGTGAAGGGAGCGTCGGCCGGGAGCGGGAAGGTCTCGTCCAGGCGGCGGTGCTGGAGGCAGTCCAGGAGGTCCATGACCCGAGGGTCCGCGACCGTACGCCGCGGCGCAGCCCCGCGCCGTCAGCCTGTGGAGAACCCGGACACAAGCGCCGACTCGGCGGGGAAGGGGGTCAGAGACGGGAGGCGGAGGCCCGGTCGAGGAACCAGATGGTCTCCTCGCGGCCGGTGACGCCGGCGGCGGGGACGTCGTGGCGGTCGACCGGGGCGTCGGGGGTGCCGGAGTGCGCGCGGGCGACCGCCTCGGCCTTGCCCTCGCCGCTGACCAGGAACCACACCGAGGTGGCCCGGCCGAGGGCCTCGAAGGTCAGCGAGACCCGCTCCGGCGGCGGCTTGGGGGACCCGGTGACACCGACCGTGTCGACGCCGGCGACGTCGAGTGCCGGGTGGCCGGGGAACAGCGACGCGACGTGCCCGTCGGGACCGACCCCGAGCATGACGACGTCGAAGCCGCCCGAGGCCGGACCGTGCTCCCGTAGCGCCTCGGCGTACGCCGCGGCCGCGGCGTCGACGTCGGCCGCGGCGTCGGTGGCGGGCACCTCGTGGACGTTCGCGGCGGGCACGCCGAGGACGTCGAGGAACGCGGCGCGGGCGTCGACCGCGTTGCGGTCGGAGGAGTCGGGGGCGACGAAGCGCTCGTCGCCCCACCAGACGACGACGTGCGACCAGTCGACGGGGGAGGAGGCGGCGAGCCGGGCGACCTCGCGGTGCAGCGCCTCGGCGATGCTGCCGCCGGTGAGCACGATCTGCGGGAGGTGCCCGGACTCCTGGGCGTCGGCGAGCCGGGTGAGGAGCTCGCCGGCGACCGCCGTGGCCAGGCCGGCGGCGTCCTCGTGGACCTCGATGCGGGGTGTGGTCACCGGCGTGCCTTCTTCCTGCTGGCGGTCTTGCGGGGGGCCTTCGTGGAGGTCTTGGCGGTCTTCGTGTCCGCCTGCCGGGTGAGGTAGCGGGCGGTGGCGGCGTACACGTCGTCCTCGTCGAGCCGGCGGAGCTCCTCGGCGAGCAGGGCGGGCAGCTCGCGGCGCTTGAGCGCGATCGGCCGGTCGGGACGGTCGGGGGAGGAGAAGGTGGCGAGCCGCCCGTCGGAGCGGGTGATCCGGATGGGTCCCTCGGCGGTCTCCATCACCACCTCGGTGATGCCCGGCCCGCCGGAGCTCCGGCGGGACACCTCGACGCCGAGCCGGTCGGCCAGCCAGGCGACCAGCAGGTCGGCGGACGGGCTGACCCGCTCCGCCTCGACGGAGGCGGCGGTGACCTTCAGGTGCTGCTGGTCCAGGGCGGCGGCGAGCAGGGCCCGCCAGGGGGTGATCCGGGTCCAGGCGAGGTCGGTGTTGCCGCGCACGTAGCGGGCGCACTGGGTCTGCAGGACCGTCGAGCGGGCCCGGGTGGCCCCGGCGGCGTCGGTGATCCGGCGCTGGCTCAGCCGCCCGAGCGGGTCGGCGGCCGGGTCGGCGGGCGGGTCGTTCGGCCACCACACCGCGACGGGGGAGTCGGGCAGCAGCAGTGGGAGCACGACCGACTCGGGGTGCTTGACCACCTCGCCCTTGAGCCGGATCAGCGCGGTCTCGCCGCTCCAGCCGGAGCCGGTGCCGACCTGGGCGTTCACCACGCCCGTGCCCCGGCCGTCGCCGAGGATCACGCCGAGGACCCGGGCCGGGTGCTCGTGGGCTGCCTGGCGGGCGACGTGCATCGCCTCCTCGGCCTCGTCCTCGTCGACGACGATGATGAGCGTCATCACCATGCCCATCGCGGGGCTGCCGGCGCGGATCCGTGCGCGCACCAGCTCGGCGGCGATGCCGGCGGAGTCGGTGTCGGTCAGCTCGATCACGGGGTGCTCCTCGGGGTCGTCACGGGCGCCGCCAGACCCGGCCGTCGCGGGCGAGCATCGCGTCGGCGGACTCGGGACCCCAGCCGCCGGACGGGTACGGCTCCGGGGCGCCCTTGCGGGCCCACGCCTCGAGGACCGGGTCGAGGATCTTCCAGGACAGCTCGACCTCGTCGCGGTGCGGGAAGAGTGGCGGGTCGCCGAGGAGCACGTCGAGGATCAGCCGCTCGTAGGCCTCCGGGGAGGACTCGGTGAACGACCCGCCGTAGACGAAGTCCATGTTGACGTCGCGGATCTCCAGCTGGGTGCCCGGCACCTTGGACCCGAACCGCACCGTGATCCCCTCGTCGGGCTGCACCCGGATCACCAGGGCGTTCTGGGTCAGCTCCTCGACCGAGGTCGCGCTGAACGGCTGGTGGGGGGCGCGCTTGAACACGACCGCGACCTCGGTGACCCGGCGGCCCAGGCGCTTCCCGGTGCGCAGGTAGAACGGGACGCCGGCCCAGCGCCGGTTCTCGACGTGCAGCGTGACGGCGGCGTACGTCTCGGTGGTCGAGTGCGCGTCGACGCCCTCCTCCTCGAGGAAGCCGGTGACCTTCTTGCCGCCCGCCCAGCCCGCGGCGTACTGCCCGCGCGCGGTGGTCAGGTCGAGGCGGCGGGGGAGGGAGACCGCCGAGAGCAGCTTCTGCTTCTCGGTGCGCAGGCTCTGGGCGGAGAAGGACGCCGGCTCCTCCATCGCGACCAGGGCCATCAGCTGGAGCAGGTGGTTCTGGATCACGTCGCGCGCGGCGCCGATGCCGTCGTAGTAGCCGGCCCGGCCGCCGATGCCGACGTCCTCGGCCATGGTGATCTGCACGTGGTCGACGTACTGCGCGTTCCACAGCGGCTCGAACATCGTGTTGGCGAACCGGACCGCCAGGATGTTCTGGACCGTCTCCTTGCCGAGGTAGTGGTCGATCCGGAAGACCGAGTCCTCGGGGAAGACGTCCGCGAGGACGCGGTCCAGCTCGCGGGCCGACTCCAGGTCGTGGCCGAAGGGCTTCTCCACGACCACGCGCCGCCAGGACCCGTCCGGGGACTCGGCGAGCCCGTGCTCCTTCAGCTGGCCCACGACGTCGCCGAAGAACCCCGGCGGGATCGCCAGGTAGAACGCGTGGTTGCCGCCGGTGCCGCGCACCTCGTCGAGCTCCTCGACGGTACGGCGCAGCTCGGCGAACGCGTGGTCGTCGTCGAAGTTGCCCGGGACGAAACGGATCCCCTCGGCGAGCTGGCGCCAGACCTCCTCGCGGAACTCGGTGCGCGCGTACGCCTTCACCGAGTCGTGCACGATCTGGGCGAAGTCCTGGTCGGCCCAGTCCCGGCGCGCGAACCCGACGAGGGAGAACCCCGGCGGCAGCAGGCCGCGGTTTGCCAGGTCGTAGATCGCCGGCATCAGCTTCTTGCGCGACAGGTCGCCGGTGACCCCGAAGAGCACCATCCCGCACGGTCCCGCGATGCGGGGGAGCCGCCGGTCGGCCGGGTCCCGCAGCGGGTTGACGTACGCCGTCATCGCCGGTGCTCGCGGTAGTAGTCGATGAGCGCCCGCGTCGAGGGGTCCTGCTCGGCGAGCGCGTCGGCATCTCCGGCGAGCGCCGGGCCGACCTCCTGGGCCAGCTGCTTGCCGAGCTCGACGCCCCACTGGTCGAAGCTGTCGATGCCCCAGACGACGCCCTGGACGAACGTGAGGTGCTCGTAGAGCGCGACCAGCTGGCCGAGCACCGCCGGCGTCAGCGCCGGGGCCATGATCGAGACGGTCGGCCGGTTGCCGGTGAACACCCGGGCCGGGACGACGGCCTCGTCGGTGCCCTCCGCGCGGACCTCGTCGGCGGTCTTCCCGAACGCCAGCGCCCGGGTCTGGGCCAGGAAGTTGGCCAGGAACAGCTCGTGGACGTCGTTCTCGCCGTCCACCAGGGGGTACGCCGGGTTCGCGAACGCGATGAAGTCGGCCGGCACCAGCCGGGTGCCCTGGTGCAGCAGCTGGTAGAACGCGTGCTGGCCGTTGGTGCCGGGCTCGCCCCAGAACACCTCACCGGTCTGCGTGGTGACCGGGCTGCCGTCCCAGCGCACGCCCTTGCCGTTGGACTCCATCGTCAGCTGCTGGAGGTACGCCGGGAACCGGTGCAGCAGCTGGGAGTAGGGGAGCACCGCGTGGCTCGCCGCGCCGAGGTGGTCGGCGTACCAGACGTTGAGCAGGCCCATCAGCGCCGGCACGTTGCGTGCGGTCTCGGTGGTCCGGAAGTGCTCGTCCATCGTGTGGAAGCCGGCGAGCAGCTCGGCGAACCGCTCCGGACCCACCGCGATCACCAGCGACGTGCCGATCGCGGAGTCGAGGGAGTAGCGGCCGCCGACCCAGTCCCAGAACCCGAACGCGTTGTCGGGGTCGATCCCGAAGTCGGCGACCTTGTCGAGCGCGGTGGAGACCGCGACGAAGTGCTTCGCGACCGCGTCCGCGCCGTCGCCTGCGGCCGCCTCGCCGAGGCCGTCGAGCAGCCACTGCTTGCACAGCCGCGCGTTGGTGAGCGTCTCCAGGGTGCCGAAGGTCTTGCTGGAGACGATGAACAGCGTCGACGCCGGGTCGAGGCCGGCGAGGGTGGTCGCGGCGTCGGTCGGGTCGATGTTGCTGATGAACCGGCACTCCAGCCCGTCCTGGCGGTACGGCGCCAGCGCCTCGTAGGCCATCACCGGACCCAGGTCGGACCCGCCGATGCCGATGTTGACCACCGTGCGGATCCGCTCGCCCGTGGCGCCGGTCCACGCACCGCTGCGCACCCGCTCGGCGAACGCGTAGACCCGCCCCAGGACCTCGTGCACGTCGGCGACGACGTCCTGGCCGTCGACCTCCAGGGTGGCGTCCGCGGGCAGCCGCAGCGCGGTGTGCAGGACCGCGCGGTCCTCGGTGACGTTGACGTGGTCGCCGCGGAACATCGCGTCGCGGCGCTCCGCCAGCCCGACCTCGTCCGCGAGCGCGAGGAGCGCCGCGAGGACGTCGTCGTCGACCAGCGACTTCGACAGGTCCACGACCAGGTCGCCCGCGGTGAAGGTGAGCCGGGCGGCCCGGTCGGGGTCGGAGGCGAACCAGCCGCGCAGGTCGGGGTCGAACCCCTCCGCCCGGGTCGCCAGGCGCGACCAGGAGGGGGTCGACGTCGGGTCCACGGGCGCGTCGGTCACTTCCCGACCTTCTCCATCTGGCCCTCGACGGTCTCGACGAGCTCGATCCAGGACTTCTTGAACTTGTCGACGCCCTCGTGCTCGAGGGTGACCAGCACGTCGGGGAAGTCGACCCCGATGGCGGTCAGCCGCTCCAGCAGCGCCCGCGCCTCGTCGGCCTGGCCGGAGACCCGGTCGCCGCGCACCTCGCCGTGGTCGGCGAACGCCTCGAGGGTCTTCTCCGGCATCGTGTTGACGGTGTCGGCGACGACCAGCTCGGCGACGTAGAGGGTGTCGTCGTAGTCGGGGTTCTTCACGCCGGTGGAGGCCCACAGGGGACGCTGCGGGTTGGCCCCGGCCTCGGCGAGCGAGCGCCACCGGTCGCTGGCCAGGACCTCCTGGAACGCGCCGTACGCGACCCGGGCGTTGGCGACGGCCGCCTGGCCGCGCAGCGCCAGCGCCTCGTCGCTCCCGATCGCGTCGAGGCGCTTGTCGACCTCGCCGTCGACGCGGGAGATGAAGAACGAGGCGACCGAGCGGATCGTGGACAGGTCGTGCCCGGCGGCCCGCGCCTGCTCGAGGCCGGACAGGTAGGCGTCCAGCACCTCGCGGTAGCGCTCCTCGCCGAAGATGAGCGTCACGTTGACGCTGATGCCCTCGGCGACGGCGGCGGTGATGGCCGGCAGGCCCTCCTTGGTCGCGGGGATCTTGATCAGCGCGTTGGGGCGGTCCACGGCCGCCCACAGGGCCCGGGCCGAGGCCAGGGTGCCGTCGGTGTCGTTGGCGAGGTCGGGCTCGACCTCGATCGACACCCGGCCGTCGTGCGCCGTCTGCTCGGCCACGGGGGCGAAGACGTCGCAGGCGTTGCGGACGTCCTCGGTGGTCAGCTCGAAGACGACCTCCTCGACCGGCCGGCCGTCGGCGACCAGCTTGCGCACCTGGTCGTCGTACCGCTCTCCGTTGGCGATGGCGCTCGCGAAGATCGTGGGGTTGGTCGTGACGCCGACCACCGACTTCTCCTTGACGAGGTCGGCGAGGTTGCCGGTCTCGATGCGCTCGCGCGAGAGGTCGTCGAGCCAGATGGACACGCCCGCGTCGGCGAGCGCCTTCAAGCGGTCAGTCATGGTTCCTCCTGGGGTCGAGACGGTGGGCCCGGGACCGGACCCTGGTGGGGTACCCCGACCTCAGTCGGTCGAGACCCGGATGCTGTCGCGCGCGGCGTCGGCCACGGCCTCGCCGGTGATGCCGTACTCCTGGTAGATCCGCTGGTAGTCCGCCGAGGCGCCGTAGGTGTCGATGGAGACGATCCGGCCGCGGTCGCCGACGATCTCGCGCCAGCCCTGCGCCACGCCGGCCTCGACCGAGACGCGCGCCTTCACGGTCGGCGGGAGCACCGTCTCGCGGTACGCCGGCTCCTGCTCGTCGAACCACTCCCGGCACGGCATCGAGACCACGCGCGCCCGGATGCCGTCGGCGGCGAGCAGCTCGCGCGCGGCCACGGCCACCTGCACCTCGGAGCCCGTGCCGATCAGGATGACGTCGGGCAGCCCGCCGTCGGTGTCGAGGAGGACGTAGCCGCCGCGGTGCACGTTCGAGGTGTCGGAGAAGCCGTCCTCGCCGCGCGGGAAGACCGGGACGTTCTGGCGGGTCAGCGCGATACCGGCGGGCCGGTCAGTGTTGCTCAGCACCGCCTTCCAGGCCGCCGCGGTCTCGTTGGCGTCCGCCGGTCGGACGACGTCGAGGCCCGGGATGGCGCGGAGCGCGGCGAGGTGCTCGATCGGCTGGTGGGTCGGGCCGTCCTCGCCGAGCCCGATGGAGTCGTGGGTCCACACGTAGGTGACCGGCAGGCCCATCAGCGCCGCCAGCCGCACGGATCCGCGCATGTAGTCGGAGAAGGTGAGGAAGGTGCCGCCGAAGACGCGGGTGCCGCCGTGCAGGGCGATGCCGTTGAGGATCGCGCCCATGCCGTGCTCGCGGATGCCGAAGTGCAGCACCCGGCCCTCGAGCGGGTCGCCGTCCCACTGGTCGGTGGAGCGGACCTTCGGGGCGAAGGACTTGGCGCCCTCGATGGTCGTGTTGTTGGACTCCGCGAGGTCGGCGGAGCCGCCCCACAGCTCGGGCATGACGCCCGCGACGGCGTTGATGACCGCGCCGGAGGCCTTGCGGGTGGCGACGCCCTTGGGGTCGGCGTCGTAGCTGGGCAGCACGGCGTCGAGGTCGTCGGGCAGCGCGCGGGTCTGCATCCGCTCCCAGGTCGCGATCACCTCGGGCGAGGCGGCGGCACGCCACGCGGCGAACCGCTCCTCCCACTCGGCCTGCTGCTGCTTGCCCCGCTCCACCAGCGACCTGGTGGCGGTCAGGACGTCGTCGGCCACCGTGAAGTGCTGGGCGGGGTCGAAGCCGAGGATCTCCTTGGTGGCCGCGACCTCCTCCTCGCCGAGGGCGGAGCCGTGGGACTTGCCGGTGCCCTGGGCGTTCGGGGCGGGCCAGGCGATGACGGTGCGCAGCACGACCAGGCTCGGCTGGTCGGTGACCTCGCGGGCCGCGGCGAGCGCGGCGTGCAGGGCCGGGACGTCCTCGGTGTAGCCGGTGCCGTCGTGGGTCCAGTCGACGGTCTGCACGTGCCAGCCGTACGCCTCGTACCGCTTCGCGACGTCCTCGGTGAACGCGATGTCGGTGTCGCCCTCGATGGAGATCCGGTTGGCGTCGTAGACGAGCGTGAGGTTGCCGAGCTGCTGGGTGCCGGCGATCGAGGACGCCTCGGCGCTCACGCCCTCCTGCAGGTCGCCGTCGCTGCAGATCGCGTAGACGTGGTGGTCGAAGACCGAGTCGCCCTCGGCGGCCGACGGGTCGAGCAGGCCGCGCTCGCGGCGGGCGGCCATCGCCATGCCGATCGCGTTGCCGACGCCCTGGCCCAGGGGACCGGTCGTGGTCTCGACGCCGGCGGTGTGGCCGTGCTCGGGGTGGCCCGGGGTCTTGCTGCCCCAGGTGCGCAGGGCGCGGAGGTCGTCCATCTCCAGCCCCCAGCCGCCCAGGAACAGCTGCACGTACAGCGTGATCGAGCTGTGCCCGGCGGAGAGCACGAACCGGTCGCGGCCGTGCCAGTGCGGGTCGGCCGGGTTGTGGCGCATCACCTTCTGGAAGAGGAGGTACGCCGCGGGCGCGAGGCTCATCGCGGTGCCGGGGTGGCCGTTGCCGACCTTCTGCACGGCGTCCATCGCCAGCACCCGGGCCGTGTCCACCGCCTTGTCGTCGAGCTCGTTCCAGTCCAGACCAGCAGCAGTGCTCACGGGGATCCTCTCGGAGGGGGTCGGGCACCTCCGAGCCTACTCAACCCGCGGGCTAGACTCACATGCGCTCCACGCTCCCCAGATCCCGCGAGGAACTCCGTGACGTACGTCGGCCAGTCGGCCTCCGCTGCTCCGCAGCGTGACCCGGAAGACCCGACCGACAAGGTAGGGCTGCGCGACGTCGTCGCGGCGTACGTCGGGCTCACCAAGCCGCGGGTCATCGAGCTGCTGCTGCTCACCACCGTGCCGGTGATGTTCTTCGCCGACCGGGGGATCCCCCCGCTCGGCCTGGTCGCGGCCACGGTCGTCGGCGGCACGTTGTCGGCCGGCTCGGCGTCGGTCTTCAACTGCGTCTACGACCGCGACATCGACGAGCAGATGCGCCGCACCCGGCGGCGCGCCCTGCCGCGGCACATCGTCTCCCCGCGCTCGGCGCTGCTGTTCGGCGTCGTGCTGGGCGTGCTCTCGACGGTGGTCCTGGCGGTCTGGGTCAACGCGCTCTCCGCCGCGCTCGCGGTCGCCGCCAACGCGTTCTACGTCTTCGTCTACACGATGCTGCTCAAGCGGCGGACGACCCAGAACATCGTCTGGGGCGGGCTGGCCGGGTGCTTCCCGGCGCTGATCGGCTGGACGGCCGTCACGGGCGAGCTGTCCTGGGTGCCGATCATCCTCTTCGCCGTGGTCTTCTTCTGGACCCCGCCGCACACCTGGGCGCTGGCGCTCCGCTACCGCGAGGACTACGCCAACGTCGACGTCCCGATGCTGCCGGTCGTGGTGCCGGCCCGGCAGGTCGCCCGCCAGATCGTGCTCTACAGCTGGGTGATGGTCGCGACCTCCCTGCTGCTGTGGCCGGTCGCCGAGACCGGGCTGGTCTACCCGGTCGCGGCGCTCGTCCTGGGGGCCGTCTTCCTGGTCGAGGCGCACCGCATGTGGGGTCGCGCCCGTGACACCGAGGACCTGTCGGTGATCCAGCCGATGCGGCTGTTCCACCACTCGAACCTGTACCTCTCGCTGCTGTTCGTCGCGGTCGCGCTCGACCCGCTGCTCACCCGCTGACCCGGCCGGGCCGGGCGCCCGACGGGCCCGCCGGGCCCTCCTGGTGACCAGTACCACCCCTGTCGGGGTGTGATCCCCCCGTGGTCGGGCATAACCAAGGTGGGTCGGTCATCGTTGGCCCAGCTGTACTGGAGGGCCCCTCGGGGCCCGCCAGGTGCGACCGGGGGGTCGGGACATCCGTCCTCCCATCCACAAGGGGGGACAGAATCTGATGACGGCACATCCGCGCCGACCGAAGGAACCACGGATCAGCATCGTGGTCCCTGCGCTCAACGAGGCACGCAACCTGGCGCGGGTGCTTCCCCAGCTGCCGGCGGCCCACGAGGTGATCCTCGTGGACGGCGGCTCGGTCGACGGCACCATCGGCACCGCCCTCGAGCTGATGCCCGACATCGTCGTCGTCGAGCAGGTACGCCGCGGCAAGGGCAACGCGCTCGCCGCAGGGTTCGCGCAGGTCACCGGGGACGTCATCGTGATGTTCGACGCCGACGGCAGCGCCGACCCGGCCGAGATCCCGCGCTTCGTCCAGGCACTCGTCGACGGCGCCGACTTCGCCAAGGGCACCCGGTTCCGCGCCGGCGGCGGGAGCGCCGACATCACCCCGGTGCGCCGCGCCGGCAACGGGTTCCTCAACGCGCTGACCAACCGCGCGTTCCACACCGCCTTCACCGACCTCTGCTACGGCTACAACGCCTTCTGGGCCGACCAGCTGCCGCTGCTCGACCTGCCCGACCACGACGAGCCCGGCCCGGCCGGCGGCGCGATGCGGTGGGGCGACGGGTTCGAGATCGAGACCCTCATCAACTGCCGCTTCGCCGCGTCCGGCGCCCGGATCACCGAGGTCCCGAGCGTGGAGCGGCTCCGCATCTTCGGCGAGAGCAACCTGCACGCCGTCAAGGACGGCCTGCGGGTGCTGCGCACGGTCCACACCGAGCACCGCCGTGCCCGGCGCCGGGTCCAGGAGGCCCTGCAGCGCCCCGTCAGCCGTCCGCAGCACACCGTCGAGCGGCCTCGCATCTCCGTCGCGTCATGATCGGCGCGACCCGGGTCGCGATGGTCGCTGCACGGGCACAGCCGGAGATCGGCGGCATCGAGTCCCACGTCGCGGAGGTCGCCACCCGGCTGGTCCGCGAGGGCGTGGACGTCGAGGTGCTGACCACCGACCGCACCGGGCGGCTGCCCCGGGTCGAACGCGTCGACGGGTACGTCGTGCGGCGCTTCCGCGCCTTCCCGCGCCGTCGTGACTGGTACCTCAGCCCCGGCCTGTTCTGGGCGCTGCTCCGGTCCCGGCACGACCTCGTGCACGTGCAGGGGATCCACACCCTGGTCCCGCCCGTGGCGATGCTGGCGGCGCTCCTGCGGCGCGTCCCGTACCTGCTGACCTTCCACAGCGGGGGGTCCTCCTCGGCCTTCCGGGAGCGGGCGCGCGGCCCGCAGTTCCGCCTCCTCGCCCCGCTGCTCCGGCGGGCCGACGCCCTGGTCGGCGTCTCCGGCTACGAGGCCCGCCGCTTCCAGCAGTTCGTCGGCCCCTCGATCCGGGTGCGGCTGATCCGCAACGGCGGCGGCCTGCCCCGGCTCGTCTCGGCGATCGCCCCCGACCCGGACCTGGTCCTGAGCGTCGGCCGGCTGGAGCGCTACAAGGGCCACCACCGGGTGGTCGAGGCGCTGCCGCACCTGCTCGCCGCCCGGCCCGAGGCCCGCGTCGAGATCCTCGGCAGCGGGCCCTACGAGGACGAGCTGCTCGTGCTCGCCGAGCGCCTCGGCGTCGCCGACCGGGTGTCGGTGCGGTTCGTGCCGCCGGTGGAGCGGGCCGCCATGGCGCGGTCGCTGGCCGGCGCGGGCGTCGTGGCCCTGCTCAGCGACTACGAGGCGCACCCCGTGGCGGTGATGGAGGCCCTGGTCGCGGGCCGGCCGGTCGTGGTCAGCCGGACGTCCGGGCTCACCGAGCTCGCCGACCTCGGCTGGGCGCGCGGCGTCGAGCCGGACGCCGACCCCGCCGTCGTCGCCGCCGCGATCGAGGAGCAGCTCTCGACCCCGGTGCGCCCGTCCCCGGCGGAGCTGCCGACCTGGGAGTCCTGCGTCGAGTCGCTGCTCGAGGTCTACCGCGAGGTGCTGCCCGCTGCGGTGCGGCCGTCGGAGGCGTCGTGAACCGTCTGCTCGAGCGCCCCGTGGACGACCCTGCGCCGACGGGGAGCTCCGTCGTCCGTCGCCTCCGGGCCCAGCCGGTCGGCTCCGCGTCCCTGGCCGGCACGGCGGGGCTGTTCGCCCAGGCGGTCGCCTACGCCTTCGGCTGGTCCGGGGAGGCCCTCGCGGCGCAGGTCTTCTGGTACCTCGGCCTGGTCGTCATGGTCTCGGCCTTCGCGGTGCTGCTGACGGCGGGCGGCCTGCGCGGCAGCCAGCGCCTGGCGGGATCCCTGGTCTTCACGCTGCTGCTGCACGCCTCCTGGCTGCTCTCCAACCCGGTGCTCGCCGCCCGCTTCGACGAGTCGCTCCACGTCACGACGCTGCTGGGCCTCACCCAGGACGGCTGGTTCACCGGCAACACCATGCTGCCGGTCAGCCCGCACTACCCGGGCCTCGAGCTGGCCGCGGCCGGCGTCCACTGGCTCACCGGGCTGCCGTTCATGGTCTGCCAGATCGTGGTGGTGCTGCTGGCCCGCACCACCTTCGTCCTGGCGCTGTTCCTGCTCGCCACCCGCGTCGGCCGCTCGTCCCGGGTCGGGTCGGTCGTCGTGCTGCTGTACGCCGCGAGCCCGCAGTTCTACTTCTTCAACGCCCAGTTCAGCTACCAGACCGTCGCCATCGCCCTGCTGCTGGCGGCGCTGTGGTTCCTGGTCCAGGCCTACGACGCCGCCGAGCACTGGCCGTGGTCGCGCCTGGTCGGCGCCCAGGTCTGCCTCGCGGCGCTGGCCGTCACCCACCACCTCACCAGCTGGGTGACGCTGGTGACGCTGCTGGGCCTCACCCTGCTGATGCTCGCGGGGTCCGAGAAGCGGCGCGCCCGGCTCACCGGGACGACCCTCGCGGTCGCCGTGACGGTCACCGCGGCCTGGACGGCGGTGGTGGGTCCGCTCATCGCGCGCTACCTGGGCCCGGTGTTCACCGACGCCGGCAACGAGCTGCGCCAGGTGCTCGCCCTCGACGGCGGCGGCCGGCGGATCCTCGCCGACGGGGGCGGCGAGCCGATGCCGACCTGGCAGGTCGTGATCATGACGGCCGCCATCGTGCTGTGGTGCCTGCTGCTGCTGCCCTCCGGCTGGGCCGCGATCAAGGGCCGGACGCTGCGCCGGACCCCGGCGCGCTGGCTCCCGCTCGCGCTCGCCGCGGCGTACCCGCTGCTCCCGCTGGCACGGTTCTCGCCGAGCGCGGGGGAGGTGGCCGACCGGGCCTCCACCTTCGTGGCCCTCGGGCTGGCGCTCGTCGTCGCGATGTGGGCGGTGACCAAGCAGGCCGAGCTGCGCGGCCTGGTCGCCGGCGGCGCGGTCGTCCTCGTGGTCGGCGGCACGCTGCTGGGCGGCGGCCCCGACTGGCAGCGGCTGCCGGGTCCCTA
Organism: Nocardioides dongkuii; assembly: GCF_014127485.1. Classification (NCBI taxonomy): domain Bacteria; kingdom Bacillati; phylum Actinomycetota; class Actinomycetes; order Propionibacteriales; family Nocardioidaceae; genus Nocardioides; species Nocardioides dongkuii. Next base: position 2,321,726 of record NZ_CP059903.1, on the reverse strand, counting down.
CCTGGCCGGCGCGGAGCAGCGGTCGGTGGACCACGACACGGTCGCGGCGGCCCAGTGGGCCGGCCGCTACCTGCCGGAGGGGTCGCGGATCGCCGCCGACACCACGATGGACCGGGTGATGCCGAACTTCGCGCCGGTCGTGCCGGTGACCCAGGGCTCCGGCTCGCTCAACGTCACGCCGGTCTTCGCCGCGCGGTGGATCCGCCCCCCGGAGGTCGCCCTGCTCCGCGACGCCGCGGTCGACTTCGTCGTCGTCGACACCCGCACCGCGGGGGAGACCGTCCGGTCCGGCGACTACTTCGAGGCCGGGAGCGTCTTCGGCCCCGACGCGGTCACCATCTCCCCGGAGAGCGTCCAGAAGTTCTCGGTGGCCGCCGGCTTCGACCTGGTGCTCGACGGGCCGGTGCGCATCTACGACGTCCGCTCGCTGCGCGGCGTGCCGGAGACCTTCGCCGACCGCGAGAACCCCGGCCTGCCCGGCAGCTGGTCGCCGGTGCAGGCGGTGATCAGCCTGCTCCTGCTGCTCGTCTCCGCGGCGCTGCTGCTGCTCCGCGGCCTCCGCGGCGCCCGGGCGCAGACCGTGACGCTCCTCTCGCTGCCGGTGCTGATGCTGGTCGGCGTGCTCGGCGTCGCCTTCGCGATGTCCCAGGTGGCCGGCACCTGCTTCCTCCTCGCCGCCACCGTCGGGCTGTGGAGCGTCATCGGCGAGCACACCCGCCGGCTCTCGCGCCCGCAGTGGGTCCGGGTGCTGGTCTCGCCCGCGGCCGCCTCGGTGCTCCTCGTGGCCGGCGCGACCGGGATCGCCACCCACGCCGCGTGGGAGGGCCAGCTGCCCGACCGCGAGCTGCCGCCGCCCCTCGTCGGGACCGCGCCGTGACGGCCCCCGAGACGGCCCCGGTGGTGCGCCGCGACTCCGGGATCCTCGCGCCGTTCCGCTCGCTGCTGACCGCGCAGGTCATCGGTACCTCGCTGGGCCTGCTGTTCTGGATCGCGGTCGCGCGGCTGGTCCCGGGCCGCGAGGTCGGGGTGGCCGCCGCCGCCATCAGCACGCAGACGCTCCTCGGCGCGGTGACCGCCCTGGGGCTCGGCACGCTCCTGATCGCCGAGCTCCCGCGGCACCCCGGTGCGCGCCAGCGGGTGCTGGTGCTGCGGTCCCTGGCCTTCGTCGGCCTCGCCGCGGTCGTGGTGGGCGGCGGCGTCGCGCTGCTCGCCCGCGCCGGGCTGCTCGGCCCCAACCTCGAGGCGGCGGTCCAGGGCCTCGGCGCCCTGGTGCTCGTCGTCGGGGTCGCCGTCGCCGGCTGGGCGGTGGTGCTGGACGAGGCCGTGCTCGGCCTGCGCCGGTCCCGCGTCCAGGTCGGCCGCAACCTCGCGGCGTCCGGGCTGCGGTTCCCGCTGGCCGCCGGGCTGCTGCTCGCCGGCCACCGCGACGCGCTCGTGCTGATGGCCTGCTGGGTGCTGCCGCTGCTGGTCTCGCTCGTCGGCGCCCTCGGCGTGCTCCGGCTGCCGCGCGGCGACGGCGCGCCGCACCTGCGCGCCGACCTCACGGCGTACGCCCGCCCGGCGCTGCGCCACCACGCGCTCAACCTGTCCCTGGCCGCGGGCGCCCAGCTGATGCCGGTCGTCGCCGCCGTCACCCTCACCCCCGTCGGCAACGCGCAGTTCGCCATCGCGTGGTTGGTGGCGACCTTCGTCTTCCTGCCGCCGTACCTGCTCGCCGTGGCGCTCTTCGCGCACGGCGCCAACGTCCCCGTCGAGGAGTTCCGAACCAGCATGGCCACGACCCTGCCTGCCTCCCTCTGCCTGAGCCTCGCGCTGTGCGCCGGCGCCTGGCTCCTCGGCCGACCCGCCCTGGAGGTCTTCGGCGGCGGGTACGCCGCGGAGTCCTGGACGCTGCTCGCGCTCCTCGTCCCCGCCGGCCTCTGGATGGTCGTCAAGGACCACCTCGTCGCGCTCTGGCGGGTCCAGCAGCGCTTCGGCCTCGCCACCCGGCTGCTCAGCCTGAGCGTCGTCCTCGAGGTGACCGGCGCCGCCGTGGGCGCCGTCGTCGCCGGCGGCACCGGCCTGTGCCTGGGCTGGTTGTCGGCCATCGCCCTCGAGGTGCTGCTCGCGATCCCGCTGCTGCGGTCCTCCTTCGGGGGCCTGCCCTGGCAGCGGCCGGCGCTGTCCGCCCTGTCGACGCGCGCCCGCACCGAGCAGGGGGCCGCGTCCTGGGCGATCGCCGGTGCGGCCTCCGTGCTCGCCGTCGCCGTGGCCTTCGGGGTCGTCGCAGCCGTCACCCGCGACGACAGCGGCGGGTCGACGGAGGAGGCGGCGATCGAGAAGACCTCCTGCCCGCCGACCGACAACCAGCCCGGCCCGCTCGTCGACCTCGGCGTCCAGGGCGCCACCGGCGACCCGGCGCGGCCGAACCTCGACCAGGCCGAGCTCCGCCGCCTCGTCGGGCTCGCCGCCGACGCCGGCGCCCAGGTCGTCTCGACCAGCTACTCCTGGCGCACCGGCCAGCCCCGCCGCGGAGGCCCCTACCAGTGGGCCGGTCTCGACGCCATCGTCGACACCGCGATCGCCCGGGGCCTGGACGTGCGCGTCCAGCTCGTCGGCCTCCCGCGGTGGGCCCGCGAGGGCGACTCCGGGATGGCGGCGGGGAACCCCAAGTGGCGCCCGCCGGTCGAGGGCCGCGAGCTCGAACGGTGGGCCGGCTTCGTCGGCGACGTGGTCAAGCACCTGCGCGGCCGGGTCGACTACCTCGAGGTGTGGGACGAGCCGAACAGCCCGGACTTCTGGGCGACCGGACCCGACCCGGCCGCGTTCGCGCGCCTGCTCGAGGTGAGCTACGACGCCGTGAAGGCGGTCGACCCGTCGGTGCGCGTGATCTCCGGCTCCCTCGCCGGCAACGACCTCGGCTACCTCGAGCAGGTCTACGACGCGCTGGAGGAGGAGGACCGTCCCGAGCGGCCCTTCGACCTGGTCGGCCTGCACCCGTACACCAACGGCGCGCCGCCCGACGTGCGCGAGCCCGAGATGCGCTACGAGAAGGAGTTCGGCCAGGTCGACCACAGCTTCCTCGGCTACCGGGACATCCACGGGCTGATGACCGAGCGCGGCGACGGCGAGGTGCCGATCTACGTCGGCGAGTTCGGCTACTCCACGGAGCCGTTCCGCGGGACCACCGCGGTCAGCGACGAGGTGCGCTCGGAGTACCTCACCCAGGCCTTCGCCGCGGTGACCTGCACGCCGTACGTCAGCGCGATGTCGTGGTACTACCTGCACCCGACCCCCTGGAACCCGGAGTCGTGGACCCTGCTCGACGCGTCCTGGAGCCCCAACGCGACCTACGACGCGCTCCGGGTGTGGTCGACCGCGGTGCAGGCGGTCAGGTGAGGCCGGACCCCGCCCCGGTCGCGGTCCCGAGGACCCCGCTGCGCGCGGACCCGGGGGTGCTAGTTTTCGAGACCCGGACGGATGCGGCGTCCGTTCCACGACGTTCCAGGAATCGGGAGGCCGGGGGTGCGAGGCATCTCGGGACTGGGCACCGCGATCGCGGCGATGCTCGTCTGTCGCTGCGGGCACGTCCGTGCCGCGCACCAGCACCACCGTCGCGGCAGCGACTGCGCGCTGTGCCCCGGCACCTGCCCCCGCTTCCGCCCGCACCGCGTCCTCGCCAGGTCCGAGCGGTGACGGCGGCGCCGGCCTCCCCGAGGACCGCGCCGTGACCCTGCCGGTGCTGATGTACCACGCCGTCGGCACCCCGATGCCGGCGCGGCTGGCCGACCTGACCGTGCCGCCGGCGCTGCTCGCCGAGCAGCTCGCGGCGCTCACCGAGGCGGGGTACGCCCTGCTCGGCCTCAGCGACGCGCTCGCCGCGCACGCCGACGGACGCGCCGCGGTGGCGCTCACCTTCGACGACGCGTACGCCGACTTCGTCGAGAACGCCACCGGCGTCCTGGCGACCGCCGGGGCCGGCGCCACGCTCTACGTGCCGACCCGCGACCTCGGCGGGACCGCGTCCTGGCTCGCCGACGGCGCCGCGTCGCTGCCGCTGATGTCCGCCTCCGACGTCGTCGACGTGGCGGCGGAGGGCATCGAGGTCGGCAGCCACGGCGCCGTCCACGTCCCGATGGACGTGCTGCGCCCGGTCACGGCGGCCGCCCAGCTCGGCGAGAGCCGGGTGGTCCTCGAGGACCTCGTCCAGCGCCCGGTGGTCGCGTTCTGCTACCCGCACGGCTACCACGCGCGCCGGCTGCGCCGGCAGGTCGCGGCGGCCGGCTACGAGCACGCCTGCGCCATCGGGCACCGCCTGCACACGACCGGGCAGGACCGGTACGCCGTCCCGCGGCTGCACGTCACCGCCGACCACGACCCCGAGGCGCTGGTCGACCTGGTCGCACGCGGACCCGGGGGACTGCGCCCCCTGGCGAAGCGCGCCGCCACCCCCGCGTGGCGGACCGCCCGGCGGGTGGCGCTGCGCACGACCGGAAGGACCTGGACATGAGCACGAGCGACGCGGGAGCCACGGGCGTCACGGTCGGCGTGGTGGTGTGCACGCACGCCGCGGAGCGCCGCGAGCAGCTGCAGGCCGCCGTCCGGTCGCTCGCGGAGCAGACCCGGGTGCCCGACGACGTGGTCGTGGTGGTCGACGGCGACGAGACGCTCGCCGAGCTGGTCCGGGCGGCGGTGCCCGGCACCCGGGTGCTGTGCCTGGGCCACAACCAGGGCGTGTCGGTCGCGCGCACCCGCGGCGCGGCGGCGCTGGGGACCGACCTGGTGGTCTTCCTCGACGACGACGCCGTGGCGGACCCCGGCTGGCTCGCCGGGCTGCTGGTGCCGATGTCGGACCCGCAGGTGCTGGGGTCCAGCGGCCGGTCGGCCGCGGTGTTCGGCGGCGCCCGCCCCTCCTGGCTGCCCGAGGAGTTCCTCTGGGTGCTGGGCTGCAGCTACCGCGGGATGCCCACCGCGCCCGCGCGGGTCCGCAACTTCTACGGCGGGTGCGCCCTGGTGCGGCGCGACGTCTTCCTCGACCTCGGCGGGTTCGACCCGGCGGTGGGCCACCACGGGGACGCCGTCGGCGGCGGCGAGGAGGCCGACTTCTGCCTGCGGGCGGCCCGGGAGACCGGCGGCGAGTTCGCGTTCGAGCCCGCGGCGCTGATCCAGCACCACGTGCCGGCGTCCCGGCTCACCTGGCGCTACTTCCTCACCCGCTGCCACGGCGAGGGCCGGATGAAGGCCCGGATGGCCCGCCGCGCCCCGAAGGGCGCGCTCGGCCCGGAGCGCGCGTTCGCCCTGGCGGCACCGGTCGCCGTGCTGCGCGCGATCGGGCGCGGCCGGCCGGCGCAGGCCCTGGGCATCGTGGTGGGCTGCGTCGCCGTCCTCACGGGGCTGGCGCGCGACAGCCTCCCCGGCCAGCGCCGATGAGGGTGCTCCTGCTCGCTCAGCTGTACCCGCCGGTGATCGGCGGCGAGGAGCGGCACGTGCGCAACCTGGCGGTCGCGCTGGCCGCCCGCGGCCACGAGGTCCACGTGGCGACGTACGACACCGGGGAGCCGGCGCAGCAGGACCCCGGCGTCGCCGTCCACCTGCTCGACCACGTCGGTCGGCGCCTGCCCGGGCTCTACCCGACCGCGGACCGGCCGCTGGCCCTGCCGGTGCCCGACCCGCTCACCACCCGCGACCTGGCCCGGCTGGTCCGCGACCTCGCGCCCGACGTGGTGCACGCGCACAACTGGATCGTCTCCTCGTACGTCGCGCTGCCGGCCGCCCGGCGGCTGCCGCTCGTGCTGTCCCTGCACGACTACAGCCACGCGTGCGCCACCAAGCGGCTGATGTTCCTCGACGGCGAGCCGTGCTCGGGCCCCTCGCTCCGCAAGTGCGTGCCGTGCGCCGGCCAGCACTACGGCCGGGCTCGCGGTCCGGTGATCGCGGGCGCGGTCGCCGCGGGGTCGCCGCGGCGACGGGGCGTCGTGGACCTGTTCACGCCGGTGAGCCGCTTCGTGGGGGAGGCGAACCGGCTCGACCAGCAGGGCGTGCGCTGGGAGGTCGTCCCGAACTTCGTGCCCGACGAGCTCGTCTCGATGCCGGAGCCGCCGCGCGACCCGGCGCTCCCCGGCACGCCGTACCTCTTCTTCGCCGGCGACCTGAGCGAGCAGAAGGGCGTGCACACGCTGATGGAGGCCTGGCGGCGGCTGCCCGACGGACGGCCCGACCTGGTGCTCGTCGGCCGGCCCGCGGACCGGCTCGGCCCGCTGCCGGAGGGCGTCCACGTCCACCACCACTGGGACCACCCGCGGGTGCTGTCCGGGTTCCGGCACGCGACGGCGGCGGTGCTGCCCAGCGAGTGGCCCGACCCGTGCCCCACCACGGTGCTGGAGGCGATGGCGACGGGCGCGCCGCTCATCACGACCGGGCGCGGCGGCATCGCCGACATGGTGGTGCCGGGGGAGTCCGCGCTGGTGGTGCCGCCGGGCGACCCCGCCGCGCTCTCCGCGGCGATCGGTGCCCTGGTGGCCGACCCGGCGCGGGCGGCCGCGCTGGCCGGGCGCGGGCGCCAGGAGGTGGGCCGGTTCCTGCAGAGCTCGGTCGCGGCCCGCTTCGAGGAGCTCTACGCCGACGTCAGGGCGTCCGCGCGGCGCGGCGGGTCGCCAGCAGCGCCCAGCTGAGCGCGGCGGACGTGAGCGCGGCGCCGAGCATGTGCACCGCGACCAGCAGCTCGGGCAGGTCGTTGAAGTACTGCACGAACCCGAGGACGCCCTGCAGGACCTCGATCGCCAGCAGCAGCGCCACCGCCCGCGCCGCGACGTCGGCGTGCGCGCGGCGGGCGAGCACCAGCATCGCGAGGGTGAGCGCGACCAGGACGTAGACCGCCCACGCGTGCACGTGCGAGACGACCTGCGGGTCCAGCCCCGTGCGGCGGGAGTCCAGGTCGCCGCTGTGCGGGCCGCTGCCGGTGACGATGGTGCCGAGCCAGAGCACCAGCCACCCGACCGCGAACGCGGCCAGGGCGAGCCGGCGCAGCAGCGCCGGGGCCTCCGGCCGCTCGGGGCCGCGCAGCTCGTCGAGCAGCAGGACGCAGATGCCGATGATCGCCATCGAGACGAGGAAGTGCAGTGCCACGACGTACGGGTTCAGATCGGTGAGCACGGTGATGCCGCCGAGCACCGCCTGCGCCGGGATGCCGAGCGCGACCGCGACCGCGAGGTTGCGGGCCCGCCGCCGGCCGGAGCGCGCCGCGGCCACGACGCACGCGATCGCGATCACCACGAGGATCCAGGTGAGCATCCGGTTGCCGAACTCGATCACGCCGTGCGCGCCCAGCTCGGGGTGGGTGACGAAGGACTCCTCGGTGCAGCGGGGCCAGGTCGGGCAGCCGAGGCCCGAGGAGGTCAGCCGGACGGCGCCGCCGGTGACCACGATCAGGATGTTGGCGACCAGGTTGGCCACCGCCAGCGGCCAGAGGTACGGCGCGCGGCGGGTGCTGGTCTCGGGGGGTGCGGTGGTCATTCCCATCGGAAGGTCCTCGCGGTCAGGGCGGAGCCGACGACGGCCCAGCCGGTCAGCACGGCCAGGCTCGTCCACGGCGTGGTGCCGTCGGCCAAGGCGTCGCGCATCCCGTCGCCGAGCGCGCCGGACGGCAGCCAGCGGACGACGTCGCCGAACGCGCCGTACGCCGAGCTGGGCAGCACGACGGCGCCTCCGGCCATCAGCAGCAGGTAGACCAGGTTGGCCGCGGCCAGCGTGGCCTCGGCGCGCAGCGCGCCGGCGAGCAGCAGGCCGAGCGCAGCGAAGGCGGCGGTGCCCGCGACGATCGTGAGGACCACGCCGGGGACCGAGACCGTCGGGTTCCAGCCGAGCAGCTGGGCCACGAGCGCGATGACGAGCACCTGGAGGGCCTCGACCAGCAGCAGGGCGCCGATCTTGCCGGCGAGCAGACCGGTGCGGGGGAGCGGGGAGCTGCCGAGACGCTTGATCACGCCGTACCGCCGCTCGAACCCGGTCGCGATCGCCAGGGAGGTGAACGCCGTCGACATCACCGCGAGCGCGAGCACGCCCGGGGTGAAGACGTCGACCGCCGGGTCGGAGAACTCCAGGCCGACCCGGTCGGCGCCCTGCACGGCGCCGACCAGCACGATCAGCGGGATGGCGACCGCGAGCAGCAGCTGCTCGCCGTTGCGCAGCATCAGCCGGGCCTCCATCGAGGCCTGGGCGAGCACCATCCGGTGCAGGGGGGCCGCCCCGGGGCGGGGGGCGAAGGCTCCGGTCGGCGCGCTCACGTGGCCAGCTCCCGTCCGGTCAGCTGCAAGAAGACGTCCTCGAGGTTGCGCGAGCCCAGGGTCAGCGACTCCGGGAGCACGTTGTTCTCGTCGCACCAGCGCGAGACCCGGGACAGCGTCGAGGCGTCCGCCGGGCCGGTGACCAGCAGGCTCACCTCGTCGAGCTGGGTCACCTGGGTGCCCTCGCCGAGCGCGGCGCGCAGCGAGTCCGGCGAGCCGGGCGGGAACGGGCGGGTCACGACCAGCCGGATGGTGGCGGTGCGGCTGCCGCGCGTCAGCGCCAGCGGCGTCCCCGACGCGATCAGCCGGCCGTGGTCGATGATGTGGATGTGGTCGGCCAGCCGCTCGGCCTCGTCCATGTAGTGGGTGGTGAGCACGACCGTCGCCCCGTCGCCGCGGAGCTCGGCGAGCAGGTCCCAGGTGGTGCGCCGCAGCTGCGGGTCCATACCGGCGGTGGGCTCGTCGACGAAGACCAGCTCGGGCCGCCCGACCAGCGCCATCGCCAGCCCGAGGCGCTGCTGCTGGCCCCCGGAGAGCCGCCGGTACGGCGTCCGCCCGCAGTCGCCGAGCCCGAGCCGCTCGGCCAGCACGTCGACGTCCAGCGGGTGGGCGTGCAGCCGGGCGACGTGGCGCAGCATCTCCATCGCGCGCACGCCGCTCCACGCGCCGCCGCCCTGGAGCATCACGCCGATCCGGGGCAGCAGCTCGCGCCGCTGGCGCACCGGGTCGAGCCCCAGCACCCGCACGGTCCCGCGCTGGGGACGGCGGTAGCCCTCGCAGGTCTCCAGCGTCGTGGTCTTGCCGGCCCCGTTGGGTCCGAGCACCGCGGTGATGGAGCAGCGGTCGACGGCCAGCGAGAGCTCGTCGACGGCGAGCTTGTCGCCGTACCGCATCACCAGGCCGTCGACGACGACTGCAGGGGCGGCGTCGGGCACCACCACAGTCTAGGAAGCCCGCCCGCGGACCGGCTGCCCGGGGCGACGGCCTACCGTTCGGTGCGTGAACGACTGGGTCCTGGGTCTGGTGCTGGCGCTCACCGCCGTGGCGGCCGTCGCCACCGTCGTGATGCTCGTGCGCGACCAGAGCCCGCCGAGCGACGCCTACTTCGCGCTCCTCGGCCTGCTCGCGCTGGTGCTGCTCGGCCAGGCCGTCTGGGGGTGCGTCGCCCTGGCCGGCACCGACCGGGACGTGGACGGCATCACGTTCGTGGCCTACCTGCTCACCGCGCTCCTCGTGCTGCCCGTCGGCGCCGCGATGTCCCTGATCGAGCGCACCCGGTGGGGGACGACCGCGCTCCTGGTCACGCTGCTCGCGGTCGCGGCCTGCGAGGCGCGGCTGAACACGCTGTGGAGCGTCGGTGCCTGACCCGACCGACTCCCCGGCCGACACCCCGATCGGCCCGGACCACCTGTTCTCGGGTCCCGGGCGGGTGCTGGTCGTGGCGTACGGGATCTTCGCGGTCGCCGCGACCGGCCGCTCCCTGGTGCAGCTCGGCACCGACGCCGACCGCGCGCCGCTGGCGTACTCGCTCTCGCTCCTCGCCGGCGTCGTCTACCTGGTGGCGACCACCTGCCTGCTGCTCGGCGGCCGCCGAGCCTGGTACGTCGCGGTCGCGGCGTGCTCGGTCGAGGCGGTCGGCGTGCTGGCCGTCGGGACGCTGAGCCTGGTCGCCACCGACCTGTTCCCCGACCGCACCGTGTGGTCGCACTTCGGGGAGGGCTACGGGTTCCTCCCGCTGCTGCTGCCGGTCGCCGGACTGGCCTGGCTGAGACGCACGTCACCACCCCGCCGGGGGTAAGGGTTGCCTTGCTTGAAGGGCCCGAAGCAATAACGGCACACTGGTGTTGTGGAATTCGACGGGACGCACGACCAGCCGACGCGTGAGCGCGTCGCCCGGTCGATCCTCGTCAACGGACCCTCCACCGCGGCAGCGCTGGCCGAGCGGCTCGCGCTGACCCCGGCGGCGGTCCGCCGCCACCTCGATCAACTGCTCGAGGAGGGGGCGGTCGAGGCCCGCGAGGCCCGGATCGGCGCCCACCGCGGCCGCGGGCGCCCCGCCAAGGCGTTCGCGCTCACCGAGACCGGCCGCGACCGCTTCGACCAGCAGTACGACGACCTCGCCGTGCAGGCGCTGCGCTTCGTCGCCGAGACCGGGGGCGAGGACGCCGTCCGGCAATTCTCCAGGCGGCGCGTGGCGTTCATCCAGGAGAGGTTCGAGGGCGTCCGGCAGGCGGACCCGTCGCTGTCCCCCGCGGAGGTGCTCGCCGAGGTGTTCACCGCCCAGGGGTACGCCGCGTCGGTGCGCCACCTGCCGCTCGTCGACGGGCGAGGCGTGGGGGAGCAGCTGTGCCAGCAGCACTGCCCGGTCGCCCACGTCGCCCACGAGTTCCCCCAGCTGTGCGAGGCCGAGACCGAGGCGATCAGCCGCGTGCTCGGCCGCCACGTCCAACGCCTGGCCACGATCGCCCACGGCGACGGGGTCTGCACCACCTGCATCCCCGGTCAGCCGACCACCACCGCGAACGAGAAGGAGCGGGTCACCTCATGACCTCCATCGAAGAACTCAACCCCGAGCTCCAGGGCATCGGACGCTACGAGTTCGGCTGGGCCGACACCGACACCGCCGGTGCCAACGCGAAGCGTGGTCTGAGCGAGGAGGTCGTCCGCGACATCTCCTCGAAGAAGAGCGAGCCCCAGTGGATGCTCGACCAGCGCCTCAAGGGCCTCAAGCTCTTCCACCGCAAGCCCATGCCGACCTGGGGCTCCGACCTCGGCGGCATCGACTTCGACAACATCAAGTACTTCGTGCGCTCCTCGGAGAAGCAGGCCGCAACCTGGGACGACCTGCCCGAGGACATCAAGAACACCTACGACAGGCTCGGCATCCCCGAGGCGGAGAAGCAGCGCCTGGTCTCCGGCGTCGCCGCGCAGTACGAGTCCGAGGTCGTCTACCACTCGATCCGCGAGGACCTCGAGGAGCAGGGCGTCATCTTCGTCGACACCGACACCGCGCTGAAGGAGCACGAGGAGCTCTTCAAGGAGTACTTCGGCACCGTCATCCCGGTCGGCGACAACAAGTTCTCCGCGCTCAACACCTCGGTGTGGTCCGGCGGCTCGTTCATCTACGTCCCCAAGGGCGTGCACGTCGACATCCCGCTGCAGGCCTACTTCCGGATCAACACCGAGAACATGGGCCAGTTCGAGCGCACCCTGATCGTCGCCGACGAGGACTCCTACGTTCACTACGTCGAGGGCTGCACCGCGCCGATCTACAGCTCGGACTCGCTGCACTCCGCGGTCGTGGAGATCATCGTGAAGAAGGGCGCCCGCGTCCGCTACACGACCATCCAGAACTGGTCGAACAACGTCTACAACCTGGTCACCAAGCGCGCGACCTGCGAGGCCGGCGCCACGATGGAGTGGGTCGACGGCAACATCGGCTCCAAGGTGACGATGAAGTACCCCGCGATCTACCTGATGGGCGAGCACGCCAAGGGCGAGACGCTCTCCATCGCGTTCGCCGGCGAGGGCCAGCACCAGGACGCCGGCGCCAAGATGGTGCACGCCGCGCCGAACACCTCCAGCTCGATCCTGAGCAAGTCGGTGGCGCGCGGCGGCGGGCGCACGTCGTACCGCGGCCTGATCCAGATCAACGAGGGCGCGCACGGCTCGAAGTCCAACGTGCTGTGCGACGCGCTGCTGGTCGACCAGATCAGCCGCTCCGACACCTACCCCTACGTCGACATCCGCGAGGACGACGTCTCCATGGGCCACGAGGCCAGCGTCTCCAAGGTCTCCGACGACCAGCTCTTCTACCTGATGTCGCGAGGCATGGAGGAGGACGAGGCGATGGCGATGATCGTCCGCGGCTTCGTGGAGCCGATCGCCAAGGAGCTCCCGATGGAGTACGCCCTCGAGCTCAACCGGCTCATCGAGCTGCAGATGGAGGGGGCGGTGGGCTGATCCGCCCACGCCCCCGTCCGACCGCGACCCTGAGAAAGCGAACCCGTTTTGACCGTGACTGATGCTGCCCGCGAGAGCGTGGAGTCGGCCCTGGAGCAGGCTCCGGTGGTCAGCCACCTGAACCCGCCCCCGTCGTACGACCTCGCCGACCACCCGGTGCCCACCGGCCGGGAGGAGATCTGGCGGTTCACCCCGCTCAAGCGACTCCGCGGAGTCCTGGACGGCGAGGCGTCCGACGCCACGCTGACCCGGACGACCTCGCTGCCCGAGGGCGTCACGCTGACGACCGTCGGCACCGAGGAGGCCCGCACGCTCGGCGAGCTGGCCCCCAACGACCGGCCCTCCGCCCTGGCGGCGGAGCTGGCCGGCAGCGTGGCGCTGATCGACGTGCCCGCCGACCTCGAGCTCGACGAGCCGATCGTGGTGCGCCTGCACGGCGAGTCGGCCGACGACCTGGTCTGGAGCCGGCTGATCATCCGCGCCGGCCGCTTCTCGCGGGCGACCGTCGTCCTGGCGCACACCGGGTCGGCGCGCTACTCCGCGATCACCACGGTGCTGGTCGGCGACGGCGCCGACCTCAACGTGCTCACGCTGCAGGACTGGGACGACGACGCGGTGCACCTCGCCCGTGATGGCATCCGGGTCGGGCGTGACGCGAAGGTCCGGCACACCGCGGTGTCCTTCGGCGGCGACGTCGTCCGCATGCACGCCAACGTCGAGTACGCCGCCCCCGGCGGCGAGGCCGAGCTCCTCGGGCTCTACTTCGCCGACGCCGGCCAGCACCTCGAGCACCGGCTCTTCGCCGACCACAACGCTCCGAAGACCAAGAGCAACGTGGTCTACAAGGGCGCGCTGCAGGGCCAGGGCGCGCACACCGTCTGGATCGGGAACGTGCTGATCCGCCAGGTCGCCGAGGGCATCGAGACCTACGAGGAGAACCGCAACCTGGTGCTCTCCGACGGCTGCCAGGCCGACTCGGTGCCCAACCTCGAGATCGAGACCGGCGAGATCGAGGGCGCGGGCCACGCGTCGGCGACCGCCCGGTTCGACGACGAGCAGCTGTTCTACCTCCGCTCGCGCGGCGTCTCCGAGAAGGAGGCCCGCCGCCTGGTCGTGCACGGCTTCTTCAACGACCTGATCCGCAAGGTCGGCATCCCCGAGGTCGAGGAGCAGCTGCTCGCCACGGTCGAGGCCGAGCTCGCCAAGAACGTCCTGCGGGAGGACTGATGGCGTTCGTCCGAGCCTGCGCGCTCGCCGACGTCCCGACCGACGAGGCGCTCGGCGTCACGATCGGCTCCCTCGAGGTCGCGGTCGCCCGCGACGGCGACGAGGTGTTCGCGCTGCACGACCTGTGCAGCCACGCCGCCGTGCCGCTCAGCGAGGGCGAGGTCGCCGACTGCGCCGTCGAGTGCTGGCTGCACGGCTCCCGCTTCGACCTCCGCACCGGCAAGCCCACCGGCCTCCCGGCCACCGAACCTGTCGCGACCTTCCCCGTGCAGGTCCGCGACGACGCCGACGGCAGCGCTGTCTACGTCGACACCACCACCACCCTGAACGGAGTCACCCCCGCATGAGCGAGCTCGTCATCAAGGACCTGCAGGTGTCCGTCAAGACCGACGACGGTCCCAAGGAGATCCTCAAGGGCGTCACGCTGACCATCCGCGACGGCGAGACGCACGCGATCATGGGGCCCAACGGCTCCGGCAAGTCGACCCTGGCCTACTCGATCGCGGGCCACCCGAAGTACGACGTCACCGGCGGCACTGTCACGCTCGACGGCGAGGACGTGCTGGCCATGTCGGTCGACGAGCGGGCCCGCGCCGGCCTGTTCCTCGCGATGCAGTACCCCGTCGAGGTGCCCGGCGTCTCGGTCTCCAACTTCCTGCGCACCGCCAAGACCGCCATCGACGGCGAGGCGCCCAAGCTCCGCACCTGGGTCAAGGACGTCAACGGCGCCCTCCAGCGGCTGAACCTCGACCCGACCTTCGGCACCCGCTCGGTCAACGAGGGCTTCTCCGGCGGTGAGAAGAAGCGCCACGAGATCGCCCAGCTCGAGCTGCTCGACCCGAAGGTCGCGATCCTCGACGAGACCGACTCCGGCCTCGACATCGACGCGCTCAAGATCGTCTCCGAGGGCGTCAACCGGTTCCGCCACCAGGAGGGCAAGGGCGTCCTGCTGATCACGCACTACACCCGGATCCTGCGCTACATCGAGCCCGACTTCGTGCACGTCTTCGTCGACGGCAAGATCGCCGAGCAGGGCGGCGCCGAGCTCGCCGAGCAGCTCGAGGCCGAGGGCTACGACAAGTACCTCAAGGCCGGCGTCTGAGATGACCCAGACCCAGCTGGCGGGTCTCCTCCCCGAGCTGGAGGTGATCCGGGACGACTTCCCGATCCTCGGTCGGACGCTCGCGGGCGGCCTGCCGCTGGTCTACCTGGACAGCGCCAACACCTCGCAGAAGCCGCAGGTCGTCATCGACACGATGGTCGACCACCTCGAGCGGCACAACGCGAACGTCGCGCGCGCGATGCACCAGCTCGGGGCCGAGTCGTCCGAGGCGTTCGAGGCGGCGCGCGACAAGGTCGCGACGTTCCTGCACGCCCCCAGCCGCGACGAGGTGATCTTCACCAAGAACGCCTCCGAGGCGCTGAACCTGGTGGCGAACACGCTGGCCTGGGCCCGCGGCGACCTCGCGCTCGGCGAGGGCGACGTGGTGGTCACCACCGAGATGGAGCACCACTCCAACATCGTCCCGTGGCAGCTGCTCACCGAGCGCACCGGCGCCACGCTGCGCTGGTTCGGGCTCACGGACGACGGCCGGCTGGACCTGTCGAACATCGACGAGCTGATCACCGTGCGCACCAAGGTCGTCACGCTGACCTGGGTCTCCAACATGCTCGGCACCATCAACCCGGTCGCCGACATCGCCCGGCGCGCCCACGAGGTCGGGGCGCTCGTCGTCCTCGACGCCTCGCAGGCCGCGCCGCAGCTGCCCGTCGACGTCGTCGCCTCGGGCGCCGACGTGGTGGTCTTCACCGGCCACAAGGTCGTCGGGCCCACCGGCATCGGCGTGCTGTGGGGCAAGCGCGAGGTGCTCGACCAGCTGCCGCCGTTCCTCGGCGGCGGCGAGATGATCGAAACCGTCCGGATGGAGCGCTCGACGTACGCGTCGATCCCGCACAAGTTCGAGGCCGGCACCCCGCCGATCGTCGAGGCCGTCGGCCTCGGCGCCGCGGTCGACTACCTCTCGCACATCGGCATGGACGCGATCCACCGCCACGAGCAGGCGATCACGGCGTACGCGCTCGAGGGCCTGGCCACGATCCCCGGCCTGCGCGTGCTCGGCCCGCTGGACGCCGCCGACCGCGGCGGGGCGATCGCCTTCGAGATCGACGGCGTGCACCCGCACGACGTCGCCCAGGTGCTCGACTCGCGCGGCATCGCGGTGCGCGCCGGTCACCACTGCGCCCGGCCTGCGCACGCCCGCTTCGGCGTCCAGAGCACGACCCGGATGTCGTCGTACCTCTACACGACGCCGGCCGAGATCGACGCGCTCGTCGAGGGCCTCGAGTACACCCGTTCCTACTTCAAGGTGGGCCAGCGATGAGCCAGGACCTCGACGCGCTGTACCAGGAGATCATCCTGGACCACTACAAGAACCCCCTCCACCGCGGCCTCCGCGACCCCTACGAGGCCGAGGTGCACCACGTCAACCCGACCTGCGGCGACGAGGTGACGCTGCGCGTCCACGTCGCCGACGGCCGGGTCGAGGACGTGTCGTACGACGCCGTCGGCTGCTCGATCTCGCAGGCCTCGACCTCGGTGATGGCCGACCTGGTCATCGGCAAGCCGGTCGGGGAGGCGATGGCGATCCACGAGCAGTTCCTGACCCTCATGCAGGGGAAGGGCACCGTGGAGCCCGACGAGGACGTCCTCGAGGACGGCATCGCGTTCGCGGGCGTCGCGCGCTTCCCAGCCCGGGTCAAGTGCGCACTTTTGTCGTGGATGGCCTGGAAGGACGCCACGTTGCAGGCCGGTTCGCCGGCAGAGAAGGAGACATCCCATGACTGATGCCCCACTGATCGACCACAGCGACCTGCCCGACGTCCCCGAGGCCACCGGCGGGGGCACCGCGACCGTCTCGGTCGAGGACGTCACCGAGGCGATGAAGGACGTCGTCGACCCCGAGCTCGGCATCAACGTCGTCGACCTCGGCCTCGTCTACGACCTGCACCTCGACGAGTCCAGCAACCTCGTGATCGACATGACCCTCACCTCGGCTGCCTGCCCGCTGACCGACGTGATCACCGACCAGACCGAGAGCGCGCTCGAGGGCCTGGTCAACGACGTCGCGATCAACTGGGTCTGGATGCCGCCGTGGGGCCCGGACAAGATCACCCCGGACGGCCGCGAGCAGCTCCGAGCCCTCGGATTTAATGTCTGAGGCACTGCCGCGCGAGGTACGAGCGGGGCAGTGACCCGAAGAGGTCGAGCAAGCCCGCGGGTGAGCTTGCGAACCCGCGACGGGCGTGCCGAGACCTGAGTCGGTGCACGGAAGCGAGAGGCGCGCGTGCGCCAAGATCGCCCTGTGATGGACTGCTCCGGTGACGAGCGTCCTGGTGCCGGCAGCCCGCTTCGAGCGCTGGGTCCTCAACTTCCGCGGCCGCCACGGGGAGACCGGGCTGACGGTCGTCGACGGAGCCCTGGCGGGCGCGGCGGATGACGGCTCGACGTTCACGGCCCGGCTGCCCTTCGCCGCGGCGTACGACGGGCTGCCGGACGCCGCGGGCTTCGCGGCGGGGGTGGTCGCGCCGGGGGACTGGGGCCTGCTGCTGGTCCGCAAGGGCGGCTTCGCGGTGGCCCGGCTGGCGGGGGTGCAGACCGTGGCGTCCAAGGTCGGCCAGCGGCACGTCCAGGGGCGCACGAAGGCTGGCGGGCAGAGCCAGCAGCGGTTCGCCCGACGGCGCGACAACCAGGCCCGGCAGGCCTACGAGGCGGCCGCCGACCACGCGGCGCGGCTGCTCGAGGGGCTGCGCGGACCGGTCGTGGCCGGCGGCGACCGGCCGGCGGTCGAGGAGGTCCTCGAGGACCCGCGGCTGCGGCACCTCGCCGTCCTCGACCCGTGGCTCCCGGTCCCCGACCCGCGGCGCGCGGTGCTCGAGCAGGCCCTCGTCGACGCCTGCTCGGTGCAGGTCGTCGTGACGAACGCGGACGCCTCGTGACCGCCGTCCGGATCGTGATCATGGCGGACACGCACGTCCCGAAGCGCGCCCGCGACCTGCCGCCGCAGCTGTGGGCGGCCGTCGAGAGCGCGGACGTCGTGCTGCACGCGGGCGACTGGGTCGACGTGTCCCTGCTCGACGTGCTGGAGGCGCGCAGCGCCCGGCTCGTGGCGTGCTGGGGCAACAACGACGGGCGGGCGCTCCGTGACCGGCTCCCGGAGGTGGCGCGGGTCGCGCTCGGCGGCGTGCGGTTCGCCGTCGTCCACGAGACCGGTGACGCGAAGGGCCGCGAGGCGCGCTGCTCCGCGGCGTACGACGACGTCGACGTGCTGGTCTTCGGGCACAGCCACATCCCGTGGGACACCGTCACCGCGACCGGCCTCCGGCTGCTCAACCCGGGCTCGCCCACGGACCGGCGCCGGCAGCCGGCGTGCACCTACCTGACCGCGACAGCGGCGGAGGGCGCCCTCACCGACGTCGTCCTGCACCGGCTGCCGCCGCGCAGCTGAAGGCTCACCTCACCGGGATCCGGCCCCGGTTCTGCCACCATGAGCCTCATGTGGCAGCCCGAGCCCGGCTGGCACCCGCTCCCGGGTGGCACCGGCACCTCCACCCTCGGGGTGTGGCGCACCGTCATCGGCCACCAGCCGGTCGTCGTCAAACGGCTCGCGGCGCCCGGCGAGGACGACCCGGCCGAGCTCAGCGATCCCCGCCACTTCGCCTACTGGCGGCGTGCGGCCGACGTCGCCACCACCTGCCTGGTCGACCGTACGCCGGGGCTGCGAGCACCCGTCACCGCGGTGGAGGAGGACGGTGAGGGGATCACGCTCACCCAGGAGTGGGTCGAGGACGCCGCGTCCAGCGGGCTCTTCGGCGCGAACGCGCTGGGCCGCTTCGCCGGCGTCGACCTCGGCGGGGTGCGGTGGCTCGCGCGCGACCAGCTGCGCGACCGGATGCGGCGGGTGGAGCACCGCGGTGGCTGGCGGACGCTCTCCCGGACCACCGTCGCCGACGTGGCGGACCACCTGTGGGGACGGCGTACAGCGTTGCTCGACGAGCTCGACGGCCTGGCCCAGGTGGCTCAGCACGGCGACCCGGTGCCGGCCAACCTGCCCGGCCGCGTCGGTGACGACGTGGTGGCCATCGACTGGGGGATGCTCGGGCACGGCCCCGTGGGGGCCGACCTCGGGTACTTCATGCTGTCGGCGCGTGAGGCGTTCGAGCCGCTCCTCGAGGCCTACCTGATGGGGTTGCCCGCCGGCGTCGCGACGCGGGAGGAGGTCGCCCAGGGCGCCCGGGTCACCGCCGTCCTCACGGCACTCAACCACGCGGAGTGGGCACTGGCGCGGGTCGCCGGGGGTGAGGGCGCGCTCGCGGGCAAGTTCCGCCACCCCGCCGTGGCGCCGCACCTGCGGGCGCTGCAGCGCCAGCTGCCTCAGGTGGAGGCACTGATGCAGGGACGCGGCTAGCTAGGCGTCCTGCTCGGCCAGGGCGAGGTCGACCCAGAACACCGAGCCGACGCCGGGCGTCGACTCGACCCCCATGAACCCACCGTCGCGCTCGGCGAGGGAGCGGGACAGGGGAAGGCCGAGCCCGGTGCCGCGGATGCCCGGACCGGCGAACCGCACGAACGGCCGGAACACCTCGTTCTGCTGCTCGGCGGTCAGCCCGGGTCCGTCGTCGCGCACGCCGATCCGCACCCGTGGCCGGCCGAGCTCGTCGACGGCCCGGGTGGTGGTGACGCGCACCGTGCCACCCTCCCGGTGGTGGGTGATCGCGTTGCCGACGAGGTTGGTGAGGATCTGGCGCAGCGCCGCCGGGGTGGTGCGGACGATCGTGCCGGGAGGGACCGCGGTCTCGACGGTGACCCGGGCAGTGAGGGCCGGCGTACGCAGCCAGTGCACGACGTCCGCCAGGGCGTCGGCGACGTCGACCGCCTGCGTCTCCGCGCCCCCGCCGAGCTCCTCGCCGGTCCCGAGCAGGTCCTCCACCACCGCGTGCAGCTGCTCAGCGGCGCGCAGCACGATGTCGGCGTCGTGCGCCACGGAGGCGGCGTACCCGGTCGTGTCCGTGCTCGTCCGATCACGAGCGTCGTCCCCTAGGAGCTCTGCCATCCCCAGGATGGCGGTGATCGGCGTCCGCAGCTCGTGGCCGACGGCCGCGAAGAAGTGCTCCTTGCTCTCGTGCGCGGAGTCGCCGCGGTTGATCGCTTCCACCAGCGCGAGCTGGCCCAGCTCCTCGGTCATCCGGGAGGCGAGGACGGCGCTCAGCAACCGGACATCCGCGACGTACGACGCGGGCCAGGGTCCCGGCTCCTCCCGGGCGAGCCCGAGGCTGCCGAAGAGGACGCCGTCGCGCACGATCGACCGGGAGACGAGCGCGCGGACGTTGCAGCCCATCAGCTCCTCCCGGTCCTGGTTGGCTTCGGTCGGAAGTCGAGCGGTGTCGCTGACGACGACCACGTCCTCACGCGCGTGCTGCGAGAGCCAGGGGAGCGAGAGGGCTTGGTCGGGTCCCGCGCCTTCGGGAGGTGCCACGGAGCAGCTCGCGCCGGGGGCGGTCCACTCGCGGAGCCACGCGCGCTTGCCGAGCGGGACCCACCCTTCCGTGCGCTCTGGTGCCGCGCTCGTCAACGCGACGGTGACGCCGTCAATGCCCGCCTGAGTCGACAGCAGTCCGACGACCTGCTCGACCGAGGACGCGATGTCGTGGGCGTCAGTCAGGAGCGTGGCGGCCAGGGCGGTGGCGGCTGGCCCGGCGCCGACCGGGTAGGAGACGGCCTGAAGCCCGCTCTCAACTTCGGAGGACGTCGACACTGTCGTGACCCTACCCGGCGTGACGGCGCCGGTGTGCGCGCACCAGGGAGGGCCGGGGGGACAGCCCGCGGTCGGCGTTCACCGTGGGCGGGTGGTCGACGTGCAGGGCCAGGTCGGCCGACCACTCGACGAGTCGGGCGAGCTGGGCGAGGCCGAGGTTGCGGCCGGGACAGGCGTGCGGTCCCGCACCGAACGGGAGCCACGCGCCGGGGCGCCGATCGGTGCCGATCCAGCGGAGCGGATCGAGCTCGCCGAGCGGCGAGGATCCCGCGTCGGGGCCCGGTACGAGGCGGGGGAGGAGACCGAGGGCGAGCGGGCTGACCAGCACGGGGGTGTAGGCGGGCACCTCGGTGCCCTGGAGGACCGAGTCGGCGACGGCGATCCGCGGCAGCACCCAGGTCGGCGGGAAGAGTCGCAGCACCTCCCACACGAACGGCACGGCGAGCTCGGGGTCCTCGCGGATCAGGCGGTGCAGGTCGGGGCGGGCGGCCAGCTGGGTGAGGCACCAGGCGCCGGATGCGATCGGGACCTGCACGCCGGCGGCCAGCGCCGTGGCCAGCGCCGGTGCCTCCGCGGAGCCGACCTCCTGCAGAGCCCCGATCAGACGGCGTCGCGCGCTGTGCTCGGCGCGCCGGTGGGCGGACCACCGCCGCGGCGGGCGTGCGGCGGAGATGACCGGGCCGAGGGAGTCCACCCAGGCGAGCACCAGCCCGGCGATCCGGTCCCGGTCCGCGATGCCGAGGGCCGGCAGCATCGCCGCCGTCGTGGACCGGGCCACCGGGTCACGGAGCAGCACCAGGGTGTCGATCTCGGTCGACTCGACCGGGACCGCCGTGTGCGCGAGCTCCTCGGCGAACACCGCGGCGCCGACGGCGACGGCTTCCGGGGCGAGGGGAGGAGTGTCCTTCGCCTCGCGCCCGTGCCGCCGGACGGGCTGGCGGCTCACGTCGTACGGGAGCACGAAGTCCTCGGGGGCGGTCAGGACGGTGCGAGCCGCCTCGAGCGTCGTGACCACGACGTGCCCGTCGGGCGGGATACGGACCGGCGCTGGCGAGCCGGCCGCACGAACGACGGCGCCGAGGACGCCCGGAGGCTCCTCGGCGCCGTCTTGAGGCGTGGTGTTGCTCAGGCGTTCGGCCGGCGCCACGTGTAGTACGCGCGCAGGCTGCGACCAGCCTGGGCAATGGCACGGCGCTGACGGAAGTTACTCAACATCTGGTGTCCTCTCCTCGGTTTCCCCACTCGAGATTGAAACGTAGCGGGTCCGGGGTGATCCGTCACCGGTTTGAAGTACGTGTCTCAATTCGTGCCGTAGATGGCGTCGAGGACCTCGGAGATGTCCTGGCTCCGGAACGGCTTGGCGAGCACGTGGGTGATGCCCAGCTCGTTGAGCACGGGGCGCTCGGTGTGCGCGGAGGCGCTGATCACCACGATGTTCAGGCCCTCGGTGTGCTCGGGGTGGGCGCGCACCCACCGGACGACCTCGACCCCGGTCATCCGGGGCATCGAGAGGTCGAGGAGCAGCAGGTCGAACGGCCGTCGGGCCATCAGCTCGACCGCCTCCTGGCCGTCCTCGGCCTCGACCACGTCACCGTGGCCGAGCTTCTGGAGCATCCGCGAGGCGAGCATCCGCACGGGCTCGAAGTCGTCGGCGATGAGTACCCGCAAGGAGGGGGGCGCCGAGGCGTCGCCGGAGGTCATACCCGAACGGTATCGCTGTGACGGGGTCGGGCGGGACGCCGGATCAGACGCGGCTCGCCGAGAACGTGTCGCACGCCTCCAGGGAGCCCTCCTCGAAGCCGGTGCGGAACCAGCGGGCGCGGGAGGCCGCCGAGCCGTGCGTCCAGGACTCCTCGGTGACCTGACCCTGCGTCTTCTGCTGGATCCGGTCGTCGCCGACGGCGGACGCGGCGGCGAGTGCCTCCTCGATGTCGCGGTCGGTCAGCTCCGTGATCAGCACGTTGCCGTCGGCGTCCTCGGTGCTCGTCGCGGCGCGGGCCCACATCCCGGCGTAGCAGTCGGCCTGGAGCTCCAGGCGGACCGCGTCGCTCTGCGGGCCTTGCTGGGTCCGCACCTTGCCCATCGCGCCGAGCAGGTCCTGGACGTGGTGGCCGTACTCGTGGGCGAGCACGTAGGGCTCGACGAACCCGCCCTGCGGGCCGCCGAGCTGGCGGGCCAGCACGTCGTCGAAGAACGTCGAGTCGAGGTAGATCCGCTGGTCCCCGGGGCAGTAGAACGGGCCCACGGCAGCGGTCGCGGGCCCGCAGCCGGTCTGGACCGAGTCGGTGAAGGTGACCAGCTGGTCGACGGGTCGGAACCGGGGGCCGAGCTCGTCGGACCAGAAGTCGTGCAGCGAGTTCTCCACCGCGACGCGCCGGCAGTCCAGGCTCTCGTTGGCGTCGGCACCGGTCTCGCACGCGGCGTACCGCTCGCTGTCGTCGAGCCGGCTGCTGTCCAGGGCGGTGGCACCGCCGAGTCCGGTGCCCCCGCCGCCGCCGACGAGCTGGAACACGACGAAGACCAGGACGACCACGACGATCCCCCCGATCCCGCCACCCACCGGCAGCCCGCCGGGCATCCCCATCGCGGACCTGCCGCCACCGCCGCCACGGCGGCCGCGGCCGGCGTCCCCCACACGTCGGGTGTCGAGACGAGCCTTCGGGTTGAACCGCATCCGTCCTCCTTGCTGCTCCGATTCCTGCCGGACAGGTACCCGCAACTAGACTCGGCCCCCTGATGATCACCGCCTCCCAGCTCGAAGTCCGCGTCGGCGCGAGGCTCCTCATGGAGGACGTGAGCTTCCGCGTCGCCGCCGGCGACAAGGTCGGCCTGGTGGGCCGCAACGGCGCCGGCAAGACCACCCTGACCAAGATCCTGGCCGGCGAGGCGCTGCCGGCCGCCGGGACCGTCACCCGCACCGGCGAGGTCGGCTACCTGCCGCAGGACCCGCGCACCGGCGACCCCGAGGTGCTCGCCCGCGACCGGATCCTCTCCGCGCGCGGCCTGGACGACGTCGTACGCCGGCTGCGCGAGGCCGAGGAGCAGATGGGCAGCGACGACCCGACGGTGCGCGACCGCGCGATGCGCCGCTACGGCCGCGCCGACGACGAGATGCACGCCGGGGGCGGGTACGCCGCGGAGTCCGAGGCCGCGACGATCGCCGCCAGCCTCGGCATCGAGGACCGGCTGCTGGGCCAGCCGCTCAAGACCCTCTCCGGCGGGCAGCGGCGTCGGGTGGAGCTGGCCCGCATCCTGTTCTCCGAGGCCGAGGTGCTGATCCTCGACGAGCCGACCAACCACCTCGACGCCGACTCCATCGTGTGGCTGCGGGAGTTCCTCAAGTCGCACCGCGGCGGGTTCATCGTGATCAGCCACGACAACGCCCTGCTCGAGCAGACGGTCAACAAGGTCATGCACCTCGACGCCAACCGGTGCGTCATGGACGTCTACAACATGGGCTGGCGCAACTACCTGCTGCAGCGCGAGACCGACGAGAAACGCCGCAAGCGCGAGCGCGCCAACACCGAGAACAAGGCCAAGACCCTCACCGACCAGGCCAACAAGATGCGCGCCAAGGCGACCAAGGCCCAGGCCGCGCAGTCGATGCTCAAGCGGGCCGAGAAGATGATGGCCGGCCTCGAGGGCGAGCGCGCCGCCGACAAGGTGGCCCGGATCAAGTTCCCCGCGCCCGCCCCGTGCGGCAAGACCCCGCTCACCGCGGAGGAGCTGTCGAAGTCCTACGGCTCGCTCGAGGTCTTCACCGACGTCGACCTGGCGATCGACAAGGGCTCGCGGGTGGTCATCCTCGGGCTCAACGGCGCCGGCAAGACCACGATGCTGCGGATCCTCGCCGGCGTCGACCGCCCCGACACCGGGCGGGTGGTGCCGGGTCACGGGCTCAAGGTCGGCTACTACGCCCAGGAGCACGAGACCCTCGACACCAATCGGACCGTGCTGGAGAACATGCGCAGCGCCGCCCCCCAGCTGACCGACACCGAGGCCCGCAGCGTTCTGGGGTCGTTCCTCTTCTCCGGCGACGACGCCAACAAGCCCGCCTCGGTGCTCTCCGGCGGGGAGAAGACCCGGCTCGCGCTCGCGAGCCTGGTGGTCTCCAGCGCGAACGTGCTGCTCCTCGACGAGCCGACGAACAACCTCGACCCCGCCTCCCGCGAGGAGGTGCTGGGCGCGATCCGCGGCTACGAGGGCGCGATCATCCTGGTCACCCACGACGAGGGCGCCGTCCGTGCGCTCGAGCCGGACCGGGTGCTGCTCCTGCCCGACGGCGACGAGGACCTCTGGAACGAGGGGTACGCCGACCTGGTCTCCCTGGCCTGATCGCGGCCGTCTCGACGTGTGGGTGGTGCCGTCTACCCTTCCCGCATGACCCCAGACGAGCTCGCCCAGGCCGGACTCGTCGTCGAGAGGTCCGGTCCGGTGGTGACGGTGACCCTGCACCGTCCGGAGGTCCGCAACGCGCAGACCCCGGCCATGTGGCGGGCGCTCGGCACCCTCGGCGGCTCGCTCGACGACGACGTGCGCGTGGTCGTGCTCCGGGGTGCGGGCCAGAGCTTCTCGGCGGGGCTGGACCGCGCGATGTTCGACACGGCGGCCGGCCGGGAGGGCGTGGAGACGCTCGCCGACCTCCTGGAGCTGCCCGACGAGGAGGTCTCGGCGACCATCGAGGTCTACCAGCAGGGGTTCACCTGGCTGCGCGACCCGCGCTTCGTGTCCGTGGCCGCCGTCCGCGGGTACGCCATCGGCGCCGGGTTCCAGCTCGCCCTCTCCTGCGACCTACGGGTGGTCTCCCACGACGCCCGGTTCTCGATGAAGGAGCCCGCGCTCGGTCTGGTGCCCGACCTCACGGGAACAAAGCCGCTGGTCGAGTGCGTTGGGTACGCGAGGGCGCTCGAGATCTGCGCCACCGCCCGGATGGTCGAGGCCGACGAGGCGGTGCGGATCGGGCTGGCGATGACCGCCGTACCGGCTGCGATGCTGGACGCGACGGTCGCCGACCTGGCCGGCGCCCTGTCGGCACCGATGGTCGGTGCCGTGCGCGAGACCAAGGCGTTGCTGCAGGGAGCGGGGGACCGCACCCTCGACGACCAGCGGAGGCTGGAGCGCGAGGCGCAGGTGCGGCGGTTCCGCGACCTGGCCCGGTGGCACGCGGCGGGATAACCCGAAGGAGGACCACAGTGTCCGGGATGTACGGCGCCGGCTCGGCCTGGCGACACCTCAGGTCCGACCGCAGTGTCGTCGACAACCGCATCGAGGGGCACACCGTGCGCCGCGTCGTCGGGTTCGCCCGGCCGCACCGCGGGCTGATCTCGGTCTTCCTGCTGCTGACCGTGATCGACGCCTCGACCGTCGTGGTCACCCCGCTGCTGGTGCAGCGGGTCGTCGACGACGGCATCCTGGCCGGCGACGGCGGCCTGGTCACGGTCCTGGCGCTGGTGATGGCGGGGTTCGCGATCTTCAGCGCCGTCCTCGCGGTGCTCAGCGGCTGGTTCTCCTCCCGGATCGGGGAGGGGCTGATCTTCGACCTCCGCACCCAGGTCTTCGCCCACGTCCAGCGCCAGTCCCTCGCGTTCTTCACCCGCACCCAGACCGGCGCGCTGGTCTCGCGGCTCAACAACGACGTGATCGGCGCCCAGCGCGCCTTCACGAGCACGCTCTCGAGCACGGTGTCGAACAGCATCGCGGTGGTAGTGGTCGGCATCACCATGCTCGCGCTCAGCTGGCAGGTGACGCTGCTGTGCCTCGCGCTCTTCCCCGTGCTGCTGCTGGTCTCCCGCTTCGTCAGCGGCCGGCTGGCGGGCCTGACCCGGCAGCAGATGGACGGCAACGCCGACCTCGGCAACGTGATGACCGAGCGGTTCAACGTCGGCGGCGCGATGCTGCTGAAGCTCTTCGGACGCCGCGAGGAGGAGGACGAGCTGTTCGCCGAGAAGGCGGCGCGCGTCCGCGACCTCGGCATCCGGATCACCCTGGTCACCCGCATCTTCGCCGCGACCATGATGGCCGTGCCGGCGCTCGCGGCCGCGCTCGTGTACGGCGTCGGCGGGCACCTGGTCATCGACGACACGCTCACGGTCGGCACGCTCCTTGCGCTCGCCACCCTGCTGCTGCGCCTGCTCGGACCGCTGCAGGGCCTCTCCAACGTGCGCATCGACGTGATGACGGCGCTGGTCAGCTTCGAGCGGGTCTTCGAGGTCCTGGACCTGCCCTCGCTGGTGCAGGAGAAGCCGCAGGCGGTCCGGCTGCGTCCCGACGCGTCGCGCCTGGAGTTCGACCACGTGGGGTTCACCTACCCCCGGGCCGACGACATCTCGCTGGCCTCCCTCGAGCGGATCTCGCGGGTCGACTCGCGCGACCACGCGCCGGTGCTCCACGACGTCTCGTTCGTCGCCGCGCCCGGCCAGATGGTCGCCCTGGTGGGGCCGTCCGGGGCGGGCAAGACCACCGTCACCCACCTGGTGGCCCGGCTCTACGACGTCCAGGAGGGCGCGGTCCGCATCGGCGGCCACGACGTCCGCGACGTGACCCTGCAGTCCCTCGAGGACGCGGTCGGCTACGTCACCCAGGACGCCCACATGTTCCACGACACCGTCCGGGCCAACCTGCGCTACGCCCGCCCCGGCGCCACCGACGAGCAGATCTGGGCCGCGCTCGAGGCCGCGCAGGTCGCCGGGCTGGTGCGGGCGCTGCCCGACGGCCTCGACACCGTCGTCGGCGACCGCGGCTACCGCCTCTCCGGCGGCGAGCGCCAGCGGCTCGCGATCGCGCGGCTGCTGCTGAAGTCGCCGGCCATCGTGATCCTCGACGAGGCCACCGCCCACCTGGACAGCGAGTCCGAGGCCGCCGTCCAGCGCGCGCTCGACGCGGCGCTCGAGGGCCGCACCTCGCTGGTGATCGCGCACCGGCTCTCGACGGTCCGCAACGCCGACCTGATCCTGGTCCTCGAGGACGGGCGGATCGTCCAGTCCGGCACCCACCTCGAGCTGCTGGCCCGGGGTGGCCTGTACGCCGACCTCTACCGCACCCAGTTCGTCGAGGGCGACGGCACCCCGCCGGAGCCGGCCGAGGTCGGGGCCCGCTAGCTGTGATGCCCAGCCACGTTGGTCGAGGACCTGCGACGACACGGTCTGAGGCGATGGATGGGTGAAGGCCTCCCGGTGTGGAGTGGAGCTATCTAGGAACCGCTTCACACCCAGGAGGCCTTCGTGTCCCACGCTACCCATGCCAACGCTGCGCTGACACCACGTGCTCGGCTACGTCTGGCGCGTCTGATAGTTGACCAGGGCTGGCCGATTCCGAGGGCCGCGGAACGCTACGACGTGTCCTGGCGGACCGCGAAGAAGTGGGCCGATCGGTACTGCGCCGAAGGACCCGCCGGCATGGCCGATCGGTCCTCACGCCCGCACCACCAGCCGAACCGGACACCGGCGCCGGTGGTGCGCAAGATCGTGCACCTGCGCTGGAAGCAGCGTCTCGGACCAGTCGAGATCGGCGACCGGCTTGGCATGGCGTCCTCGACCGTGCATGCGGTGCTGGTGCGGTGCCGGCTCAACCGGCTCACCCACGTCGACCGGGCGACCGGGGAGCCCATTCGCCGCTACGAGCACGAACGCCCCGGCGACCTGCTCCACGTCGACGTCAAGAAGCTCGGCAAGGTGCCCGACGGCGGCGGCTGGCGCTATGTCGGCAAGCAGCAGGGCGAGAAGAACCGGGCCGCGACGCCGAACAAGCCCCGCAACAAGTACCGCGGCCCGTTGATCGGGACTTGCTACCTACACACCGTGATCGACGACCACTCCCGCGTCGCCTACGTCGAGGCCCACGACGACGAGACCAAGGAGACCGCCGCACTGGTCCTGCGCAACGCGGTGGCCTGGTTCGGCCAGCGCGGCGTCACCGTGCAACGGGTGCTCAGCGACAACGGCAGCTGCTACAAGTCCCACCTGTGGCGCGAGACCTGCGCCGAGCTGGGAATCACACCGAAGAAGACCCGGCCCTACCGACCACAGACCAACGGCAAGATCGAACGGTTCCACCGCACCCTGGCCGAGGGCTGGGCGTTCAAGAAGTTCTACAACTCCGAAGCCGCCCGACTCGCGGCTCTGCCAGCATGGATCCACCAGTACAACCACCACCGGCCCCACTCAGCAATCGGAAAGGCTGCACCCATCACCAGGTTGAACAACCTGGCTGGGCATCACAGCTAGCTGGTGCGCGCCGCCTGGCGGCGCTCCCGGCGGGCCCGGAGCTCCTGCTTCTCGCGCTTGCGGCGGTCCGGTCCGCCGCGCCACTCGTCGTAGGCGAACCAGACGAAGCCGACGATCGCCAGGATGCCGAAGAAGAACCACTGCAGGCCGTAGGCGAAGTGCGGCCCCTCGTCGAGCTCGGGGAGCTCGACCTGCTCCAGGGTCGCGTCGGCCTCGGCGGGCGGGGGGTCCTCGGAGCGGAGCTCGACCCACCCGCCGTACACCTCCCGGTCGATGGCCTCGCCGATCGCCTCGCTGTCGACGGCGCGCGCCGAGAGGTCGTCCACGCGGGTGCTGTCGCCGGACCCGTCCTGCCGCACGTACCCGGTGACGGTGACCTCGCCCGCCGGCGGCTCGGGCACGTCGCCGATGTCGCCGCCCTGGTTCACGGTCGGCATCCAGCCCCGGTTCACCAGCAGGGCGGTGCCGTCCTCGGTCACCAGCGGCACCACGACGTCCACGCCGGTGCCCTTCTCGCTGGGGCTGGTGCTGTAGCGGATCAGCACCGTGTCCTCGGGGGCGTAGGTGCCCCTCGCCGTCACCACCCGCCACTCCTGGTCGCGGGCGACGTCCCCGCCGGGGGCGAGCACGTCCTCGACGGGCGCGGGGGCGAGGTCCTCGTTGGCCCGCACGGAGGCGTTGTCGGACCGGCGCTGCTCGAGGCGGTCGAACTGCCACTGGCCGAGCCACCACGTGGCGGCGCCGGTGAGGACGATCGCCAGTGCGAAGAGAATCCACCGGCGGCTGAGCAGGAAACCGAGCGACCGCACGTCATCGAGGCTAACCGTGACCCCCGCTGGCCTAGACTGCAGGGGTGTCCATCCGGGAGCTCTCCGACCGCTACGGCCGTGTCGCGAGGGACCTCCGCGTCTCGCTGACCGACAAGTGCAACCTGCGCTGCTCCTACTGCATGCCGGCCGAGGGCTTGGACTGGCTCGAGAACGAGCGGCTGCTCACCGACGACGAGGTCGTCCGGCTGGTGCGGGTGGGGGTCGAGCGGCTCGGGATCAGCGAGGTCCGGTTCACCGGCGGTGAGCCGCTGGTGCGCCGCGGGATCGTCGACATCGTCCGCCGCAGCCGCGCGCTCTCCCCGGACCTCGAGCTCTCCCTGACCACCAACGCCCTCGGGCTCGCGCGCACCGCCCCCGCGCTCGCGGAGGCCGGTCTGGACCGGGTCAACGTCAGCCTCGACACCGTCCGCGCCGGGACGTTCCACGAGATCACCCGGCGCGACCGCCTGCACGACGTGGTCGCCGGCCTCGAGGCGGCGTACGCCGCGGGGCTCGGGCCGGTGAAGATCAACGCGGTCCTGCTCCGCGGGGTCAACGACGACCAGGCGCCCGAGCTGCTCGGGTGGGCCGTCGAGCGGGGCTACCACCTCCGGTTCATCGAGCAGATGCCGCTGGACGCCCAGCACGGCTGGGACCGCACCACGATGATCACCGCCGACGAGATCCTCGCGCGGCTGGCCGCGGCGTACGACCTGACTCCGGCGGTGGAGCCGCGGGGGAGCGCACCCGCCGAGCTCTGGCTCGTCGACGGCGGCCCGGCCACGGTCGGCGTGATCGCCTCGGTGACCCGGCCGTTCTGCGGCGACTGCGACCGCGTGCGGCTCACGGCCGACGGCCAGGTGCGCAACTGCCTCTTCGCCCGCGAGGAGTCCGACCTGCGCGCCGCGATGCGCGCCGGGGCCAGCGACGAGGAGCTCGCCGACCGCTGGGTGATCGCCATGCGCGGCAAGCGCGCGGGTCACGGCATCGACGACCCGACGTTCCTCCAGCCGGACCGGCCGATGTCCGCGATCGGCGGCTGAGCGCTCAGGAGTGCGGCTCGACGTCCTTCAGGAACCCGCGGGCGCCCAGGAAGTCGGAGAGCGACGCGCGGTGCTCCTCGCAGGCCAGCCAGGTCTTGCGGCGGTCGGGGGTGTGCAGCTTGGGGTTGTTCCAGAGCAGCGCCCAGGTGGCGGTCTCCTGGCAGCCCTTCGCCGAGCAGGGGTCGGTCACCGGTGTCCCTCGATCTCGCGGCGGTACGCCGTGTCGGCGAGGTCGAAGGTGTCGGTGCGGGTGGTCACGGCGTTGGCCATCACCACGGCGACGTAGGGCAGGATCAGCGCCCCGGCGATGAGGATCGGCCACAGCCAGTCGACCCCGGCGAGCGCGGCCACGATGGCGCCCACGAAGCACAGCGAGCGCAGGCTCATCGACATCAGGTAGCGGCGCTGGCGGGTCGCGATGTCGTCGGCGCGGTTGGCGGCCGCCGTGGTGATGCGCACCGCCTCCGGGGGGTGGGAGCGGTCGCGGGCCATGCCCCCAGCCTACGCCGGAGATGGTGGCCTACGATCGGCCTCCCACGACGTACGGAGGACCCCCATGACGAACCGCACCTACCGCGTGACCGAGATCGTCGGCACCTCTCCCGTCGGCATCGACGAGGCGGTCCGCAACGGCATCGAGCGGGCGTCCCAGACGCTCCGTCACCTCGACTGGTTCGAGATCACGCAGGTGCGCGGGCAGATCAAGGACGGCACCGTCGAGCACTTCCAGGTCGGCATGAAGGTCGGCTTCCGGCTCGAGGACGACTGACCCCGGACCGACCCCGGAACGCTTTTTCGCGTACCCGTCGGTAGTCGCTAGCGTCGCGTGACGTGAGCGAAGCCACCCAGACACCCCCCGGCAGGTCCGTCCTCGTCACCGGCGGCAACCGCGGCATCGGCCGCGCGATCGCCGAGGCGTTCGTCGTGAACGGCGACCGGGTCGCGGTCACCACCCGCAGCGGTGGCGCGCCCATGGGCACCCTCGACGTCCGCTGCGACGTCACCGACCCGGTGGCCGTCGAGGCGGCGTTCGCGACCATCGAGGCCGCGCACGGCCCGGTGGAGGTGCTGGTCGCCAACGCCGGCGTCACCGACGACACGCTGCTGCTCCGGATGTCGGAGGACCAGTGGTCCCACGTCCTGGAGACCAACCTGACCGGGTCCTTCCGGCTGACGAAGCGGGCGGCCAAGGGGATGCTGCGGCTGCGGCGCGGCCGGATCGTGCTGATCTCGTCCGTCGTCGGCATGCTCGGCTCCGCGGGGCAGGTCAACTACGCGGCGTCCAAGGCCGGCCTGGTCGGCATGGCCCGCTCGATCGCGCGCGAGCTGGGCTCGCGCTCGATCACCGCGAACGTCGTGGCCCCGGGCTTCGTCGAGACCGACATGACGGGCGTGCTCACCGACGAGCAGCGCACCGCCATCAAGGCGCAGGTCCCCCTCGGGCGCTACGGCACCCCCGAGGAGGTCGCGCAGACCGTGCTGTGGCTGACCGGCCCCGGCGCCGCGTACGTCACCGGGGCCGTCATCCCGGTCGACGGTGGACTAGGGATGGGGCACTGACATGGCAGGGATCCTCGAGGGCAAGAACATCCTGGTCGCAGGCGTGACCATGGACAGCTCGATCGGCTTCGCCACCGCGAAGGTGGCCCAGGAGCAGGGCGCGACCGTGCTGATCTCCAACTTCGGCCGGGCGCTCGGCATCACGCGGCGGATCGCCAAGCGGCTGCCGACCGAGCCGGCGGTGCTGGAGCTCGACGTCACCGACCCCGAGCACCTCGCGCGGCTCGAGGGCCTCGTCCGCGAGGAGCTCGGCCCCGACGCGGGTCTCGACGGGGTCGTCCACTCCATCGCGTACGGCAACCCCGAGACGCTGCTCGGCGGCAAGTTCCTCGAGGGACCGTGGGAGGACGTCGCGCAGGCGGTGCACGTCTCGGCGTACTCGCTGAAGTCGCTGGCCACCGCCTGCCGCCCGCTGATGGGCTCCGGCGGCTCGATCGTCGGCCTCACCTTCGACGCCACGGTCGCTTGGCCGGCGTACGACTGGATGGGCGTGGCGAAGTCGGCGCTCGAGTCCTGCTCGCGCTACCTCGCCCGCGACCTCGGGCCGCACGGGATCCGCTGCAACCTGGTCTCGGCCGGTCCGCTCAAGACCCTCGCGGCCCGGGCGATCCCCGGTTTCGAGGAGCTCGAGGCGATGTGGTCGGAGCGCTCGCCGCTGGGCTGGGACAACACTGACCAGGAGCCGACCGCGAAGGCGGTGTGCGCGCTGCTCTCCGACTTCTTCCCCGCGACGACCGGCGAGGTCGTGCACGTCGACGGCGGCTTCCACGCGATGGGGGCCTGACCGCGTCCGCTGGGTAATCTCCCGCCCGTGACCGCACTCGTCGAGCTCCGGGTCCTCGAGGGACCGAACCTCTACTTCCCCCGGGCGGCCATCAAGCTGACCCTCGACATCAGCGGCCTCGCGGCGGCGTCGGAGGACACCGCGGTGCGCTTCGCCCGCCGGATCGGGCTGCGGAGCACCCGGCCGGGGGCGCCGGACTCGGGCTTCCGGCAGCAGTTCGCGCTGCGCGCGGTGGCCCGGCTGGTGCGGGCGGTGGCGAAGGAGTCGGGGACCTCGTCCCTGGCCGTCCGGGTGCGGCCGACGTCCGACCCGCACCAGGTGGTCGTCGCCTACCCCTGGAAGCACCGCGGGCGCTCGCAGGAGATGGGCCTCGCCGTGGCGGGCGTGCTGGACGCGGTGCCGGCCGACGACGTGGAGGAGGCGGTCAGCGCGGCCGCCGTCCGGGTCGCCGCCGCCGAGCCCGGCGACCTGCCGCGCACGATCAAGCCCCGGATCCCGGTGGTCGCGGTCACCGGCACCAACGGCAAGACCACGACGTCCCGGATGGTCGCCCACATCGGGCGGGTGGACGGGCGGGTCGTGGGCTGGTCCAACACCGACGGGATCTACCTCGACGGGGAGCTCGTCGAGGCCGGCGACTACTCCGGGCCCAGCGGGGCCGGCCGGGTGCTCGAGCACCCCGAGGTCGAGCTCGCGGTGACCGAGACCGCCCGCGGGGGGATCCTGCTCAAGGGCATCGGGCTGACCCGCAACGACGTCTCGGTGGTCACCAACGTGACCGCCGACCACCTCGGCCTGCACGGCATCGACACCGTGGACCAGCTGGCCGAGGTGAAGGCGGTCGTCCCGCGGATCACCCGCAGGAGCGGGTGGGCGGTGCTGAACGCCGACGACCCGCGGGTCGACGCCATGCGCCACGTCATCAAGGCGCGGCCGTGGGTCTTCACCCGGACCCCTGACTCACCGGCGGTCCGGGAGGTGCTCACCGGCGGCGGTCGGGTCACGACGGTGATCGACGGGTGGGTCTCGGTGCTCTCCCCGAACGCCGACCCCGACCCGCTGGTGGAGCTGGTCGACGTCCCGATGACCCTGGCCGGGCTGTCCCGCTTCAACGTCGAGAACACCCTGGCGGCGGCCTCGGCGGCGCTCGCCGTCGGCATCGACCGCGACGTCGTGGTCAAGGGGCTGCAGACGTTCCTGCCCGACGCCGAGCACAACCCGGGCCGGATGAACGTCTTCAGCCTGGGCGAGGTCTCGGTCGTCGTCGACCTCGCGCACAACGAGGCCGGTCTCGAGGCGCTGGTGGAGATCATGAACGGCGTACGCCGTCCCGGCGGCCGCGTGCTCCTCGGGCTCGGCGTCGTGGGCGACCGGACCGACGAGCTGATCGAGAAGCTGGGCGAGCTCGCCGCCCGCGACAGCGACGTGGTCGCGATCGGCCACAAGGAGCGCTACCTGCGCGGCCGCACCCCCGAGGAGCTGGAGACGCTGATGCGCGCCGGCGCCGAGCGCGTCGGCGTCGCCGGCGTGCCGGCGTACCCGACCGAGGTGGGGGTGCTCTCGGCGCTCGTCGGCCAGGCCCTCCCGGGCGACGTCGTGGGCCTGATGTGCCACGCCGAGCGGGAGGAGGTCTACGCCTGGATCGCCGAGCAGGGCGGCACGGCCGACGACCCCGAGACGCTCGCGGCCAAGGTGCGGGTGGCGACCGGCAAGGCCTGAGCTCAGGCGTACGACGGGTCGTCGCGCTCGCCCGAGGCGATGTCGACGTCGCCCTCGACGAGCAGCGCGACGAGTCCGGTCTCGGACCGGGTCTCGTGCAGCTCGTTCGGCTCCCAGACCGCCGCCTGCCCGGGCTCGAGGACGACGGGGTCGCCGTGCGAGCCGGAGACCACGGCGTCGCCGGAGAGCACCACCAGCAGCTGCCGGCCGGCGGCGGGGTGCCGCCCGACGACGCCGCCGGGTCGCAGCCGCACCGTCACCAGGTGCGCCTCGGCGGTGATGCCGAGGCCGGTGACGTCGAACCCGCGGCTGCCGTGGGCGTCGACGGGCCGGCCCGCCCGGGCTCCGAGCGTGAGGACCCTCATGCCTCCGCCGGGCCGCCGGACACCAGGTCGGGGTCGGCGGCGGGGGCGTCGGAGGAGACGCCGGCGCCGGCCTGCGCCTGCGAGGACCAGGTCTCGAGCTCGCTCATCACCGCCGCGTGCTTGTCGACGCAGAGGACGAGCAGGTCGCCGCGGTTGGCCCGGGACATCGCGTGCCGGACCGCCGAGATCTCGTCGAGCACCTCCTCGACCTGCTTGCACCGGGCGCCCTCGGCCATCGCCGCGCGGACGCCCTCGAGCACCAGGCTGGCGACCACGCCGCGCTCGCGCCCGCGGAGGGACTCGTCCTCGCGGACCACCACCACGTCGAAGTGCTGGGCCGCGATGTGGCCGAGCTCGCGCATGTCCTCGTCGCGGCGGTCGCCCGCCGTGGCGATGATGCCGATCCGCGAGGGCCGGGCCAGGTCGTGCGAGGACGACATCGAGTCGCCCACCCGGTCGACGAAGTCGCCGAGCATCCGCATGCCCGGCGCGTTGTGGCAGTAGTCGACGATGACGTTGACGCCGTTGACCTCGACCTCGTTGAGCCGGCCGGGGGAGAGGTAGTAGTTGGTCGAGAACGACCGCAGGCCCTGACGGATGTCGTGGAGCGGAGCGCCGGCGGCGAAGGCCGCCGCCGCCGCGCCCAGGGCGTTCTGGACGTTCATCCGGGCGCGGCCGCCGAAGGTCGCGGGCAGCAGGTGGGTCCAGGCCAGCTGCATCTCGCGCGGGCCGTGCTTGACCACGATCATCTCGCCGCGCTCGGAGGGGTTCAGCACCAGCGCCTTGCCGCCCCGGCGGCAGTGCGCGTCGATCATGTCCCGCGTCTCGGACCCCGGCTCCTCCATCGAGAACCACACGACCTGCCCCGAGCAGCGGCGACGCATCTCCCGCACCAGCGGGTCGTCGGCGTTGAGGACGGCGTGCCCGTCGCGCGGCACCGCCTCGACGAGCACCGCCTTGACGTCGGCGAGCTGCTCCACGGTGTCGATGCCGCGCAGGCCCAGGTGGTCGGGCTGGACGTTGAGGACGACGGCGACGTCGTTGCGCTCGTAGCCGAGGCCCTCGCGCAGGATGCCGCCGCGGGCGACCTCGAAGACGGCGGTGTCCACGCGGGGGTTCTGCAGCACCATCCGGGCCGACCGCGGGCCGGAGGCGTCGGCGCGGATCACCAGCCGCTCGTCGATCACGACGCCGTCGGTGGAGGTCATGCCGACCTTGCGGCCCATGCCCTTGAAGATGTGGCTGATCATCCGCGCGGTGGTCGTCTTGCCGTTGGTGCCGGTGACGGCGATGATCGGGATCCGCGAGGTCGACCCCGGCGGGAACAGCATGTCGACGACCGGCTTGGCGATGAACTGCGGCTCGCCGATCGTCGGGTGGGTGTGCATCCGGAAGCCCGGAGCCGCGTTCACCTCGCAGATCGCGCCACCGGTCTCGCGGACCGGCTCGGTGATGTCGGGGCAGATGAAGTCGATGCCCGCGATGTCCAGCCCGACCATGCGGGCCGCCTCCTCGGCGATCTCGACGTTCTCGGGGTGCGCCTCGTAGGTGCGGTCGATGGAGATGCCGCCGGTGGACATGTTGCCGGTCAGCGCGAGCCGCACCGTGGTGCCCTCGGGCGGCACGTCGCTCATCTCGAAGCCCTGGTCGCGCACCAGCCCGACGGCGGTGTCGTCGACCTTGATCCGGGTCAGCACCTTCTCGTGGCCCACGCCGCGCCGGGGGTCGGCGTTCGCGAGGTCGACGAGCTGCTCGACCGTCGAGGTCCCGTCACCGGTGATCGAGGCGGGCACGCGCTCGGCGATGGCGGCGACCCGCCCGTCGATGATCAGGCAGCGGTAGTCCTTGCCGGTGACCATCGACTCGACGATGACCGTGCCCCGGCGCGACTCGCCCAGGGCGACGTCGTACGCCTTGCGCACCTCGGCGGCGTCCTGGAGGTTCAGGCAGACGCCGCGGCCGTGGTTGCCGTCGAGCGGCTTGACCACCACGGGGTAGCCGATCCGGTCCGCGGCGCGGACGCACGCCTCCTCGGTGCGCACCGACTCCTGCTTGGGCACCGGCAGGCCGGCCGCGCCGAGCAGCGAGGTGGTGAGGTCCTTGTCGGAGGCGATGTCGACGGCGATCGCCGAGGTCGCCGAGGTCATCGTGGCGCGGATCCGCTTGGCGTGGACGCCCTGCCCGAGCTGCACGAGGGAGTACTTGTTCAGCCGCAGCCACGGGATGTCACGGGAGACGGCCTCGTCGAGGATCGCCTGGGTCGACGGGCCGAACGCGGTGCGCTGGGCGCGGGTGATGAACGACTCCAGCTCCTCGTCCCAGTCGAACCCGGGGTCGGCCTCGACGAGGTGGTTCACCAGGCGTACGGCGAGTCGCGCGGCCGCGAGGCCGACCTGCTCGTCGGCGTACCCGAACACGACGTTGTACTGGCCGGGGCTGCCCTTGACCTGCCGGGTCTTGCCGCGGCGGACGTCGTGGCCGACGACCTGCTGCAGGGCGAGCGCGGTGTGCTCGGCGACGTGGCCCAGCCAGGTGCCCTCGACCAGCCGCTCGACGAACCCGCCGCGTCGTCCGCGTGAGCAGGAGTGCTCGCGCAGCCCCGGCAGCATCTCGAGGAGGTTGTCGG
The DNA here is from genome assembly GCF_014127485.1 of Nocardioides dongkuii. Lineage (NCBI taxonomy): Bacteria > Bacillati > Actinomycetota > Actinomycetes > Propionibacteriales > Nocardioidaceae > Nocardioides > Nocardioides dongkuii. The sequence continues at coordinate 2,284,335 of NZ_CP059903.1, read as the reverse complement.
TGAACCCCGGCAGCGTGTTGGTGGGGAACTTCTCCAGCACGCCGAGGTCGACGACGAGGTGCACGGCCTTGTCGTAGGACCACACGTTGGCCCCGCGGTAGACCCGCGTCTCCAGGATCGTCAGGTCGGGGGTGGGGCGCTCGGTCATGCGGTGGTTCCGTTCTGCGGGAGGGGGATGGGCTTCTTGGTGCGCAGCGCGAGCCGGCGTCGGAGCGCGCCCGGGGAGGCGTCGGCGGCCGCGATGTCGCGGGCGAGCCTGCGCAGGTCCTGACCGGCCTCGGCGAGCTCGGCGACCTCCTCGGGGTCCACCTCGTGGCTCCGGGGGAGCAGGGTCCGCGACCCGAGGTCGAACGCCGAGCCCTCCGGGAGGACGTGCAGCACCACCCCGCTCGCCAGCAGCGGCGCCGACCGCTTCGCCTCGAAGGCGTTGGTGACGATCCGGGAGGGGTCGAAGACGGTGACCGCGCCGCGGCCGAGCACCCGCAGCACCTGCCGCTCGCCGACGCCGTCCTCGTCGTCCCGGGCCGGCTCGTGCTCGACGATGGCCGCGGTGTCCTCGTCGACGCCGATCCCGAGCAGCTGGGGTGACTGGGCCACGATCATCAGCAGCCGGCCGTAGCGGTTGCGCTGGTCGAAGTGCTGGTCGATCACCGAGGACTCGAGCAGCCCGAGGCCGGCGGCGACCTGGGTCATCCGCTGCTTGGGGGTGGAGCCGCCGACGCCGAAGGCGACCATGTGGCTGGACTGGATGCTCGCGCCCGCCGACGTGCCGGCCACGACCACGCCGCGCTCGTGCGCCTCGACGATCGCGTCCCCGAGCGGCGTCCCGCAGACGATGGCGGAGAGCTTGAGCTGGTTGCCCCCGGTCATGAAGATGCCGGTCGCGCCGGCCAGGGCCGCCACGAGCGCGGGGTCGTGGGCGTCGTCGCGCGACTCGGGCCGCACCGCGACCACCTCGGCGGCGCCCTCGCTGCGGAAGAGCGCGTCGTACACCTCGACGACCTCGTGACCGAGCGACGACGCGGTGGGCACCACGGCGATCCGCGCCCGGTCGCCGCCGCTCCGGGCGACGAACTCCTTGAGGATGGTGCGCCGCCGGAGCTTGTCCTCGGCGCCACCGATGATCATGAGAGGTCCCCTGGGCATGACAGTCACCCTAGGTGGTGGGACAGTGTCGAGCGTGAGCGACCAGACCCGAACCCTCGTGGTGATGCGGCACGCGAAGGCGGAGACCGACGGACCGACCGACGCGGAGCGCCGGCTGGCCGGGCGCGGGGAGGCCGAGGCCCGGGCCGCCGGCGTCTGGCTCGCGGCCCGCGGCCTGCAGCCCGAGTCGGCGCTCGTGTCCGCGGCGGTGCGCACCCGCCAGACCTGGGACGCCGTGGCGGAGGGTGCCGGCTGGGACGCCGACCTGGCGACGTACGACGAGTCGCTGTACGCCGCCGGCCCGGAGAGCGCGCTGGACCTGGTCCGCCAGGTCGAGGACGACGTCCGCACGCTCGTCGTGATCGGCCACAACCCGACCATGGCCACCCTCGCCCAGCTGCTCGACGACGGCGAGGGCGACCCGGAGGCGAGCGCCGCGATGCTGGGCGGCTACCCCACCAGCGCGATGACCGTGCTCGAGGTCGACGGCCCCTGGTCGGACCTGGACGAGGCCGGCGGCCGGGTCGTCGCCTTCCACGTCGGGCGCGCCTGAGCCTGGCCTCAGACCGGCGGGCGGGGCGTGACGATGCCGGCCTCGGCGTCGGCGGCCTCGATCTCCTCGCGGGAGATGCCGAGCAGGTAGAGGATCGCGTCGAGGTAGGGGACGTTGACGGCGGTGTCCGCGGCGTCGCGCACCATCGGCTTGGCGTTGTAGGCGATGCCCAGGCCCGCGGCGCTGAGCATGTCGAGGTCGTTGGCGCCGTCGCCGATCGCGATGGTGGCCGCCACGCTCACCCCGGCCTGCTCGGCGAACTCCCGCAGCGCCCGGGCCTTGCCCGCCCGGTCGACGACGTCGCCGACGATCCCGCCGGTGAGCACGCCGTCGACGATCTCGAGCTCGTTGGCGCGGGCGAAGTGGATGCCCAGGTCGGCGGCGAGCCGGTCGGTGACGTGGGTGAAGCCGCCCGAGACGATCGCGAACCGGTAGCCGAGCCGGGCGAGGGTCCGCACCAGTGTCCGGGCACCGGGGGCCAGCTCGACCGCGTCGTACACCTCGTCGAGCACGGACGCCGGGACGCCCTCGAGCAGCCTGACCCGGGCGCGGAGCGACTCCTCGAAGTCGAGCTCGCCGCGCATCGCCGCCTCGGTGATCGCGGCGACCTCGTGCTCGCAGCCGGCGTGCGCGGCGATCATCTCGATCACCTCGCCCTGGATCAGCGTGGAGTCGACGTCCATGACGATCAGCCGCATCCCGCGGCGCAGCAGGTTGGCGGGCTGGACGGCGACGTCGATGCCCTGCGCGGCCGCCTCCACGGAGAGGACGGCGCGCAGCGCCTCGGGGGAGGCGCCGGAGACGTGCAGGTCGATCGCGGTGACCGGGTAGCGCGCCATCCGCTCGATCTTGTCGATGTTGGCGCCGCTGTCGGCGATCCGCCCGGCGACGGCGGCCATCGCGGCGGCCTTGAGCGGCGCGCCGATGACGGTGACGTGCGAGCGGCCCTCGGGCCGCGGCCGGTTGTCGCCCGTGCCCCGGTCGACCTCGACGCTCATCCCGAGCGCGTCTGCGGTCGCGTGGATCGCGTCGCGCAGCTTCCTCCAGTCCCGCGGCGCGGTCACCAGCAGGCCGAGGATGAGCCGCCGGCGGAGCAGGATCTGCTCGACGTCGAGGACCTCCACCCCGGCCCGAGCCAGGGTCGCGAGGAGCGCCGAGGTCACCCCGGGCCGGTCCTTGCCGGTCAGCGTGATCAGGAGGGTCTCGGGCTTCGCGTCGCTGGCCATCGCCGCGAGGCTATCGCTGCGGCGCGCGGGTGTCGGTGCCGACGTCCACACTGGGCGCATGGACGCCGACCTCCGCGCAGTCGAGACCCTGACCCGCTTCTCCGACGCCCTCGAGACCCGGGACTGGGAGGGGCTGGCGGCGCTCCTCGCGCCCGGGTTCAACGCTCACCTGCTGCACACCGGTGAGACCTTCGACCGCGACGGGTTCGTGGCGTTCAACCGCGACTACCCCGGGGACTGGTCGCTCACCCGCGAGGACGTGGTGGCCGCCGGGAGCCGGGGCGTGCTCCGGTCCCGGGTCCGCGACGACCGCGCGACGTACCACGCGGCGTCCTTCGCCACGCTCGACCACGACGGCCGCATCCTCGACCTGGTCGAGGTCTGGACCGACGCCGTCACCGGGGCAGCCGGGGACGCGGGCGCCGAGCCCCACCTGCACCACGGCGTCGACTACCTCGAGCTGGGCGTGACCGACCTCGGGGCTGCCCAGGCGTTCTACGCCGCGGCCCTGGGCTGGGCGTTCGTGCCCTACGGGCCGACGTACGCCGGCATCCGGGCGGTCTCGGGACGCGGGGAGCGCGGCGGCCTGAACGCCGCCGCGTCGCCGTCCCCCGGCGGTCCGCTCGTGCTGCTCTGGTCCGACGACCTCGACGCCACCCTGGACGCGGTCGTGGCGGCCGGGGGCGCCGTCATCGAGGGTCCCGAGGACTTCCCGGGCGGGCGGCGGTTCCGGTTCGCCGATCCCGACGGCAACGAGCTCGGCGTGTGGACGTCGACCTGACCGGCGGCGGGTCAGGCGGGGGGCCAGGCCTCGGGGGAGCAGGCGGCGACGAGCGCCCGGCGGCCGGCCCGGGCCAGGGGCCGCAGCGCGCCGCGCCGGGCCTCGGCCTCCCCGGCCGACACCGCGCCGCCGTCGTCCTCGAGGGCGAGCTCGACGATCTCCAGGGCCTGCAGACCGCGCCCGGCCAGGTCCACGCACCGGGGCGGCACGCCCGCCGGGGCGAGCACGGGAGCGCGGTGCCGGAGGTTCATCAGCCGGTCGGCGACCTCCGGGCGCCACCGGGCGACGTCGAGGTCGGCGAGGGAGGAGGCCGTCTCGAGCAGGGCGGCCCGCAGGCCGCGGTCGGCCTCCCCGACGTCCGGCACCTGCCGGCGCTCGGCGGGGTGCGCCACCCAGCTCACCGCGGCGCCGACGCGCACGGGCGCCAGCCCGACCCCGGCGCCGACCGCGACCACGGCCTCGCCCGCCTCGAGCGCGGCGTCGTTGAAGCGGCGCGGCCCGCCGAGACCGACCGGGTCGCCCTCCACCGGGAAGGCGGCGCCGAAGCCGGTCGCCCCCTCGGCGCGGAGCCTGGCCAGCCCGCCGACGAGCGTCTCGGCGGCGTCGTCGCCCCCGAGCCCGAGCGCCGCGAGGCCGGCGACCACGTGGGTCGCGTCCTCGCCGATCACGGCGTCCACGACCAGGTCCGGCACGACGTGCCCGCGCAGCCAGGAGGTGCCCCACCAGGCGAACCGGGCCGCGGCCGGGAGGGGTTCGCTCACGGCCGGAGACTGTACGCCGGGGGCGCGGGCCGACTCGATAGGGTGACCGCCATGAGCGCCGTGCTGGACTTCGTCGACGTCACCGTCCGACGTGGTCAGGCCACCCTGCTCGACGAGGTGAGCTGGACCGTCGAGGAGGACGAGCGCTGGGTGGTCCTCGGTCCCAACGGCGCCGGCAAGACCACGCTGCTCCAGGTCGCGTCCGCCCAGATGCACCCCTCCGACGGCGTCGCGGGCATCCTCGAGGAGGTGCTCGGCACCGTCGACGTCTTCGAGCTCCGGCCGCGGATCGGGCTGACCAGCGCCGCCCTGGCCGAGCGGATCCCACGCGGCGAGCGGGTCCACGACGTCGTCGTCTCGGCGTCGTACGGCGTGGTCGGGCGCTGGCGCGAGGAGTACGACTCCCTCGACCACGACCGGGCCTCGAGCCTGCTGGTCGAGATGGGCGCCGGTCACCTCGCCGACCGCACCTTCGGCACCCTCAGCGAGGGGGAGCGCAAGCGGGTCCAGATCGCCCGGGCGCTGATGACCGACCCCGAGCTGCTGCTCCTCGACGAGCCCGCCGCCGGGCTCGACCTCGGCGGCCGCGAGGACCTCGTCGCCACGCTGTCGGTGCTCGCGCTGGACCCCGACTCGCCGGCGACCGTGCTCGTCTCCCACCACGTCGAGGAGATCCCGCCGGGGTTCACCCACGCGCTGCTCCTGCGCCAGGGCCGGGTCGTGGCCGCCGGGCTGCTCGACCAGGTGCTGACCGAGGCCAACCTGGCCGCGACCTTCGGGATGCCGCTGACGCTCCAGCACGAGGACGGTCGCTGGTCGGCGCGTCGACGCACCCGGCACCGGTAGGGTCAGCGACATGGAGCGCGCATGGACTGGCTGAGCGACAACCAGTGGGTGGCCTGGCTCTCGTTGGCCGTCGGCTTCGGTGTCGTGGAGGTGTTCAGCCTCGACCTGGTCTTCGCGATGCTGGCCCTCGGCGCGCTCGCCGGCGTGATCCCCGCAGCGCTCGGCGCCGGCTTCGTCGTCTCCTTCCTCGTCGCGGTCGCCACCGCCACGGCGACCCTGTTCCTGCTGCGCCCGCCGCTGATCAAGAAGCTGCACAGCGGCCCCGACCTCACCATGAGCCACCACCGTCTGGTCGGCCGCCAGGGCCTGGTCACCGCCCGGATCTCCGGGGTGAACACCGGTCAGGTGCGGCTCGACGGCGACCTGTGGTCGGCCGCCCCCTACGACGACACCCTGGCGATCGAGCCGGGCGAGACCGTCGAGGTCCTCGAGATCCGCGGCGCCACGGCGTACGTCCACCCCGTTCCCACGCTCGAACCCTGACCCCCCTGGAAGGAGCACCCCTGTGGGTGGACTCATCGTCCTGATCCTGCTCGGCCTGCTGTTCATCTTCGTCGTCACGATCCTGGCCAAGACCGTGCGGATCGTGCCGCAGGCGCGGGCCGGCATCGTCGAGCGCTTCGGCAAGTACAAGCAGACCCTGCCGGCCGGCCTCAACATCGTCATCCCGTTCATCGACAAGGTCCGCTACCTCATCGACCTGCGCGAGCAGGTGGTCAGCTTCCCGCCGTCGTCGGTGATCACCGAGGACAACCTGACGGTCGAGATCGACACCGTCATCTACTTCCAGGTCATCGACCCGGTCGCGGCGACCTACGAGATCGCCAACTACATCCAGGCCGTCGAGCAGATCACCATGACCACGCTGCGCAACATCGTCGGTGGCATGGACCTCGAGCAGACGCTGACCAGCCGCGAGACGATCAACTCCGGCCTGCGCGGCGTCCTCGACGAGGCCACGGGCAAGTGGGGGATCCGGGTCGGCCGGGTCGAGATCAAGAGCATCGACCCGCCGCCGTCCATCAAGGACACCATGGAGAAGCAGATGCGCGCGGACCGCGACAAGCGCGCCGCGATCCTCACCGCCGAGGGCCAGCGCCAGTCGGCGATCCTCACGGCGCAGGGTCAGAAGGAGTCCGCGATCCTCTCGGCCCAGGGTGACCGCGAGTCGCAGATCCTGCGCGCCCAGGCCGACCGCGAGGCCGCGATCCTGCGGGCCCAGGGTGAGGGCCAGGCCATCCAGACGGTCTTCCAGGCCATCCACGACGGTCGCCCCGACCAGTCGCTGCTGGCCTACCAGTACCTCCAGATGATGCCGAAGATCGCCGAGGGCGACGCCAACAAGGTGTGGATCGTCCCGAGCGAGATCGGCAAGGCGCTCGAGGGCCTCGGCTCGACGATGACCAACCTCCAGGGCATCCCCAAGGAGGTCGACGGTCCGGCCAAGCGGATCGACATGGGCGACACCGAGCCGCTGGTGGAGAGCACGACCACCGCCGACACCGAGGTGAGCAAGGCGAACGCCGCGGTCGAGGCCGCCATCGCCGAGGCGGCGTCCGCGGCCAACCCGCGGTCCGCCGCGTCCACCGCACCTGTCGCACCGACGCCGAGCGAGGCGGGCGACCCCGAGCCGCCTGCGGCACCGCCGGTCTCCTGACCCGGTGCCGCCCCTGCTCGAGGCGGCCGCGATCCTGCTCGCCGGCGTCGCCGCCGGTGGGATCAACACCGTCGTGGGGTCGGGAACGCTGATCACGTTCCCGACCCTGCTCGCCTTCGGCGTGCCGCCGGTGACGGCCAACGTCTCCAACAACATCGGGTTGGCGCCCGGCTCGGTCTCGGGCGCGATCGGCTACCGGCGCGAGCTCGTCGGCCAGCGCGCCCGCGTGCTCCGGCTGGCGAGCGCGTCCTTGATCGGCGGCGTGGTGGGCGCGGTGCTGCTGCTGGTGCTGCCCGCCGACGCCTTCGAGACCGTCGTGCCGGTGCTGATCGGCGTCGGCGTGCTGATGGTGCTCCTCCAGCCGCGCATCTCGCGGGCGGTCGCGTCGCGACGGCGGGCCGCGGCCGGCGTACGACCCGACCCGCGGTGGACCTGGCCGGCCACCCTGGCCACCGGTGTGTACGGCGGCTACTTCGGTGCCGCCCAGGGCGTGATCCTGATGGGCGTCCTCGGCATCGGCATCGACGAGTCGCTGCAGCGCCTGAACGCCGTCAAGAACGTCCTGGCGGCGATCGTGAACGGCGTCGCGGGGCTGGTCTTCGTCGTCGTCGCCGACGTCGACTGGTGGATCGTGCTGCTCATCGCCGTCGGGTCGGTGGTGGGCGCGCAGCTCGGCGCCGCTTTCGGGCGCCGGCTGCCCCCCGCCGCGCTCCGGGCCGTCATCGTGGTCGTCGGCCTGGTCGCGATGGCGGGCTTCCTGCTCTGACCGGGGCGCGCGGCGTACCGTCAAACAGGCAATAGTCCCGATCTCGCCGGTCCCGCACGCCGCTCGACGCGGCTCACACGACCTATTGCCTGTCTGGCGTCACGCGGGGAGGTCCACTGGTCGGTCAGGACCGCTTCGTCCGGAGCCCCAGCACGCCGGCCAGCATCGCGCCGACGGCGGGCCCGATGAGGGCGCCGCCGGTCTTCTGGGTGACCGAGCCGTCCTGGATGCCGAGGTAGCCGGTGCCGGCGTCCGCGGCGTCGACCAGGATCCCGAGCAGCACCAGGTTGCGCCGGGCCTTGCCCGTCGCCAGCAGGGTGGCGGCGCCGAGGACGACCTCGCGCGAGCCGAAGAGCCGGGTGACGTACGTCAGCTGCGGGTTGAGCTGGGGGTCGAGCTGGAACATCGTCCCGGCGCGGTGCGGGTCGGCGAGGGCGACGGCCCCGATGGCGATGCGGCCCAGGGACAGTCCGGTCACAGGATTCATGGCCCGGACCCTAGCGTGACAGTCTCGCTGTCATGGACCTCTACGACGCGATGCGGACGACCCCCGCGGTCCGCGAGTTCACCGACGACCCGCTGCCCGACGAGGTGCTGCACCGGATCCTCGACCACGCCCGGTTCGCGCCGAGCGGCGGCAACCGCCAGGGCACCCGGATCGTGGTGGTGCGCGACGCCGCCACCCGGGCCCGGCTCGCCGAGCTGAACGAGCCCGCCGTGCGGCGGTACGTCGCGCAGATCGGCGCCGGCCAGAGCCCGTGGAACCCGCTCGAGCCCCCGCTCCCCACGCCGGAGGAGATCGCGGCGACGCCGGTGCCGGAGTCGTTCACCCGGCCGGTCCTGACCGCCGCCGCAGTGCTGGTGGTCCTCGTCGACCTCGACCTGGTCGCGGCGACCGACCAGCACCTCGACCGGGTCGGCCTGGTCTCCGGGGCCTCGGTCTACCCGCTGGTCTGGAACGTCCTGCTCGCCGCACGCGCCGAGGGCTTCGGGGGCACCATCACGACGATGGCGGTCGCGGAGGAGCCGGCCGTGCTGGAGCTGCTCGGCGTCCCGGGGCACTACGCGCTGGCGGCGGTGGTCCCGCTCGGGAGGCCGGTCCGCGAGGTGACCAGGCTCCGGCGCGTCGAGGTCGGCGAGTTCGTCACCCGGGAGCGCTTCGACGGTGAGCCGTTTCTGACCGGGGCGCTGCGGCGGGATCGGGGCTAGGGTCACGACGCATGGACATGCTGAGGGGCGAGCGGATCGCCGAGGCCGGCCTGACCGACTGGCGCAAGCTGGCCCAGGGACTTCATGCTCGCTACCTGGTCGATGACTTCGGCGCCGGCGCGCGGCTCGTCGCCGCGGTGGGCGAGGCGGGTGACGCGCTGGGCCACCACCCGCGCGTGTCGATGGGCACGGGGTACGTCGACCTCGAGCTGGTCACCGAGGACGCCGTCTACCGCGACGACGAGGGCACCGAGCACGTCGTCGAGTGGGTGACCCAGCAGGACGTCGACCTCGCGCGCCGGATCACCAAGATCGCCGCCGAGCACGCGGTCGACGCCGACCCGGCCTCGGTCAGCGAGATCGAGCTCGGGCTCGACACGGCGCGCTCTGCGACGATCGCCCCGGTGTGGGCCCTCCTGCTGACCGGGAGCGCGGAGTCCCAGGGCCGCGGGAGCCCCAGCGACGAGGTCCGGGACGCCACGGGCCGCGTGCCGAACCTGTGGTTCGGGGACGCGGACGAGGCCTCGGCGCAGCGGTTCCACCTCGAGGTCTACGTGGCCCCCGAGGCGGCCGAGCAGCGGATCGCCGCCGCCGTCGCCGCGGGCGGGATCGTCGTCGACGACAGCGACGCACCCGCTCTCACCGTGATCGCCGACCAGGACGGCAACCGGGGCGTCGTCTGCGTCGACGTGTCCGCGGCGACGCAGGACTGACCCGCCGACCCGGCCGACGCGCGCGGCTCAGGGGCGACCGGGACGCAGGCGCGGGCTCCACCGCCCGCCGGGCTCGCCCCAGCGGTCGCCGTACCAGACGGCATCGGCCTCGTGGCCGGCGAACGCGTCGACCCGCACCCAGCGCGGGGCCTCGAGGCAGTCCCTGGGGATGGTGAGCCGGACCCGGTCGCGCCGGAGAGAGACCGCCTCGCGGAGGCTCGGGCACGTCACGCCGCCGCCGCCGATGATGGTGCCGCTGGTGATGCCGCACGAGTCGGTCGACTCGGCCGCGGCGTCGTACCACCAGGTGCTGGGCCGCCTGCCGGGTGACGTCATCACCCCGGCCACGAAGTCGCGGCCGGGAGTGCGCACCTCGTGGGCCACGGTCAGTGCCCTTCCGGGGCGGAGGTCGGCATAGCGGGTCGTGATCCGGAGCCGGTCACGTCCGTGCCGGACCCGCACGCGGACCAGGTCGCCGTGCGTCCGTGCCGAGCCGTCGTGCCGGGTCACCGTCCCGCAGGGCAGCGGCTCGGGGTCGTAGGTGGTGCCGACGACGTCGCCGGTGTCGTCGGTGCCCGTCCACACCGCGGCCTGGGCGGGCGCGGGCAGGAGCAGGCCGGCCACGAGCAGCGGCGCGAGAAGCAGGAAGCGCATCACGAGGCGGCACCGCGCCGGACGCGGGGGCCCATCGGGCCGATCACCCGGTCGTTGTCCGCGCGGCCCTCGGGCACCCACCGGTCGTGCAGCGTCGAGTCGCCGCTGCCGTCGCCGTACGCCGTGGCCGCGGCGCGCACCCAGCGCGGGTTCCGCAGGCAGGAGCGGGGGATGACCGCGACCACCCGGTCGCGACGGGGGAGCACGCGCGCCTCCAGTCCCGGGCACTCGGGGCCGCCCGAGTTGACGAAGTACATGCCGCACTCGTTGGCGTCCTCGGCGGCCGCCTCGTAGTCCGGGGCTCGCGCCAGAAACGTCCGCGTCTTGCCGCGGCGCCGGTCACGGCTGACGTCGAGCTCCCAGGTGGTCGCCGCCGTGCGCAGGAACAGGTCGGTCGAGTGCTGGCCGCGGCGCGAGAGGTCCCGGAAGTCGACGACGAGACGTACGGCGGCGCGCCGGTGGGTCACCGCCAGCCGGACGATGTCGTGCGACGACTCCTCGGGGCGGACCTCGTCGGTGTAGGTGCCGCAGGGCGGCGGCTCGGGCTGGTAGGTGCTGGCGTGCACGTCACCGGAGGCGTCCGCGCCCTCCCAGGTGTCGGCGTGGGCGGCGGGCGTCGGCAGCAGGAGCAGCCCGGCGAGGAGCGGCGCGAGGAGGAGGCGTCGGAGCACGGGAGCATCCTCCGCGAATCGACCGCCGCTCCGCAGCGGATCGGCTCAGTCCACGTACGCCGCGTGCCAGCGTCCGAGCTCGTCGTACGCGCGGGCGCGGGGCTCGGGCAGCGAGAGCACCACGTCGTGGCGCGCCCCCTCGATGGCGACGTAGGTGACGTGCGTGCCGACGGCGGTGGCCCGGCGCCGGATCTGGGCGACGTCGAGGACGATGTCGTGGCCGTGGACGTCGGGACCCATCTCCAGCGGCTGCGCCGACGCACCGGAGGTCAGCACCAGCACCGGGCACGGCACGGCGAGGCCGCGGTGCAGGCGGGTGTGGCTGGTGCGGATCGCGCGCAGCCACCCGGCGTACACGCTGAAGGACTCCAGCGGCTTCCAGGTCAGGTCGAAGTCCCACTCGCCGTCGTGGTCGCGGTGCAGGCTGCGGCCGTAGAAGCCGGAGACCTTGCGGGGGATCTCCCGCAGCGGCCGGCGGCGGCCGACCTGCTTGACGACGACGGTGCCGACGGTGCGCAGCAGCATCCCGCCCTGCATGTCGAACCAGGGGGAGTTCAGGACCAGCCCGGCCAGGGCGTCCGGCCGGCGCTCGTCGGCCCACAGCGAGGTGGTCAGCCCGCCGGTGGAGTGGGCGGCGACCACCACGTGGTCGTGGCCGTCGCGCTCGGTGATCCGCCGCCAGGCCTCGTCGATCTCGGCGAAGTACTCGGTGAGGTCGGTGATGTAGTTGGCGGTCTGGTGCTCGCGCAGGGAGCGGCCGTACTTGCGCAGGTCGAGGGCGTAGAAGTCGTACCCGCGCTCGGCCCACCAGTCGGCGAACGCGGTCTGGAAGAAGTAGTCGGCGAAGCCGTGCACGTAGAGCACGGCGCGGCGCGAGGTCGGCGTGGCGCCGCGGCGTACCAGCGTGGCGACGACCGGTCCCTCGTCGTCGTCGGGCAGCTCGATGGTCTCGGCGAGGTACGGCTCGCCCAGCACGTCGGTGACGGCCGGCTGCGGGTCGCGGGCGCTCATGCGCGCAGTCTGGCAGTACGCCGCTCGCGGATCGCGAGGGCCCGGTCGGGGTGGTTGGTGGTCACCAGCCAGGCGCGCCCGGGCTTGAGCCAGTAGCGCATCGACTTCTCGGTGTCGATGGTCCACACCAGCAGCGGCAGCCCGCGCCGGCGCGCGAAGCGGGCGATCCCGAACCGGGCGAGCGTGTGGTTGGCGACCATCAGGTTGGCGAGCGAGGCGCGGTAGCGCATCCGGGGGAGCAGCTCGGAGAGCCGGATCCGGACGGCGGTCCGCACCGGCAGGCCCCGGACGCGGCGGCCCAGGGAGAGCCCCGTCAGGATCGGGAGGCCGCGCTCGTCGGACCACAACCGGACGGCGCGGACCGACCGGTCGTCGAGGGTGGTGACGATGATCTGCTCGGGGCCGAGCACCTCGACCGCCCGCTCCACCGCGGCGATCTCGTGCTCCCCGCCGGGGGAGGCGAACTTGAGGTCGATGTGCGCCTTCGCACGCCCGGCCAGCGCGACCAGCACCTCCTCGTAGCGCAGGAAGTGCGGCGCTCCGGCGGCGAGCTGGTCGAAGGTCACGTCGCGCACCCAGCGCTTCTCGCCGTCGACCCAGACCCAGTCGTCGTGGAAGAGCACCAGGGTGCCGTCACCGCACCGGTGCACGTCGAACTCGACGTACTCCACGCCGGTCTCCAGCGCCCGGTCGAGCGAGGTGCGGGTGTTCTCCAGGGCCCGGTCGCCGCCCGCACCGCACCGGTGGGCGCTGAGCAGGACCTCGGGGCGCGGCCTCACCGCTGCGCGGCGTACGCCGCCGCGGCGCGGACCAGGCCGGCGAGCAGGCCGACGTCCTCGACCGTCTCGGGGTGCCACTGGACGGCGACGCAGAACCGGTTCCCGGGGGACTCCATGGCCTCCAGCGTGCCATCCTCGGCCCGCGCGGCTGCGACGTACCCGGGATGTGAGCGCACCGACTGGTGGTGGTGGCAGCGGACCTCGAGCCGCTCGCCGACCAGCGCGGCGACCGTGGAGCCCGGCTCCGTGGCGACCGCGATCGTCCCGAACGCGTCGCCGCCCGGGCTGTGCTGCTCGTGCGCGACGACGTCCGGCGTGTGCTGGTCCAGGACGCCGCCGGCGTGCACCGCCATCAGCTGCATGCCGCGGCAGACGCCGAGCACCGGCAGGCCCGCGGCCTCCGCGGCGTCGAGGAGCGCGGCCTCCCAGCCGTCGCGGTCGGGGCGCCAGCCCGCGGTGCGGGGGTGCGGCTCCGCGCCGTACCGCGCCGGGTCGACGTCCGCCCCGCCGGTCACGACCAGCCCGTCGACCCGGCCGACCACCGCCTCCGCCGCCCCGTCCTGCGCCTGCGGGGGCAGCAGCACTGGCACCCCGCCCGTGGCCTCCACCGCGGCGGCGTACTGCGTGGGCAGCAGGTCGGCGCGCTGGCGCCACACCCCCCAGGCCGCGTCCTCGCGGTAGGTGGTGAGGCCGATGACGGGGGTGACCATCAGAGCGGGGTGACGTAGGCGCCGGAGATGCCGCCGTCGACCAGGAAGGTGTTCGCGGTCATGAAGGAGGAGTCGTCGGAGGCGAGGAACAGCACCGCCGCCGCCATCTCCTCCGGCTCCCCGAACCGCCCCATCGGCACGTGCACGAGCCGCCGGGCGGCGCGCTCGGCGTCCGCGGCGAACAGCTCCTGCAGGAGCGGGGTGTTCACGGGTCCGGGGCAGAGCGCGTTGACGCGTACGCCGCGGCGCGCGAACTGCACGCCGAGCTCGCGGGTCATCGACAGCACGCCGCCCTTGGAGGCGGAGTAGGAGATCTGCGACGTGGCCGCTCCCATCACCGCGACGAACGACGCGGTGTTGATGATCGAGCCCTTGCCCTGCTCGAGCATGTGGGGGAGCGCGGCCTGGCAGCACAGGTAGACGCTGGTGAGGTTGACCTCCTGCACCCGGCGCCAGGCGTCGAGGTCGGTGTCCAGGATCGAGGCGTCCTCGGGCGGTGAGATGCCCGCGTTGTTGAACGCGATGTCCACCGAGCCGTAGGTGTCCTTGGCGGTCCGGAACAGCGCGTCGACCTGGTCCTTGTCGGTGACGTCGACGTGGACGTAGGTGAGCAGGTCGGTGCCGCCGAGCTGGCCCACCAGCTGGTGGCCGCGCTCGTCGTCGATGTCGCCGACGACGACCTTGGCGCCCTCCTCGACGAACCGCTGGACCGTGGCCAGCCCGATGCCCGAGCAGCCCCCGGTGACGACCGCGACCCGGTCCTGGATGCGTCCTGCCATGGTGGTGCGAGCTCCTGTCACTGGGCGATTCAGTGGGCGATGAAGACGTTCTTCTCCTCGGTGAACGCCATCGGGGCGTCGGGTCCCAGCTCGCGGCCGAGGCCGGAGGCCTTGTAGCCGCCGAACGGCGTCCAGTAGCGCACCGCCGAGTGGGAGTTCACCGAGAGGTTGCCGGCCTCGACGGCGCGGGCGACGCGCAGGCCGCGGCCGAGGTCGGAGGTGAAGATCGAGCCGGACAGGCCGTACTCGGTGTCGTTGGCGAGCTCGACGGCGTGCGCCTCGTCGTCGAAGGGCATCACGGCGACGACCGGTCCGAAGACTTCCTCGCGCCAGATCCGGGCGCCGGGGTCGTGGAGCGTGACCACCGACGGCGGCACCCAGTAGCCGTCGCCGCCGGGGGCCGCGCCGGCGAAGGCGACGTCGACCTCGTCGAGGTAGGACCGGACCCGCTGCTGCTGCCGGGCGGAGATCAGCGGCCCCATCTGGGCGTCCTCGGTCGACTCGGGATCAGCCACGCGGAACGCCTGCACCGCCGGCTCCAGCAGCGCCAGGAACTCGTCGTACGCCGACCGCTCGACGAGGATCCGCGAGCGGGCGCAGCAGTCCTGGCCCGCGTTGTCGAAGACCGCGGACGGCGCCGCGGCCGCCGCGGCGGCGAGGTCGGTGTCGGCGAAGACGATGTTGCTGCTCTTGCCGCCCAGCTCGAGGGTCACCCGCTTCACCTGCTCCGCGCAGCCGGCCATGATCTGCTTGCCGACCGCGGTGGAGCCGGTGAAGCACACCTTGCGCACCAGCGGGTGGGTCACGAACCGCGCGCCGACGACCGCGCCGGCGCCGGGCAGCACCGTCAGCACGTGCTCGGGCAGGCCCGCCTCGAGCGCCAGCTCGCCGAGGCGTACGGCGGTCAGCGGCGTCAGCTCCGCCGGCTTGAGCACGACGGTGTTGCCGGCCGCGAGCGCCGGTGCGAAGCCCCAGCCGGCGATCGGCATTGGGAAGTTCCAGGGGACGATGATGCCGACCACGCCGAGCGGCTCGTGGAAGGTGACGTCGGTGCCGCCGGCCACCGGGATCTGTCGCCCGAAGAGGCGCTCGGGCGCCCCGGCGTAGTAGTTCAGGCAGTCGCGGACGTTGCCGGCCTCCCAGCGGGCGTTGCCCCAGGTGTGCCCGGCGTTGCGGACCTCCAGCTCGGCGAGCTCGTCCACGTGGGCGTCGACGACCGCGGCGAAGCGGCGCAGCAGCGCGGCGCGCTCGCCGGGCCCGACGGCACGCCAGGAGGCGAACGCCTCGTGGGCCGCCGCGATGGCCGCGTCGGTGTCCGCCACCGAGGCCAGCGCCACCTCCGTGAGCGGCCGGGCGGTGGCGGGGTTGAGCACGGTGTGCAGCTCGGACATCTCCAGAGCCTCTCAGAGCCTCTCGAAACCGCGGCGCAGCTCCCAGTCGGTGACCGCCGCCTGGTAGGCAGCGAGCTCCACGTCGGCCATGTTCGTGTAGTGGTCGACGACCTCGTCGCCCAGGGCGGCCCGGGCCACCGCCGAGGTCGCGAACGTCTCGCGGGCGGCGGTCATCGTGGCCGGGACTTTGGGCAGCCCGGAGGTGTAGGCGTTGCCCACGAGCTCCTCGCCCAGCGGCAGCTCGTTCTCGATCCCGTGCAGGCCGCCGGCGATCATCGCCGCCAGGGCGAGGTAGGGGTTGGCGTCGGCGCCCGGCACCCGGTTCTCCATCCGGGCGCCCGCCCCCTGGCCGACCAGCCGGACCGCGCAGGTGCGGTTGTCCAGGCCCCACGCGATGGTGGTGGGCGCGAACGAGCCGTCGGCGAACCGCTTGTAGGAATTGATGTTCGGGGCGAAGAGCAGCGTGAAGTCGCTGATGGTCGCGAGCACGCCGGCCACGAAGTGGTCGTAGAGCGGGGTGCGGGCGCCGTCCTTCCAGAACACCAGGTCGCCGTCGGTGCCCCGCAGCGAGAGGTGGATGTGGCAGGAGCTGCCCTCGCGCTCGTCGTACTTGGCCATGAAGGTGATCGACCGGCCCAGCTGGGCGGCGATCTCCTTGGCGGCGTTCTTGTAGACCACGTGGTTGTCGGCCGTGGTCATCGCGTCGGCGAACAGGAAGCCGATCTCGTGCTGGCCGAGGTTGCACTCGCCCTTGGCGCCCTCGACGTCGAGCCCGGCGTCGTACATGTGGTTGCGGATGGCGCGCAGCAGCGGCTCGACGCGGGAGGTGCCGAGGATCGAGTAGTCGACGTTGTACTGGTTGGCCGAGGTCAGGCCGCGGTAGCCCGCGTCGTGGGCGGCCTCGTAGGAGGTGTCGAACGCGATGAACTCCAGCTCGGTGCCGGCCACCGCCGCCCAGCCGTGCTCGGCGCAGCGGTCCAGCTGGCGCTGCAGGATGGTGCGCGGGGACTGGACGACCGGCGTGTGGTCGGGCCAGACCAGGTCGCACTGCACCATCGCCGTGGCGGGCAGGTGGGTGAGCAGCCGGATGGTGCGCTCGTCGAGGACGAACTCCATGTCGCCGTAGCCCTTCTCCCACGAGGACATGGCGTAGCCGTCGACGGTGTTCATGTCGACGTCGACGGCGAGCAGGTAGTTGCAGCCCTCGGTGCCGTGGCCCACCACGTGGTCGGCGAAGTAGCGCCCGTGCAGGCGCTTGCCCTGGAGCCGGCCCTGCATGTCGGCGAACGCCACGATCACCGTGTCGATCTCGCCCTGCGTGATCCGCCAGACCAGGTCGTCCATCGCCAGGTGCCGCTCGTTGCGCAGGTCCATCCCGATCCCCGTCCCGTTCCCTAGCCCACCAGGCCGCGCAGCAGCGCGGCCGTGTCGTCGCAGTGTTCCTCCATCGCCCGGCGGGCGAGCTCGGGCCGGCCGCCGAGGATCGCGCGGACGACGGCGGCGTGCTGCCGGTCGGAGTGCGCGATGTTGGCGTCGAGGACCGGGATCGCGAGCAGCATCTCGTGCAGAGTGGCCTGCACCGAGGTGACCGCCTCCACCATCCGCGGGGAGCCGCTCAGCGTCGCGATCGTCAGGTGGAACCGGGAGTCGGCCTGCCGGTGCGCCGCGGGCTTGCCGGACTCCGTGACGTCCTCGAGCGCGCGCTCCAGCTGCCGGCGGGCGGCCGGGTCGGGCGGCAGGCTCGCGGCCAGCGCGGCGGCGCCCGGCTCGACGACGCGGCGGAACTCCAGGGCGTCGTGCCAGTCCCGCCGGCGCTCGGGGGTGATCCGGGCGGCGGCGCGGGCGGACGGCGTACGCGGGCGGAGGGTGACCACGGTGCCGCCGCCACGGCCGCGGGTGGTCTCGACCAGTCCGGCCTGGCGGAGGGCGGCCATCGCCTCGCGCAGGGTCGCCCGGGAGACCTCCAGGCGCGCCGCGAGCTCGCGCTCGGGCGGCAGCACCGACCCCAGGGGGTAGACGCCCAGCCGGATCGCGGTCGCCAGCCGCTCCACGCAGGCCTCGAAGGCGTGGTGCCCGCGCACCGGCCGCAGCACCGCCTCGGGCAGTCCGGACGCGGGGGCGGCGGTCATGCGGCACATCCTCGGAGTCGGCGCCCGTCCGCGTCAACGGCGCGTTACATATTGGTCTGAGTTCAGACCTTCTTCGTGCCGGACCCTCGACAGCGATCCGCACCCGGGTCTAGTTTCCGGGACCAGGACGACGAGAGGAGCCACCGTGGCCGAGGACACCAGCACCCCCCAGGGCCGGCAGCGCCGCCCGGGCGTGACCTACTCACAGGCGGCGGAGGGCTACTTCGAGGCCCGCCAGCTCAAGCGCAGCGCCGGGTTCTGGGGCCTGTGGGGCATCGGCGTGGCCGCCGTCATCTCCGGTGACTTCTCGGGCTGGAACTACGGCATCGGCGAGGCCGGCTGGGGCGGCCTGCTCATCGCCGCCGTGATCATCGTCGTCATGTACTTCGGCATGCTCTTCTCCATCGGAGAGATGTCGGCGGCAATGCCGCACACCGGGGGCGCGTACTCCTTCGCCCGCGCGACGATGGGCCCGTGGGGCGGCTTCGTCACCGGCCTCGCCGAGACCATCGAGTACGTCTTCACCACCGGCGTGATCGTCCTCTTCTCCGCCGGGTACGCCAACGCCGCCACCGACGAGCTCGTCGGGCTGGACCTCGGCGACCACATGTGGATCTGGTGGCTGCTGCTGTACGTCGCCTTCGTGACCCTGAACTCGGTGGGGGCGGAGCTGTCCTTCAAGTTCGCGATCGTCGTCGCGGTCATCTCGATCGGCATCCTGGTGCTCTTCGCGGTCCTCGCCTTCGCCCAGGACGCCGTCGACTTCGGCTCGCTCGACGACATCGCGCCGGAGGGCGACAACAGCCGGTTCCTTCCGTTCGGCTGGGAGGGCGTCCTGTACGCGCTGCCCTTCGCGATGTGGTTCTTCCTCGGCATCGAGGAGCTCCCGCTGGCCGCCGAGGAGTCGCACGACCCGGCCACCGACATCCCGCGCGCCGGGATCATCGGCCTGATCACCCTGGTCGCCTGCGGCGCGCTGGTGCTGTTCCTCAACCCGGCGGTGACCGGCGCCGCCGCGGTCGGCGCCTCCGACGAGCCTCTGCTCGACGGCTTCCGCGCGTTCCTCTCCGACGACTGGGCCGCGGCCCTCTCGGTCTTCGCGCTCATCGGCCTGCTGGCCAGCCTGCAGGGGATCATGTTCGCCTACGGCCGGAACATGTACTCGCTCTCGCGGGCCGGCTACTACCCGAAGTTCCTCTCGGTCACGGGCGAGCGCAAGACGCCGTTCGCGGCGCTGGTCGCCGGCGCCGTGATCGGGTTCGCCGTCCTCGTGCTGGTCGACTTCATCGCGTCCCGCAGCGACGACCTCGCCGAGACCGCGAACGCGATCGTGCTGAACATCGCCGTCTGGGGCGCGGTCCTCGCCTACATCCTGCAGATGGTGTCCTTCGTGCTGCTGCGGCGGAACTTCCCGACCGCGGAGCGCCCGTACAAGAGCCCGGTGGGCGTCGCCGGCGCCGTGGTGGCGGGGATCATCGCCGCGGTCACCTTCGTCGGGCTGTTCCTGAATCCCGACTTCCGGGAGGCGATCATCGCCATCGCGGTGCTGTACGCCGTGGCGCTGGTGCTGTTCGCGATCTGGGGACGCCACCGCCTGGTGCTCTCCCCGGAGGAGGAGTACGCGATGAGCGGCGGGCTGCACCGCGACCCGGCCGTCGAGCACTATGGCTCGGGCGCGGGGGGCGACGTGCCCTAGGCTCCCCGAGGTGAGCGGAGCGCTGGACCGATGGAGCGACCGGTTCTCGCGCTACGCCCACGAGCGGGTGCTGGGCTGGCGCACCGGGTCGCGCCAGAGCCAGAAGCTCGTCCTCTACGTGCTGCTGACCTGCGTCGCGGTCTCGTTCGTCGTCTCGATGATCGACTACTCGCTGATGCCGATCACGGCGTACTTCCTCTGGTTGCTCCTCGGCATGCTGCTCCTGCGGTTCCGGCCGCTCGCGGTGCTGGCGGCGGTCACCTCGGCGGCCGCCGTCACGGCCACGCTCACCAGCGCCCCGCTGAGCGGCGCGCGGGTCGCCGCCCTGGTCACGCTGGGGCTCTCGGTCGCGCTGATCCTGTTCCAGTCCAGCCGCCAGCGCTCGGGGCTGCCGGCGGCGCTGGGCGAGGCGATGCTCGCCGACCTGCGCGAGCTCCAGAAGGCCCAGGGCACGATCCCGCCGCTGCCGCCGGGCTGGAGCTCGCAGTCGTCGATGATCGCCGCCCACGGGGTGGGGTACGCCGGGGACTTCCTGGTCGCCGACCTGGCTCGCGACGGCCAGCAGTTCGAGATGGTGCTGGTCGACGTGTGCGGCAACGGCGTCGCGGCCAGCCCGCGGGCGCTGCAGCTCTCGGGCGCCCTCGGCGGCCTGATCGGCGCCCTGCCGCAGCGCGAGCTGCTCTGGGCCGCGAACGACTTCCTGCTCCGCCAGACGGCCGACGAGAGCTTCGCGACCGCGGTGCACGTGCTGGTCGACCTGCGGTCGGGGGAGTACGGCATCGTCAGCGCCGGCCATCCGCCCGCGCTGCGCTGGGACGCCCAGGCGCAGGAGTGGATGATCGACAACGCCCGCGGGACGATGCTCGGCATCGACCCCGAGCCCGACCTGCACGCCAGCGCCGGCGTGCTCCGTCCCGGTGACGCGCTCATGTTCTACACCGACGGCGTGGTCGAGTCGCGCGACAACGACCTCGACACCGGCATCGCGTGGCTGCGTACCACCGGGCGCGACGCGATGGCCGCCGGCCTCGACGGCGCCGCCCGCCGGATCATCCGCAAGGTCGACCGCGGGGACGACGACCGCGCCGTCCTCATCCTCGCCCGGACCCCGTGACCCCCGCGCCGGGGGAATACCGGACCCGTCGGGGAGGTTGACGGCGTAGTTCGGGATTCAACGACAACCGGAGGCAGCTGTGCAGATCGGCATCTTCAGCGTCGGGGACGTCACCCCCGACCCCACGACCGGACGCACGCCGACCGAGAACGAGCGGATCAAGGCGACGGTGGCGATCGCCCAGCACGCCGAGGAGGTCGGGCTCGACGTCTTCGCCACCGGCGAGCACCACAACCCGCCGTTCATCGCCTCCAACCCCACCGCGACGCTGGCCTTCATCGGCGCCCGGACCGAGCGGATCATCCTCTCCACCGCGACCACGCTGATCACGACGACCGACCCGGTGCTCATCGCCGAGGACTACGCGAAGATCCAGCACCTGCTCGACGGCCGCGTCGACCTGATGATGGGCCGCGGCAACACCGGCCCGGTCTACCCGTGGTTCGGCAAGGACATCCGGCAGGGCATCAACCTCGCCGTCGAGAACTACGGCCTGCTGCGCCGCCTGTGGACCGAGGACGTCGTCGACTGGGAGGGCCGGTTCCGCACGCCGCTGCAGGGCTACACCTCCACGCCGCGCCCGCTGGACGGCGTACCTCCGTTCGTGTGGCACGGGTCGATCCGCAGCCCCGAGATCGCCGAGCAGGCGGCGTACTACGGCGACGGCTTCTTCCACAACCACATCTTCTGGCCGGCCGCGCACACCCAGCAGATGGTCGAGCTCTACCGCCGCCGCTTCGAGCACTACGGCCACGGACCGGCCGACACCGCGATCGTCGGGCTCGGCGGGCAGTTCTTCATGCGGCCCAACAGCCAGGACGCGGTGGACGAGTTCCGTCCGTACTTCGACAACGCCCCGGTCTACGGCCACGGCCCGTCGCTGGAGGACTTCACCGAGGCCACGCCGCTGACCGTCGGCTCGCCGCAGCAGGTGCTCGAGCGGACGCTGTCCTTCCGCGAGTACGTCGGGGACTACCAGCGCCAGCTGTTCCTCGTCGACCACGCCGGGCTGCCGCTCAAGACGGTGCTCGAGCAGCTCGACCTGCTCGGCGAGATCCTGCCCGCGATGCGCGCCGGCTTCGCCGAGGGTCGCCCCGCGCACGTGCCGGACGCGCCCACGCACGCCTCGCTGCTGGCGAAGGCCGAGGCCGCGGCCCTGCAGGAGGTGTCGGCATGACCGGGATCGTCGTGGTCAGCGCCGGCCTGAGCGTGCCGTCGTCGACCCGCCTGCTGGCCGACCGGCTCACCGAGGCGACCACCGCTGCCCTTGGCGAGGCCGAGGTGACGCGGATCGAGCTGCGCGACCTCGCCCACCAGCTCACCGACCGCCTGCTGACCGGCTTCGCCACCGGCGAGCTGGCGGAGGCGATCGAGGCGGTGCGCGGGGCGGACGGCCTGGTGGTCGTGACTCCGGTGTACTCGGGGTCGTACTCCGGCCTGTTCAAGACCTTCGTCGACGTCCTCGAGCCCGGTGCGCTCGACGGCAAGCCGGTGCTGATCGCCGCGACCGCCGGCACGGCGCGCCACTCCCTCGTGCTGGACCACGCCCTGCGTCCGCTCTTCTCCTACCAGCGCGCGGTCGTGGTCCCCACCGGCGTGTTCGCCGCCACCGACGACTTCGGCGACGCGGGTCTCGAGGACCGCATCCAGCGCGCCGCCGGCGAGCTCGCCGCCCTCGCGGGCAAGGTCGACGCGAGCGGGACGGCCCACCGCCGGCGCTCGGTCGACGACGAGCTCGCCGACCCCACGCCGTTCGAGGAGCTGCTCCGCCGGGCCTCGCAGGCCTGACGCCAGGTCGTCAGCCCCGCTCCACCAGCCGAGCCGATCCGGGCGAGCGTCGCTGCGCGCTCACGTCGACTCGGCCCCGTCCGATGAACACGACGATCATCGTGGCGATCACCACGCCGTTGAGCAGGTGCCACCCGACGTGGGTGCCGAGCGGCAGGCTCGCGCAGAGCTCGCGGTCGACGGTCCGCAGGGCGAGGGAGAGGACGAAGGTCGCGGCGCCCAGGAGCATGCCGAGCGCGGCGCGGCGGTCGCGGCGCGCGACGAGGACTGCCATGAGCGCCATGGCCGCCGGGATCGGGGCGTACCCGATCGACCCGTTCGCCGTGAAGCCCACGACACCGGCAGCCGCCAGGGTCGCCACGGTCGCCAGGACGAATCCGGCCGCTGCGGCCATGCCGGCCCACCACGGCGCGTGGAAGAAGCGGACCACGGCGAACCCGATGAACAGGAGCACGAAGACCCTGATCGGCCACACGTCCGCCTGCAGGGCCCAGCGGGTCGCGTGCGTGTGGAAGAGGTAGGACCCGAGACCGATGGAGCCGGCGGACAGTGCCAGGAGGAGCGCGGGCCTGTCATCGGCCGCGCGTGCCATGCGCCACGTCACCACCGCCACGACGATGAACGACAGGTTGGACAGCGCGTTGAGCGGCTCGGACCAGTAGCCCGCGTCGGTCCGCTCGCAGTAGCTGTCGATGACGTCGGCCCAGGTCACGGGGGCAGGCTAGGCGCTGTGTCCACGGACCAGCGTGTCCGAAGCCGGGTGAGACCAGATCGACGCCTGGGCGCGTCTTCTCTACGTACGGCCCGCTCGATCGAAAGGAGGCACCGTGCGAGGGAGCAGGCGAGACGACGCTGAGTTCACCGAGTTCGTGTCCCAGCAGTCCGACCGGCTCTACCGGAGCGCCTACCTGCTGACCACCTCGCCGCACGCGGCCGAGGACCTGCTGCAGACCACGCTCGCCAAGATGTTCGCCGGCTGGCGCCGGCTCCGCACCACCGACGACCCGGTGGCCTACTCCCACCGCATCCTGCTCAACGCGTTCCTCTCCGAACGGCGACTGCGCCGCAGCAGCGAGCTGCCCATGGGGGAGCTGCCCGAGCACCACGCCGCCGGCACCGCCACGCCGTCGGAGGACCTCGCCGACCGGGTCACGCTGATGGCGGCCCTGGCCGAGCTCGCCCCGCTGGACCGCGCCGTGGTGGTCCTGCGCTATTGGCACGACCACAGCGTCACGACCACGGCCGCGGACCTGCACCTCACCGAGGCCGCAGTGAAGAACCGCGCCAGCCGGGCCCTGCGCCGGCTGCGCGACCTGCTCGCCGACGACCTCGACATCCCCAGGAGCGCCCGATGAACGACCTCGACCCCTTCGACGGACCTGCCCCCCACCTCAGCGAGCGGATGGAACGCGCCGTCGGCGGTCTGCGCGCGCCCGACGTCGCCGCCCGCGCGATGGCGCGAGGACGTCGGCAGCGCACCCGCCGCCGCCTGTCCTACGCCGCCGGCGGCATCGCCGCGGCCACCGCCCTCGTGCTCGCCGTCCCGACGTTCGCCACCGACGGGCCGGAGCGGGGGCAGGACCCCTCTGGACCCACGATGGCCGCGGACCCCGCCGCCACGAGCTCGACCTCCGCGAGCCCCACCACCGCACCGCCCGGCACCGGGGGAGCCGCGGTCGACGAGTGCGGCGCGACGGGGACCGGATGGTGGAGCAAGCCCACGACGCAGATCCAGGCCGACCTGTCGGCCCTGCTGCCCGAGGGCACCCGGATCGGCGATTCCGAGGAGCCCGTGACCGGCATGTGGGAGGGCAACCTGGTCGCCGGCGACGACGCGGACTTCGCCAGCCTCACCCTGCTGCCGCCCCCGGGCGTCCTGGGCCCGGTGCGGACCCTCGAAGAGGTCAGCCGGCTGGGGCGTTGCGGCGGTGGAGCCAATGAGCCCATGCAGGCGGTGAAGCCCTGCGAGGAGCTCACCAATCACCTGGCCTGTGAGGAGATCCGGTCCGACGACGGCACGCTCGTCGGCGTCGTCACCGAGCACGCCGAGGAGACGATCGTGGACGGTCGGGAGCAGCCCACCGACCGGACCTACTTCATGGCCGTGGCTGCCGGTCCCGACGGTGGGCACGTGGAGCTCTACGTCGCCGAGGGCACCCGGGCGGACCGCCCGCTCACGGTCCACGACCCGGCCGACGAGCCCGCGCTCACCCTGGACCAGGTCCGCGAGATCGTCGCCGATCCGGTGTGGATCAGCTGACGCTCTTGACCTGGACCCTGGTGGAGGTTGTCGAATGCTGGCATGACCCACGCGGGCCTCGACGACGCCTACGACCGTCTCCGGTCCACTGGACCGGAGTTCGACGGCTGGCTGAGCAACCACGGCCCGATGGCAGCCGAGGCCCTCGCCCGCCATGGACACGAGGACCGGATCTCCGCGTGGCTCGACGGCTACTGTCGGCGCCTGGAAGGCGCCCCCGGCCGGTCCGGGAGGATCGATGACTGGCGCGCGGCCCTGGGTGACCCACAGCGGTTGGGCGACTGGCTCGGCTGGTTCGAGGAGGAGCTCCGGGAGCATCCCTGGACCCACGTGCTCCACACCTGGTGGCCCCGGCTCGTCCCTGGCATCGCTGCGGGAGCGACGCACGGAGTGATCCGGGTCGGGCACGCGGTCCGTGTCCTGCGCGACGAGGGCGAGACGCCGGCACGGGTCGCCGAGCTGGCTCAGGGGCTGGGCTACTGGGCGGCGCGCTGGCAGCCGGTGCCCGGTGCCGCCAGCCCGGGCGGTCCCCTCAGCGCGAACGCCGCTGTCGCGGCCGTGCCGTCGATTCCTCATCAGGTCGGGGGGATCGGGTCCCGGCTCGCGCAGCTGGAGCACGTGGACGGCTGGGCCGAGGCACAGCGAGCCATCGCGGCTTCCTCCGATGGGGAGAGATTCCTTCGCGACGTGGTGAACGCCGCCGTACGGCGATACGCCACCCACGCCCACGGCAATCCGGTGATGCTCGTCCACGCGGCGACGGCCCCGAACGCAGTCCTGCGCGTCCTGCCCTCGCTGCCCGGCGACCAGTGGGCTGCCAGCGCCGCCGCCGCATGGTCCGCCTCTGCCGCGATCCATGCCGCCTACAGCCCCGCGACCGGTGCGGCACCGCCCACGCCCCCGGCGACCGCCGCCGACGCGTTCGACCGAGCCACCCAGCACGGCGACGAGCACGTCATCAAGCTGGCCGACACCGCCCTCGACACGTACTCGTGGACCGGGGACGACCTCGCGCTCGCGGCCGTCGAGCGGGCAGCCCGCCTCGTCGATCCCGCGTAGGCGTACGTCGCGGACAGGCCTCTCACTGGGTGTGTCCCTCTTGGCTGGGGCGAGTTGCGTAGGCACCGCGGGAGCCGCGCGGACTGGCCCCCTTTCGGATGACGGTGCGTGAACCTACGGAGTTCGCGCCCCCCATTCGTGCTCGAGCATCGCGTACTCCACCTCGTCCAACCATCCGAGCTCGCGGTGCCAAAGTGCCTCGACCGCGTGGCGCTCGCGGCGCATGCCCGCCTGTTCGAGCACACGCACAGACGCGACGTTGTCGAGATTCGCACCGGCGGTCACCCGGCGCAGGCCGAGCCCGTCGAAGGCCGCCTGCAGCAGGGCACGAGCAGTGGCACGGCCGACGCCCTGACCAGCGGCTTCGGGATGCACGATGTAGCCGATCACACCGTCGGTGCCGGTGGGGTGGCCCGGCTGACCGGCGCCATCGACAATGTCGAGGAACCCCATGGCCACGACCTGTCCATGTCGCTCCACGACACAGGAATAGTCCGTCGCGCTGTCGGGCACCCCTAGCCATTCGTGCTTGAGATCGTCTGGATCGACGTAGGTGCGCACCATGAACCGGTTGACGTCAGAGTCATTGCGGATGGACTGCAAAGCCTCGATGTCTGCCTCCGTGGCCTCTCGGAAGAGCAAGGTGCCCATCCGCACAGGCCAAGGACTGGCACGCACCGCGGGCGGCGCGGATCCGCGATCCTCGCCGTCGACGGAATCGACTCGTTCGTTCACGGGCCGCATCGTCCCACGCGAGCCGAAAGACGTTCTGTAGGCGGATCCGGCGTCGCGGCCCGCCAAGGGACACACCCAGTCAGACCGCGAGGTCGAGGATGACGTCGTGGAGCCAGGCCTCGAGGGGTGGTCGGGTGTGGTCGGTGCCGGGGAGGTCGGGGGCCCGGGCGGGGTGCTGGTGTCCGGTGGGCATCCGCCAGTCCACGACGTGCCGGCCGCGGGCGTCGGGTCCGGCGCGGGTGGTGGCGCTCCAGCCGAGGGCCTGCTTGGCGAGGTTGCAGCGTTCGCAGAGGTCTTGGAGGTTGGGGCCGGTGGTGGGTCCGCCGTGCTGGTGGTCGGTGACGTGGTCGATCACGCGGGCGGGGGCGTCGCACCAGGGGGTGCGGCAGGTGGCCAGGTCGCGGGTCTCGATGAACCGGGCCAACCCGGTGGGTGCGCAGCGGGCGGTGGAGTCCATCGCGACCAGGGTCCCGGTGCCCGGGGTGGTGTAGAGCCGCCGGATCCACAGCTGCGCCTTGTCCAGGGCCTCGGCGGCCAGGGCTCGGGCCCAGCCGGCGGGGACGGGGCCGTAGCCGAGGAGGTGGGCGGGTTCGTCGTCGCCGGCGAACAGGGTGCGGTCGGTCATCACCAACCGCACCTCCACCGGGAGGGTCGTGGGTCCGGCAGCCTCGGTCCCGGCCGTGTGGTGGCGCGTTCGACGAGGGTGTCGGCCATCACCTGCCCCCGGCTGCGGGGGTCACCGGTCGCGCGGGCGGAGTCCGCGGCGGCCCGGAGCGCGGCGTACACCCCCACGCCTTGGGCGACCGGGAGCAGGGCGGTGACCCAGGTCATCGTGTCCGGGGCGGGCCGGATCGTGACGGTGCGCTCCTCGACCGCCTTCGCGGCCCGGGCGGTGAACGAGGCGGCGTCGAGGCGGTAGGCGTGCTTCTTGGCGGTGTCGGCGAGCTCCCGGTCGCCCATCTCGATCGCCGGGGCGTACCCGGGCCCGCCGGCGCACAGCAGCCGGTCGACCTCGCGGCGGTCCTGGAGGTCGAGGCAGCCGGTCTCCCGGGCCACGATCGTGGCCCGCCACTCCGAGAGCAGCCCGCGACGCATCAGCTCCGCGGTGTGCGGCAGCTCGACGGTCATCACCTTCGCAAACCCCAGCAGCTTCGAGGCCCGGACCGGGGAGACCCGCCGGCCACCCCACCTGCGCGGCGACCCCCTCACCCAGCCGCCGCGCCGGGACCCCCGCGTCGCGCTGGACCTGGCGCACCGAGGCGTCCAGGTCGACCGCGTCGCGGGCCTGCAACGCCTCCGCGGCGCACTTCAGCTCCTCCAGGAGCCGGATCCGATCCACCCGGTCCGCGTCCGAGCCAGCCGAGGGCGCATCGGCCAGGGCCGTGACCCACCCCGCCAGCTCAGAGACGCCCTGTTCGAACATGTCTTCGAATCTAGAGCAGACCACCGACAGTCCCGGTCCGCTCTCGTCAGGCGTGGAACAGGTCCTCGAACCCGGCGAGCGGGACGATGCCGGAGGCCGCGGCTGCGAGGCCGGCGTCGGCGGTGACCAGCCGGTCGGCCCGGAGCGTGGCCACGGCGAGGTACTCCGCGTCGCCGCGGTCGCTCGTCGCCGCGCGCGAGCCTCAGGAAGGTCGGTGGGTCGACGGCGAAGCGCGTCATCTCCTCAGACTTGGCGCCGAGACGTCCCCCTGGACCTAGCCTGGGCAGATGCCTGTGCACCTGGTGGCGGTGACCTTCGACGTCCCCGACCCGGCCCGGACCGCGGCGTTCTGGGGCGCCCTGCTCGGCCGCGCGGCCGTCGAGGACGACGGCGGGGTCCTGATGCCGGGTGACGCGACGCAGGTGGGACTGCGGTTCGGCGGGGGTACGACGGACCCCGAGGGCCCGGCCCGGCTGCACCTCCACCTGACCAGCACCAGCGAGGACGACCGGGCCCGGACGATCGAGCGGGCGCTCGCGCTCGGCGGCCGGCACCTCGACGTGGGCCAGCTCCCGGAGGAGGACCACGTCGTGCTGGCCGACCCCGTGGGCGGCGCGTTCTGCGTGATCGGGCCCGACAACGGGTTCCTGGCGGGCTGCGGTCGCCTCGGCGAGGTCACGTGCGACGGCAGCCGGAACGTTGGCCTGTTCTGGAGCGCCGCGCTCGGGTGGCCGCTCGTCTGGGACCAGGACGAGGAGACCGCGATCCAGTCCCCGCACGGCGGCACCAAGGTCTCGTGGGGCGGGCCGCCGTACGACTCGAAGCGCGGGCGGAACCGGCAGCGGCTAGAGCTGGAGGCGACCGACCCCGCCGAGGTGGCGAGGCTGGTCGCGCTCGGGGCCACCGTGCTCACCGAGCTGCCGGACACGGTGGAGCTCGCCGACCCGGACGGGAACGAGTTCCGCGTGCGCGCGAGGGGCGGATGACGGGCTCAGAGGGGGAGCGGGTCCGAGGGGTCGAGCGCGATGCCGTGCCGCTCGAGGATCTCGTCGAGGACCGCCCAGATGGCCCGGGTGAGCTGGTCGATCATCTCGTCGAGGGTCACGTCCCCGGGGCGCTCGAGCCAGCGGGTGGCGGCCGCGTCGACGTACCCGACCAGGCCGTAGCCGAGGGGCTCGGCCGGGACGCCCTCGATCCCGAGGAGCTCGAAGTAGGTGTCGAACAGCGCTGAGAGGTGCTGGGCGATGCTGCTCTTGACGTCGGTGACCGCGTCGGGACCGTCGGCCGATCCGGACAGCGAGCGCTTGGTCAGGTAGCGGTACAGGTTGCCGTGCTCGGTCAGCCACCGCAGATGGGTCGAGACGGCGGTGCTGATCATCTCCATCGGCGAGCCCTGGGGGTTCCACACCGGCTCCAGCTCGGCGGTCACGAGCTCGACGGCCCGGGCGGCGATCGACCGGTTGAGGTCGGCGGCGCCGGCGAAGTGCTTGTACAGGCGCGTCCGGGCCACCCCGGCGCGCTGGGCGATCTGGTCGGTGGACACGTCCGGGCCGTGCTCGGCGATCGCGTCCAGGGCGGCCTCCACGAACTGCGCGCGGCGCCGCTCGTGCTGGCCCGACCAGCGCGCGGCGCGGCCGTCCACCGCGGCGGGCTCGCTGGTCATGGTTGCCATCGTAATCCTCGGGTGACGGTGGGGCGGGGGTTCACGGTGATGGGTACATCGAGTACCGTACACCTTGCGGGTACGGTCCGTACCCGCAACTGCGGACGACTCTCGGAGGCCTGCATGACCCTCTTGACGCACCACGCCGACCCCGTCACGAGCGGCGACGAGGACGTGTCCCGCCGGCTGCTGGACTCCGCGGCCGCGCTCTCCTACGACCCGGCCGTCGACGTCGACTGGGACGCCCCGCTGGACCCCGCCCACTACGGGCTGAACCCCGAGTGGTCGACGCTCTACGGGACGCCGCTGTGGGAGGAGATGACCGAGGAGCAGCGGGTCACGCTGACCCGGCACGAGGTCGCGTCGATCATGAGCACCGGCATCTGGTTCGAGATGATCCTGCAGCAGATGGTGCTCCGCGACCAATACGTCAAGAACTACGCCGACGCCGAGTTCCAGTTCGCGCTCACCGAGATCGGCGATGAATGCCGACACTCGATCATGTTCGCCCGCGCGTGCGAGAAGCTGGAGATCGACGCCTACTTCCCGACCCGCCTGAGCATCGAGCTGGGTCGGGTCTTCAAGTCCGCCGCCGGGGGTGAAGCCGCGTACGGCGGGATCCTGGTCGCCGAGGAGGTCCTCGACGTCATGCAGCGCGACTGGATGCGGGGCGAGAACGTCCTGCCCCTGGTCCGCCGGACCAGCCAGATCCACGTGGTGGAGGAGTCGCGGCACATGAAGTTCGCCCGCCAGGAGATCCGTGAGCGGATGGCGGGGGCGAGCGCCACGCGCAAGCGGACCAGCAGCGTCGTGATCGCCGCCGCGGCGTACTTCATCGTCAAGAACATGGTCAACGAGGGCGTGTACGCCGCCGCGGGGCTCGACCCGACGACGGCCATCGCAGCGGCGCGCAGCAACGAGCACCACAAGACGATGGTCCGCAACAGCTGCTCCCACCTCATGCACTTCCTCGCCGAGGTGGGGCTGCTCAGCCGGCCGGCGATGCGGATCTACCAGCGCGTCAACCTGATCTGAGCCGAGCAGCGCGCCCGGAGCACCCGCACCCACGAGCACGAGAAGGACGCCGCCTTGGCCTTCGCGATCACCCAGACCTGCTGCGCCGACGCCTCGTGCGTTTCGGTGTGCCCGGTGAACTGCATCCACCCGACACCCGAGGAGCGGGCGTTCGGCAGCACCGACATGCTGCACATCGACCCGAAGACCTGCATCGACTGCGGGGCGTGTGCCGACGTGTGCCCGACCGACGCGATCTTCCCCGTGGACCGGCTCGTGGGGTCGGACCGGGCGTATGCGCAGATCAACGCCGACTACTACGCGGACGACGAGCAGGCCCTCGAGTGGGACCCGCCGGCGTTCCCGACCTCCCTGCCGTCGGGGCGTCGGCCCCTGGACGTGGCTGTCGTCGGCTCCGGTCCGGCCGCGGGGTACGCCCTCGAGTCGCTCCTCACCACCAACACCCGGGTCACTGTCTATGAACGCCTCGGGCGCCCTGGCGGGCTCCTGCGGTACGGCGTGGCCCCCGACCACCTCGCGACCCGCCGGATGGCGGAGCGGTTCGCCGCGCACCACCTGAACCCCCGGGTCCGGGTCCGCCTCGGCACCGAGGTCGGCACCGACGTGAGCCACGCCGAGCTGCAGGAGCGGCACGACGCGGTCGTGTACGCCGTCGGTGCCTCAGCCGACCGGCGACTGGACGTTCCCGGCGCGGAGCTGGTCGGTTCGCTGTCGGCGCGTACGTTCGTCGGCTGGTACAACGGGCATCCCGATGTTCCGCAGGACGCCGTCGACCTCTCGACCGAGCGCGTCACGATCATCGGCACCGGCAACGTCGCCCTCGACTGCGCGCGGATCCTGCTGTCCGATCCCGACCGCCTCGCCGCGACCGACATCGCCCCGCACGCACTCGCCGCCCTGCGTCAGAGCCGGGTGCGCCAGGTCGTGATCGCCGGCCGCCGGGGTCCGGCGGACGCGTCGTACAGCCGTGGTGAGCTGATCGCGCTGCAGCAGCACGCGGACTTCCGGCTCGTCGTGGTCGAGACGCCTGGCGTCGTGGCCGAGATCGGGACCGCCGGGCCGGCCTCCAAGGCGTCCTGGCTGGCGGGCGTCCCGACCCAGCCGGTGGCGGCCCTGTCCGAGCCGCCGACCGAGCGCTGCCTCACCCTGCTGTTCGGGAGCAGGGCGACCAGCTTCCGCGCGGCGCCGGGCGGTCGCATCGGGACGGCACGGCTCGAGGTCAGCGGCTTCGAGGCGGCCGTGGACGTCACCACCGGACTGGTGCTCAGCTCCATCGGCTACCGCGGCACCCCAGTCGCGGGCCTGCCCTTCGACGACGTCACCGGCACGATCCCCCACCAGGCAGGGCGCGTGGTCGACCCCGTGACCGGCTCGCTCGTCCCGAGCACCTACGTCACCGGGTGGATCAAGCGCGGCCCGTCCGGGGGGATCGGTGCCAACCGGCTGTGTGCCCACGAGACGGTCACCGCCGTGCTGCGGGATGCCGCCGACCGGCCGCCGAGGCGGCTCAGTGCTGGTAGGTCCCGTGGAGGATCGCCCGGCCGATCGACTTGAACGCGAGGTTGAAGGAGACGACGGCCGGGGAGGCGTCGGAGTCCACCCCGAGCGTCTCCTCCTGCACCGCGTGCACGACGAAGAAGTACCGGTGCACCTGGTCCCCCTCCGGGGGAGCGGCACCGGTGAACGCCTTCGAGCCGGCGTCGTTGCGGCACATGAACGCGCCGCCGGGGAGCTCGGCACCCTCGACGCCCAGGCCGGCGTCCAGCGAGGTGACGTCGGCGGGCAGGTCGACCAGGACCCAGTGCCAGAAGCCGCTCGGGGTCGGGGCGTCGGGGTCGAAGCAGGTGACGGTGTAGCTCTTCGTGCCCTCCGGCGCCCCGCTCCAGGACAGCTGGGGCGAGCGGTCGCCGCCGCTGGCGACCTGGTCGTCCTTGAGCGGCTGCCCGTCGGTCACGTCCTCGCTGGTGACGGTGAACGTCGGCACGGGCGGCAGCAGGTCGTACGGGTTGGGGCTGACGGGGCGCTCGAGGCTCATCGTGCTCCTATCGCAGGGGGCGGTCGGTCCGAACCTAGTCCGGTCGCTGAACCCGTGCCCACCCCCGGCCGACCCCACACGGGATGATGGGGAGGTGGACGACGAGCTGCCGACGTACCCCGCGGGCCTGCGGCTCTCCGAGCGACGCGTGGTGGTCGTCGGCGGCGGGCACGTCGCCCAGCGCCGGGTACCGCAGCTGATCGCCGCCGGCGCCGACGTGCACGTCGTCTCGCCGCAGGTGACGCCCGCGATCGAGGGGCTGGCCGGGGCCGGCGAGGTGACCTGGCACGAGCGGGGCTTCGAGGACACCGACCTCGACGACACCTGGTACTGCATCGCCGCCACCGACGACGGTGCGGTCAACGAGCAGGTCAGCGCCGCGGCGGAGGTACGCCGGGTGTTCTGCGTCCGCTCCGACGACGGCACCCGCGCCACCGCGTGGACGCCGGCCACGGGCCGTCACGACGGCGTCACCGTGGCGGTGCTCGGCAACCGCGAGCCGCAGCGCTCGGCCCGGATCCGCGACGAGATCGTCGAGCAGCTGCGCGAGGGCACCATCGCCGCCCGTCGGCAGCGGGACCGCACGCCCGGGGTGGTCCTCGTCGGCGGGGGGCCGGGCGATCCCGAGCTGATCAGCATCGCCGGCCGCAAGGCGCTGATGGACGCCGACGTCGTGGTCGCCGACCGGCTGGCGCCGCGCGAGCTCCTGGGCGACCTGCCGGCCGACGTCGAGCTCGTCGACGTCGCGAAGCTGCCCCGCGGGCGCAGCGCCCAGCAGGAGGAGATCAACCGGGTCATCGTGGAGCGCGCGCTGGCCGGCAAGCGCGTGGTCCGGTTCAAGGGCGGGGACAGCTTCGTCTTCGGGCGCGGCTACGAGGAGGTCCTCGCCTGCCGCGAGGCGGGTGTGCCGGTCACGGTGATCCCCGGGATCAGCAGCCCGGTCGGCGTCCCCGCCGTCGTCGGGATCCCGGTCACCCACCGCGGTGTCGCCCACGAGTTCACGGTGCTCTCCGGGCACCTCCCGCCCGGGCACCCCGAGTCGCTCACCCACTGGCCCGCCGTCGCGCAGCTGACCGGCACACTGGTGCTGATGATGGCCGTCGAGAACGCTCCCGCGATCGCGACGGCGCTGCTCGACGGGGGTCGTGACCCGAGCACGCCGGTCGGGGTGGTCTGCGACGGCACCATGCCGGCCGAGCGGACGGTCCTGGCCACCCTCGGCACCCTCGCGGAGGAGCTCGCGGCGCAGGACGTGCGCCCGCCGGCGATCATCGTGGTCGGCGACGTGGTCGCCGTCGCCCACCCCGAGCACTTCGCCGACCACTGATGGGCACGCACTGATGGCGACCTTCGTCGAGATCGACGACCCGGCGGACCCGCGCCTGGCCGACTACCGCGACCTGCGCGACGTGGAGCTCCGCAAGCACCTCGAGGCCGAGCACGGGCTGTTCCTCGCCGAGGGCGGGAAGGTGGTGCGCCGTGCCGTCGAGGCCGGGTACGCCGCCCGCTCGTTCCTGATGGCGCCGCGCTGGCTCGACGGGCTCGCCGACGTCCTGGCCAGCACCGACGCGCCCTGCTACGTGGTCTCCGAGGCGCTCGCCGAGGAGGTGACCGGCTTCCACGTGCACCGCGGCGCGCTGGCCTCGCTCGAGCGGCGGCCGCTGCCGTCGGTGGAGGACGTGCTCGAGGGGGCCCGCTCGGTCCTGGTGCTGGAGGAGATCGTCGACCACACCAACGTCGGCGCCATCCTGCGCTGCGGCGCCGCGCTCGGCTTCGACGCCGTGCTGCTGGCGCCCCGGTGCGCCGACCCGCTCTACCGGCGGGCGGTGAAGGTGGCGATGGGCGCGGTCTTCACGATGCCGTGGACCCGCCTGCCCGACTGGTACGACGCCCTGCCGTCGCTGTCCGCGGCCGGCTTCACGACCGTGGCGCTCACCCTCGCCGACGACGCCACCGAGATCGAGCACGCCGTCGCCGGCCTGGACAAGGTCGCGCTGGTGCTCGGCTCCGAGGGCCACGGCCTCTCCGCCCGCTGGGAGCAGGCCGCCGACCGCCGCGCGATCATCCCGATGGCGGCGGGGATCGACTCGCTCAACGTCGCCGCCGCGACCGCGGTGGCCTGCTACGTGACCGCGCGCCGCTGACGTCGTACCGTCCCGCCATGGACCAGCAGCCGGCCGACTCGCCGTACCACCGCAGGCTCCCGATCGGGGAGCGCCTCTCCGCCCGCCCGCTGGTCGAGGACCGGTTCTCGAGCTTCGAGGACGCCGTCCTCAGCAAGCTCGAGCCGATGCTGGTCCCCGAGGCGCCCCGCGCCGGCGAGCTGGACCGCTCGGAGTGCCCGCACTGCCGGCCCTCGCCCCACACCATCTGGTCCGACGGCACCTGGCAGGTCCGGGCCGGCTTCGCGCCGATGGGGATCCCGTACGTCGGGGGCATCGCGCCGCACGAGCACGTGCGGCTCGAGGACGCCCCGGTGGACCTGCTGGCCGGGCTGGGCCCGCTGATGCAGCGGGTCAGCGCGGCGGTGAAGGCGATCCCCGGCGTGGCCCGGTGCCACTTCGGCCGCTGGGGCGACGGCAGCGAGCACTTCCACCTCTGGGCGCTGGCCCGCCCGGCCGGGATGATGCAGGGCCGCGGCGCGATGCTGGCGTTCTGGGACGACGTGCTGCCGCCCCTCGACGACGACCTCGTCGCCGAGCACCTCCGGGTGGTCGCCGAGCACCTCGCGGCCGGCGGGGGAGAGGCCTTCCCCGCTCAGACGCCGAGCTCGTAGATCGTCTCGAGCCCGTCCTCCTCGTCCCACTGCTCGCCCACCACGACGAACGGGTACTGCCGCGCCAGCGCCAGGGACGGCTCGTTCTCCGGGGAGATGGTCAGCCGCAGCACGGTGACCGAGGGCTCCGCGCGCGCCCGCTCGATCAGGCCCTCGAGGACGGCGCGGGCGTAGCCCCGGCGGCGGTACGCCGGGTCCACGCCGTACCCCGCCTCCACCATGCCCCGCTCGTCGGGGGCGGCGTGGAATCCGCCCGCGCCGACCGTCAGCCCCGCGGCCTCGTCGCGGACGATCCCGGTGATCCAGGGCAGGTCCTCGGGTGACTCCACGGCCTGCCGGGCACGCATCCGCCAGGTGCCGATCCGCTCCGCGGAGACCAGCCACGGCGTGAGCGGCACCGGTGCCAGCGGCGCGGCCGCGGCCAGGTCGCCGTCGGCCAGGGCCCGCAGCGCCTCGGGGGAGAGCTGGACGATGCGGACCCGCGGGCTCACGCGGGCCAGTCCGGGGGGTACTCGTCCGCGGCCTTGTCGTGGGCCTTCTGCAGCTTCTTGCGCTGCTTGATCGGGAGCCGGTCGCCGAAGACGGTGCCGAGGGTGTGGTCGGTCTCGTGCTGCAGGCACCGGGCGAGCAGGCCGTCGCCGGTGAACGTGACCGGCGTCCCGTCCAGGCCGGTGCCGGTGACCGTCGCGGTGTCCGGGCGGGCACAGTCGACGAACGCGCCCGGGAAGGACAGGCAGCCCTCCTCGGCGACGTCGAGCTGGCGGTCCTTGCCCTCGGGCAGGGTGAGCACCGGGTTGCAGACGACGCCGACCGTGCGCTCGCCGCTCGCGTCGGGGCAGTCGAAGACGAAGACCGCGCGGTCCACGCCGATCTGGCACGCCGCGAGCCCGACGCCCTCCGCGGCGTACATCGTCGCGACCATGTCGGCGACCAGCGACCGCAGCTCCTCGTCGTACGCCGTGACGGGGGCCTGGGGGTGGTGCATCACGGGGGTGCCCCAGCGGGTCATCGGGCGGACGGTGCCGCCCTCGGGGAGGGGGCCGTACGGCGCGTGCTCGGGGGGCTCGGGGTGATCGGACACGGCGAGAATCGTAGGCCATCGGGGGCGTGTGACCCGGCCCACGGAGCAGTGCTGTAGCCCGGTGTGTAACTCAGAGTTACCTTGGTGCCATGTCCCTGATCCAGAGCCTCAGGCCCGGCGGCAAGCACGGGCTGTCGTCGAAGGAGACGCGCGACCCGATCGGGTACGCCGTCGCCGCGCTCAACCGCCTCGCCCAGAGCGACGTCCTGGACCGGGTCGGCCTGCGCAAGCAGGCCGAGCAGGCGGTCTTCACCACGACCCGGAGCGGGTTCAAGACCGTCACCGCCGCGAGCCGCGGCTTCGCGCGGGCCGGGCGGAAGGGCAGCCCCGGCGCCCGCCCGACCCCCACGGCCGGCCGCGGCGTCTTCGACCTCACCCCGACCGAGGACGAGCAGATGCTCGTCGACGTGGTCACCGAGCTCGCCGACGAGGTCCTGCGCCCCGCCGCGGCGGAGGCGGACGAGGCGTGCGCGGCCCCCGAGGCCGTGCTCAAGGCGGGGCTCGAGGTCGGGCTGCCGATCCTCGGCGTCCCCGAGGCGCTCGGCGGCATCTCCGAGGAGCGCTCGGCGATGGCCGGCGCGCTGGTCGCCGAGGCGCTCGCCAAGGGCGACATGGGCCTCGCCGTCGCCTCGCTGGCCCCCGGCGCGGTCGCGACCGCGCTCGGCCTCTGGGGCTCGGAGTCCCAGCAGCAGACCTACCTCCCGGCGTTCAGCGAGGCCGAGGTGCCGGCCGCGGCGCTCGCACTGTCCGAGCCCACCGTGCTCTTCGACGCCCTCGAGCCCTCGACCACCGCGGAGCGCACCAGCGGCGGCTACGTCCTCAACGGCGTGAAGTCGGCGGTGCCGCGCGGCGCCGAGGCCGAGCTGTTCGTCGTCGGGGCGCGCCTGGACGGGAAGCCGGTGCTCTTCCTCGTCGAGTCCGGCACCCCCGGCCTCGAGGTCGTCGCCGACCCCGGCATGGGCGTCCGCGCCGCCGCCATGACCCGGCTGGTGCTCACCGACGTCACCCTCCCCGAGGGCAGCGTGCTCGGCGAGACCGACGGCACGACGTACGCCGAGTGCGTGCGGCTCTCCCGGCTGGCCTGGTGCGCGCTCGCCGTCGGCACCGCCCAGGCGGTCCTCGACTACGTGACGCCGTACGTCAAGGAGCGCGAGGCGTTCGGCGAGCCGATCGCCCACCGCCAGTCGGTGGCGTTCATGGTCGCCGACATCGCGATCGAGCTGCAGGCGATGCGGCTGCTCACCTGGAAGGCCGCCTCCCGCGCCGCGGCGGGCAAGGACTTCGCCCGCGAGGTCGCGCTGGCCCGGCGCCTCTGCGCCGACAAGGGCATGCGGATCGGCCTGGACGGCGTGCAGCTGCTCGGGGGACACGGGTTCGTCAAGGAGCACCCGGTGGAGCGGTGGTACCGCGACCTGCGGGCCGTCGGAGTGATGGAAGGCGTGGTGATGGTCTGATGAAGCACCCCATTCGAAGGCTCGCTCCGCTCCGCTCCGAACGGGGGCCCCGCCGATGATCTCCCTGGACGACCCGAGGAAGTTCCGCACCCTGGCGGGCCAGGCCCACCAGGTCGCGATGAACATGCTGCGGCCGATCTCGCGCAAGTACGACCTCGCCGAGCACACGTACCCGCAGGAACTCGACATGCTCGCCGCGATGATCGACGGGCTCGCCGAGTCCGGCGCCAGCGAGGGGGCCGGCGCGGCTGGCGTACGCCGCGAGGAGACGCCCGCCGAGAGCGACGGCGTCAAGAACGGCGCGAACCTCGCCTCGGTGATGTCGATCGCCGAGATGTGCTGGGGCGACGTGGGGCTGCTGCTCTCGATGCCCCGCCAGGGCCTCGGCAACTCCGCGATCGCCTCGGTCGCCGACCAGGAGCAGCACGAGCGGTTCGACGGCGTGTGGGCCGGCATGGCGATCACCGAGCCCGGCACCGGCTCGGACTCCGCCAACATCAAGACCACGGCGGTGCTGGACGGCGACGAGTACGTCCTCAACGGCGAGAAGATCTACGTCACGGCCGGCGACCGCGCCGACCACATCGTGGTGTGGGCGACCCTGGACCGGTCCCTGGGCCGCGCGGCGATCAAGTCCTTCGTGGTGCCGAAGGGGACGCCGGGCATGCGCGTCGACCGGCTCGAGCACAAGCTCGGCATCCGGGCCTCGGACACCGCGACGATCATCTTCGAGAACTGCCGGGTGCCGAAGGAGAACCTCCTCGGCTCGCCCGAGGTCGACCCCAAGCAGGGCTTCGCCGGGGCGATGGCGACCTTCGACAACACCCGCCCGCTGGTCGCGTCCATGGCGGTCGGCTGCGCGAAGGCGGCCCTCGACCTCACCCGCGACCTGCTGGAGCAGGCCGGCGTCGTCGTCGACTACGACCGCCCCGCAGCGGCCCAGTCGGCGGCCGCCGCGACCCTGCTGCGGCTCGAGGCCGACTGGGAGGGCGCCCGGCTGCTGATGCTCCAGGCGGCCTGGATGGCCGACAACCGCCAGCCCAACTCGCTGGAGGCCTCGATGGCCAAGGCGAAGGCCGGCCGGGTGGGCTCCGACGTCACGCTCAGCTGCGTCGAGCTGGCCGGCACGCTGGGCTACAGCGAGGCCGAGCTGCTCGAGAAGTGGTCGCGCGACTCCAAGATCCTCGACATCTTCGAGGGCACCCAGCAGATCCAGCAGCTCATCGTCGCCCGCCGGGTCCTGGGGCTCACCAGCGCCGAGCTGAAGTAACCGCACCCGGCACCGCCGCACACGGCGAACGCCCCCGCCTCCCTCACGGGAGACGGGGGCGTTCGTCGTACGACGGGCGCGGGCTCAGCCCTTGTCGGGGTCGGCCGCCCTGCTCATGGTCTCGGCCTCGCTGGTGACCGCCTTGACCGTGGCGGGGTCGAGCAGCGGCTCGGTCCCGACCTGCTGGAGGTCGGTCGCGGTCGTGTCCGGGTTGGTGGCGACGTCGGCGCCCCGGGTGCCGGCGGAGGTGATCGTCTCGGTGCCGGCCCCACCGGCGAGCTCGGCCGCGGAGAGCGGCGTCGTCCCGGCCGCGGTCTTCTTCGCGGCCGGAGCCTTCTTCGCCGCCTTCTTGGCAGGCGCCTTCTTGATCGCCGAGGCGATGTCGGCCGGGGTCACGTCGACGTCGGAGGCGTCCGCCGCGGCGTCGATGCTGGTCGCCGCGGGCGCGGTCTTCTTGGCCGTCTTCTTCGCGGCCGCGCCGCGCTTGGTGCCGGCCTTGGCGACCGAGCCCTTGGCGGTCGTCGCCTTGGTCGCGGCCTCCTTGACCACCTTGGTGGCGACGTCCTCGACCGGGACCCGCACCGGCTCGTCGGCCGAGGCGGCCTTCGCCTTCGGCGTCGGTGCGGCCTTCGGTGCGGCCTTCGCCGCCGCCTTGGGGTCCGCCTTCTTGGCGGTCTTCTTCGCCGGCGTGGCGGCCTTGGCGGTCTTCATCGGCTTCACCGGGTCACCGTGCGGCCGGGACGGCGCCGCGACCTTGATCGCCTTGGCGCCGGCGGCCGGCACGGGGGCGCCGGCGGTGCCGGGCCCGGGCTCGGCGGTCTTCTCGGTGATCTTGCCGGTGGGCTCCGCGGTGGGCGCGACCGGCTTCTTCTGGCCGGCCACCAGGCCCGTGACGGTGCTGACGGTGCCGGAGGCGACGCCCCAGGCCTGCCCGACTGCGTGGCCCACCACCTTCTGACCGGTGCCGATCGGGTCCTTGACCGTCTCGACTGCGGCGTCGACGAGCTTGCCGAGGGGGTTCTTGCGGGCCACGGGTGCAACCTTTCGTTGGGCGTCCAGGATGTCGTGAATCCCTTACCCCGTCTGGGCTCAGGACACGCTGCGGAAGGGATCATGGTCGGCCAGGAGCTTGTCCACCCGCGCCTGGTCGAGGCGCGAGACGACGTACTGGTCCTCCTGGGCGTCGCGGATGCACTTCGCGAGCGTGAACGCCGACGTGGTCAGCCACAGCGTGGTGACGGCGAGGAACGCCCGGGTCCACGGGTCGACCGGCAGGTAGAGGACCGCGAGCAGCAGCGCGGCGAGGGCGACGGCGAAGGAGATGCCGGCCTGGGCGAAGAAGGCGGTGGTGTTGCGGGTCTGGGTCGGTGTGCTCATGGGACCAGCCTGGCCGGGCGGCCGGCGACGCGAATCCGCCGACGTACCCGGTCGAGCGTGAGTACGGGGGCTCAGGTACGGGCACCGTCCCCGCCATGAAGGTGTACGCCGACAGCTCGACGAGGTTCTCCCTCCAGCTCCTGCTCGACGCCCTGTTCGTGGCCTGGGTGCTGACCTGGATCTGGGCCGGCACCAAGGTCCACGACGGGGTGATGGCGCTCGCCGCGCCCGGGCTGAAGGCGGAGTCCTCGGCCGGCAGCCTCTCCGACTCCCTGTCCGACGCCGGCGACTTCCTCGGCGGCGTGCCGTACGTCGGGGACGGCGCGGCGACCCCGTTCGACCAGGCCTCCGGCGCCGCCGACTCGCTGGCCGAGGCCGGCCGCGCGTCGGTCGAGGCCGTGGAGTCGCTGGCGTTCTGGCTCGGGCTCGGCATCGCGGTGGTCCCGGTCCTGCTGCTCGCGGTGATCTACCTGCCCGGCCGGGTGCGCTGGGTGCTGGAGTCCACGGCGGGCCAGCGGTTCCTCGACGGGCCGGCCGACCTCGAGCTGTTCGCGCTCCGCGCGATGGGCAACCAGCCGCTGCACGTGCTGGCCAAGGTCACCGACGACCCCGCCGGGGCGTGGCGCCGGGGCGACGCCGACGTGATCGCCCGGCTCGCCGACCTCGAGCTCCGGGCGGCCGGCCTGAGCGCCCCCGGGACCGCGGCCGCCGTGCCGACGAGGGCGCTCTGATGTCCGGCGAGAGCGAGCGGAGCGAGCGCAGCGATCTGATCATCGCGACGCTGGACGACGCGTTCGCCCCGCTGATGGCCGCCGACCCGGTCGCCTTCCGCGGGAAGTACCGCACGATGGCCTCCGACCCGCACGCCTTCTACCGCGGGACCGCGTGCCTGTTCTACGCCGACGTCACCGGCCAGGACGACCCGTACGCCGACGCGCGCAGCGGCCGGATCTGGGTGCACGGCGACCTGCACGTCGAGAACTTCGGCACCTACCTCAACTCCGACGGCCGGCTGGTCTTCGACGTCAACGACTTCGACGAGGCCTACCTGGGGCGTTTCACCTGGGACCTGCAGCGGTTCGCGGCGTCGCTGGCGCTGGTCGGCTGGCAGAAGGCGCTGCCCGAGGACGACGTGCGCCGCCTCCTCGGCCGCTACGTGCGGGCCTACCTCGCCCAGGTCGACGAGTACGCCGGCAGCGACGAGGACGCCTACGAGTTCGCGCTGCACCTGGACAACACCGAGGGCCCGATCCACGCCGCGCTCGTCTCCGCGCGCCAGCGGCGGCGCGCGGACCTGCTCGACGCCTCCACCCTCCGCGTCGACGGCGTACGCCGCTTCCGCGAGGGCGACCACGTGCGCCGGCTCTCGAAGCGCGAGCACGCCAAGGTGGTGCGCGCCTACGAGCGGTACCTGGACTCGATCCCCGAGGACAAGCGCTCGCCCCGCGCGCTGTTCTACGACCTGCGCGACGTGGTGGGCAAGAGCGGGTTCGGCATCGGGTCGGCCGGCCTGCCGGCGTACAACCTGCTGATCGAGGGCACCAGCCAGGCCCTCGACAACGACGTGGTGCTGTCGATGAAGCAGGCCAACGTGCCGGCGATCAGCCGGTTCGTCGACACCGCGTCGGTGGACGCGTTCTTCCAGAACGAGGGGCACCGCACCGTGGTCAGCCAACGGGCCCTGCAGGTGCACACCGACCCGCTGCTGGGCTGGACCGAGATCGACGGCACCGGCTACGTGGTCAGCGAGATCTCGCCCTACGAGGTCGACCTCGACTGGGTGGGGCTGACCGAGCCCGACGAGATCGCGAAGGTCGTGGACCTGCTCGGTCGAGCGACCGCCAAGATCCACTGCGCGTCCGACGAGGACAGCGACCAGGACCTGGTCGACTTCCAGGTCGAGGAGGCGCTCGTCGCGAGCCTCGAGGGGCGGCGGCGCGAGTTCACCGCCTGGGTCACCGACTTCGGCCTGGCGTACGCCGACCGCGTGCGCGCCGACCACGCGCTCTTCGTGGAGGCGTTCCGGGAGGGCCGGATCGGGGTCTCCTCGACCTGAGTCCTCCTGGTCTGCGTCCGGCGCTAGGCCGGGAGCGGGACCAGGCCGGCGCCCCCGGACGGGGTCGCCACGAGGTGCGCCGGCGCCCGGAAGCCCTCCAGCACGAACGCCGCGTCGATGGCCCGCGCGACCGCGGCCACCCGCTCGTCGGGGACGATCGCGACGCTCGAGCCCCCGAACCCGCCGCCGGTCATCCGGGCCGCCAGGGCGCCGGCCTCGACCGCGATCGCGACCGCGGCGTCGAGCTCGGGGGTGGAGATCTCGAAGTCGTCGCGCATCGAGGCGTGCGAGCGCCGGAACGTCGCGCCGACGGCGTCCCAGTCGCCACGCTCCAGGGCGTCGACCGTCTCGGTGACCCGGGCGATCTCGGTCACCACGTGACGCGCCCGGCGGCGGACCCGCTCGTCCGCGATGCCCTCGACCGCGTCGAGGGTGGCCTCGCGCAGCGACGGGACGCCGAGCAGCCGGGCCGCCTCCTCGCAGTCGTCGCGGCGCGAGCCGTAGCCGCCGTCGGTGAGCGCGTGGCTGACCCGGGTGTCGGTGACCAGCAGGGTGCGGCCCGCGAGGTCGAGCGGCACCTGCCGGGTCTCGTCGGCGCCGAAGTCGATGAGCAGGGCGTGGCCCTCCCGCGCGAGGAGCGCGACGTGCTGGTCCATGCCGCCGGTCGGCGCGCCCGCGACCTCGGTCTCGGCGCGGATGCAGGCGGCGGCGAGGTCGGCGCGGTCGGCGTCCGGCGCGACCGCGACGGCGACGGCGCACTCGAGCGCGGCGGAGCTGGACAGCCCGGCACCGAGCGGCACGGTGCCGTCGACGTACACGTCGGCGCCCTCGACCCCGAGCCCCGCCTCACGCAGGGCCCACAGCACGCCGCCGGCGTACGCCGCCCACCCGGACGGGCCGCCGGGGGCGAGGTCGTCGAGGGTGCCCTCCCAAGGCTCGGCCTGCCGGCTGTCGATCCGGACCCGGCCGTCGGTGCGCGGCGCGAGCGCGGCGTACGTCGCGTGGGGGAGCGCGACCGGCAGCACCAGCCCGCCGTTGTAGTCGGTGTGCTCGCCGATCAGGTTGACCCGCCCGGGGGCCCGGCCCACCCGCGCCGGGGGGCCGCCGTACGACTCCTCGAAGGCGCGGCGCACCGACGCCGCCAGCTCCTCCGGGACACCCGGCTCGACCTGGTCCACCTGCGGCTGCATGGCTCCAACCTGCCAGAGACCCGGTAGATTTCTGCTACGTGCAGTTCCTTGACGGTGCGACCCCCCCGTACGACCTGACCTACGACGACGTCTACATGGTGCCGCGCCACTCGGCGGTGGCCAGCAGGTACGACGTCGACCTCGCCACCAGCGACGGCACCGGCGCGACGCTGCCGATCGTGGTCTCCAACATGACCGCGATCGCGGGCAAGCGGATGGCCGAGACCGTGGCCCGGCGCGGCGGGCTGGTGGTGATCCCGCAGGACATCCCGGTGCCGGTCGTCGCCGACGTCGTCGGCTGGGTCAAGCGACGGCACCTGGTCCTGGACACCCCGATCGAGCTGGCGCCGGACGCGACCGTCGCGGAGGCGCTCGCGCTCATCCCGAAGCGGGCGCACCGCGTCGCCGTGGTGGTGACCGACGGCTGCCCCGTGGGCGTGGTGACCGCCGAGGACTGCGCCGACGTCGACCGCTTCGCCCAGGTCCAGCAGGTGATGCGGCCCGTGGAGGTCGTCGTCCCCGCCGACATCGACCCGCGGAAGGCGTTCGACGCCCTGGACGCCGCGCGCGCCCCGGTGGCGGTCGGCGTCGACGACGCCGGGCGGCTGGTCGGCGTGCTGACGCGCACCGGCGCTTTGCGGGCGACGCTCTACCGCCCGGCGGTCGACGCGTCGGGCGGGCTGCGGATCGCCGCCGCCGTCGGGGTCAACGGCGACGTCGCCGAGAAGGCCGCGCGCCTCGTCGAGGCGGGCGTCGACGTCCTCGTGGTCGACACCGCGCACGGCCACCAGGACCGGATGCTCGACGCGCTCGCCGCGGTGCGCCGGGTCGCGGGCGGCGTGCCGATCGCGGCCGGCAACGTGGTCTCCGCGGAGGGCACCCGCGCGCTC
The DNA here is from genome assembly GCF_014127485.1 of Nocardioides dongkuii. Lineage (NCBI taxonomy): Bacteria > Bacillati > Actinomycetota > Actinomycetes > Propionibacteriales > Nocardioidaceae > Nocardioides > Nocardioides dongkuii. Next base: position 2,239,651 of record NZ_CP059903.1, on the reverse strand, counting down.
GTCGAGGCGGGCGCCGACATCGTCAAGGTCGGCGTCGGCCCGGGCGCGATGTGCACGACGCGGATGATGACGGGCGTCGGCCGCCCGCAGTTCTCCGCCGTCCGGGAGTGCGCCGCCGCGGCCCGCGAGCTCGGCCGGCACGTGTGGGCCGACGGCGGGGTGCGGCACCCCCGCGACGTCGCGCTGGCACTGGCCGCGGGCGCGTCGAGCGTGATGATCGGGTCCTGGTTCGCCGGCACCCACGAGTCGCCCGGCGACCTCCTCGAGGACGCCGACGGCCGCGCGTACAAGGTGTCCTTCGGCATGGCCTCGGCCCGGGCGGTCGCGAACCGCACCTCGCAGGAGTCGGCGTACGACCGCGCGCGCAAGGGGCTCTACGAGGAGGGCATCTCGTCCTCGCGGATGTACCTCGACCCGCAGCGGCCCGGGGTGGAGGACCTGATCGACCAGATCTGCTCGGGGGTGCGGTCGGCGTGCACCTACGCCGGCGCGGCCACGCTGGAGGAGCTGCACGAGCGGGCGCTCGTCGGCCTCCAGTCGGCCGCGGGCTTCACCGAGGGTCGTCCGCTGGCGACGTCCTGGTGACGCCGCCGCCCGTCCGGTCGGCCTGGACGGAGATCACGAAGTCGTCGCCGTGCTCGGTGACGCCCGTGATCACCGCCTGCTCGACGGCGTCCACGGCGTACTGACGGCGCAGCACGACCGGGTCCTGGCGCAGGTCCTTCACCAGCGCCACGGACAGGCCGATCATCACCAGCACGAACGGCAGCGCCGCGACGATCGTGAGCGACTGTAGGCCGGAGAGGGCGTCGGCGCCGCCGGCGAGCAGCATCACGGCCGCGACGGCACCGGTGGCGACGCCCCAGAACACCACCGTCGCACGCCGGGGGGCCGTGGAGCCGCGCTCGGAGAGCGTGCCCATCACGATGGACGCCGCGTCGGCGCCGGAGACGAAGAAGATGGCGACCAGCAGCATCACGACGACGCTCGTGACCGTGGCGAGCGGGTAGTTCTCCAGGGTGGTGAACAGCTGCGACTCGAGGCCGTCGGCCCCCGCGATGTCGGTGCCGGTCTGCTGGAGCTTGATGGCGGCGCCGCCGAAGACGCAGAACCACACGAGGCTGACCAGGCTCGGGACGAGCAGCACGCCGGTGACGAACTGCCGGATGGTGCGGCCCCGGGAGATCCGGGCGATGAACATGCCGACGAACGGCGTCCAGGAGAGCCACCAGGCCCAGTAGAAGACCGTCCAGGTCTGCAGCCAGGCGTTGGTCTCGTCGCCCGCGGCGCCGGTGCGCGCGGCCATCATCGGCAGGTCGGCGACGAAGCTGCCGAGCGAGGTCGGCAGCAGGTCGAGGATGAAGACGGTCGGGCCGGCGACGAAGACGAACGCCGCGAGCGCGACGGCGAGGACCATGTTGGTGTTGGAGAGCCACTGGATGCCCTTGGCGACGCCGGAGACCGCCGACGCGACGAAGGCCGCCGTCAGCAGGGCGATCACGCCGACCAGGAGGGCGTTGCCGACCTCGCCGATCCCCGCGACGATCTCCAGCCCGCTGCTGATCTGGAGCGCACCCAGGCCCAGGGACGCCGCGGACCCGAAGAGGGTGGCGAAGATCGCCAGGATGTCGATGAGCTTGCCCCAGGGCCCGTGCGCGTGCCGACCGATCAGCGGCTCGAACGCGGCCGAGATGAGCTGCACCCGCCCCTTGCGGTAGACGCCGTAGGCGATCGCCAGGCCGACGACCGCGTAGATCGCCCACGGGTGCAGGGTCCAGTGGAAGAGGGTGGTGGCCATCGCGTCCTGCACGGCCTCGGGGTCGCCCGCCGCGCCGGTGCCGGGCGGGGGCGTCACGAAGTGGCTGATCGGCTCGCTGACGCCGTAGAACATCAGCCCGATCCCCATGCCGGCGCTGAACATCATCGCCACCCAAGAGACCGTCCGGAACTCCGGCTCCTCCCCGTCGCGGCCGAGGGTGATCGCGCCGTACCTGCTCAGCGCCAGCCACAGCACGAACACCACGAAGCCGCTCGACGTCAGGACGAAGAGCCAGCCGGTGTTGGCCATCGTCCAGCCGAGCGAGTCACCGGAGATCCGCTGGAGGGAGTCGGTGCCGAAGAACCCCCAGGCGAGGAACGCGACCGCGATCGCGGCGGTGACGCCGAAGACGACGCGGTCCAGGCCGGGGGCGCCCGGCCGGCGCACTCGAGCGACGTCGAGGACGGGGTGGCGGGGCGGCTGGTCGGGGCGCTTGTGGTCGGTGCTCGTCGACATGATCACGAGCGATTCTACCGACGTGGGAGCGCCCTACACGCGTTCGTGAGGACGCTCACGGCGTCCCGTGCTCAGCCGCGCGAGCTCCGCTCGGTGCGTCCGCGCACGATCCCGATGAAGTCCTGGATGCGCGGGTCGTCGTTGTCGACCAACCAGGCGAGCCCGATCTTCGTGGGCGCCAGGTCGGTCACCGGCCGGGTCACGACGTCCTTGCGGTGGTGCAGCCGCGCGACCGACATCGGGAGCACCACGATCCCGGTGCCCGAGGCGACCACCTCGACGGCGTCGCGCACGGTCATCGGCGGCCAGTCCAGCTGGTCGGCGTCCGGCGTCCAGCCCGAGGGGTGGGGGAGGACCAGCTGCTCGTCGACGAGGTCGGCGGTCTCGACCTCCTCGGCGGCACTGACGAGGTGCTCGCGTCCGGCGACGACGACCTGGACCTCGTCGTACAGCGGGATCAGGTGCAGGCCGTCGCGGTCGACGGGCAGCCGGACCAGGCACATGTCCAGCGTGCCGTCGCGGAGCCCCGCCTCCTGGGCGTCCTCCTCGACCGGCACCAGGTCGAGCGGCACCCGGCTGCGGGCGCGCCAGGTCGAGGCCCACTTGTCGGGCGTCGCGCCGGTCACGAACCCGACGCGGAACGGCTCTCGGCTCACGGGGGGAACCCTAGACGCCCGCGCCGGGCGCCCCGCGGTCAGGCGTGGGTGGCCACGAGGGCGGCGAGCTCGCGGTTGAAGGCGGGCAGGTCGTCGGGGTTGCGGCTGGTGACCAGGTTGCCGTCGACGACGACCTCCCGGTCGACCCAGGTGCCGCCGGCGTTGCGGACGTCGGTCCGGAGGCTCGGCCAGGACGTGAGCTCGCGTCCGGAGACCGCGTCGGCCTCGATCAGGGTCCAGATCGCGTGGCAGATGGCCGCCACGGGCTTCCCGGAGCCCATGAAGTCGCGGACGAAGGCGACGGCCGGCTCGTGGGTGCGCAGCGCGTCGGGGTTGGCCACCCCGCCGGGCAGCACGAGCGCGTCGTACTGGTCGGGGGAGACGTCGTCCACCACCGCGTCGACCGGGAACGTGTCGGCCTTGTCGAGGTGGTCGAACGCCTGCACCTCGCCGGGCTCAGTGCTGAGCAGCACCGGGGTGCCGCCGGCCTCCTGCACCGCCCGCCACGGGTCGGTGAGCTCGACCTGCTCGATGCCCTCGGTGGCGACCAGGAAGGCGACGGTCTTGCCGGACATGGCCTGGTTGTTCACGGGCGTTCCTCTCGTGGGGTACGGGGGCCGGTAGCCCGAGAGGAAGGGGACGAAACCGTGGCTCCCACGCTGGTGTACCGGGCGCCGATGCGCTCGCGGCGCGACGACGTCGACCACGGGGCGGCCGTCGAGCGCGCGCTCGCGCTGGGTCTGTGCGGCGTCGGGGGCCGGCTCGAGGGGCGGCCTCGCGACGCGGCCGACGCGGTCGCGATGACCGACGCGGCGCACGGCGAGCGGGTGGCCCGCCGGCTGGAGCGGTTCCAGGGGCTGCCGGACGGCACCGTCGTCTGGACGCGGACGCCCGACGGGCGCTACGCCCGCGGGACGCTCACCGGGCCGTGGCGCCACGCCCCCGACCCCGCGGCGTACGACCTGGACCTGGTGCACGTGCGCCCGTGCGCCTGGGACGAGCCGGTCGAGGAGCACCGGGTGCCGGCGGCGGTGGTCGCGACGTACCGGCGGGGCGGGCGCAACCTGCAGCGGGTCCGCGGGGCCGAGGAGGACTGAGGTCGGCGCGGTTCAGACGGCGACCGAGACCTCGGCGCGCCAGCTGACCGAGTGCGCCATCCCGACCGCCGCCACCTGGGAGGAGACCTCCAGCTTGGCGAGGATCGACTTGACCTGGGTGCGGACGGTCGCCTCGGACACGACGCTGGTCCGCGCGATGTCGCGCACGCAGTGGCCCTGCATGAGGTGGGCCAGCACCTCCTGCTCGCGCCGGGTCAGCGATCGGAGCCGGTCGTCGCGGCCCTCGCGCTGCCGCCGCTGGTCGGCCCAGAGGCGCACCAGCCGGTCGCGCTCGGCGCGGTCGATCACCGGCAGGCCCTGGTTGATCCGACGCACCACCGCCAGGATCTCGTTGAGCGGCCGGGTCTTCCCGATCACCGTGCGGGCACCGTGCCGGAGACACTCCCCCCACCGCGCGGGGTCGTCGCTGCCGGTGACCACCACGACCTGGGCGCCGGACGCCACGAGCGGCGCGACCATCCGGACGCCGTCGCCGTGGTGGCCGAGGTCGAGGTCGAGCAGCACGATGCGCGGCCGCAGCCGGAGGGCCGCGGTGAGCGCGGCCGTCGGCGAGGACCCGCACTCGTCGTCGCGCACCCGGCGCGCGTCGTACCCCTCCACCGAGAGCGCGAGCTCGAGGGACTCCGCGAACAGCGCGTGGTCGTCGACGACCAGCACGCGGACCTCGCTGCGTGCCATCTGCTGGGTCATGCGGGTCTCCTCCGGCTCGTGACCTGGACGCCACCGGCGCCCCGTAGGTCGAGTCTTCGACGACCGGGGCCGGTCCCGTGGCGGGTTCGGGTGCCGGCTACCCCATATCGGGGACGGCGCCGACCCGGGCCGTCAGTGCTCGGGCTCCCACCCGAAGTGGGTCCGGAGCTGACGGTTCCACCGGTTCGCCGGCAGCCGGGGGTCCAGCAGCGCCATGCCGAGGCAGTACTTGCTCAGCGAGAGGGGGCGGACCCCCAGCCGCCGGAGCATCCGGTCGACCGGCGACTCCGTCCCGGCCGTCTTGGACTCCACGACCACCAGGTCGCCGACGGGTCCGAACCGCCGCCCGGCGCCGTCGTGGAAGCCCAGGTTCACGTCGCAGGTCAGCCGGAAGCCGAGCTCGGGCGCCACGAGGGTGGACCGGTGGTAGACGGTCGTGAGGACCTCGCGCAGCACCGGCGTCGAGATGCTGTGACCGACCCTCGCGTCCGCGAGCGCGCGGGCGCCGGCGTCGAGCTCGTGGCGGGCGTCGAAGGAGTACGGGAAGCGCTCCTTGACCGTCTCGCCGTGGGCGCCGACGCTCTTGAACTCCAGCAGGCACTCGCCGGAGTCCAGGTAGGCACGGGTGCGGACCTTGACCCGCCGCCGGCGCCCGTGGGCGTGCTGGCGGTACGCCGCCAGGTCGGGGGTGTCGAAGTACACCGACTCGTAGCGGAAGAGCCGGAGGTCGCCGATCTGCAGCACGCACAGCTCGTCCTGCATCCGGTTCACGAGGTCGGTCAGCAGGCTCAGCGGGACGAGGTACTTCCGGTCCACCCGGGTCTGCAGCTCGGCGGCGGCCAGCACGTCCTCGAGGGTGAGGCGTCGAAGTCGCGAGGTGGCCTCGGCCACCGTGGCCTCGGGGGTCACGGCCTAGCACGATCGGTGCTGAGCAACGGAGCGCCGACGGGCGCCGCGCCGTCCCGCGTCGCCAGGCCCACCAGTCCCTCGTGCGAGGGGACCTGGCCGACGCCCGCCGCCGGCGGCGCCGGGAGGTCGCGCGCGGAGGGGTGGTCGGCGGCGGGGGCACGCAGGGTCGAGGCGGTGGACACCCGGTAGCGGACGTCGACCACCGTCAGGTCCCGCACGAAGTCGAGCTCCTGCACGATCAGGTGGCGCACGTCGATGCCGAGCCGGGTCTCGAGGTGGGCCCGCAGCAGCGCCTCGTCGGAGATCGCGGAGTCGAGGACGAGCAGCTGCCGGCGGGCACGCGGCAGCAGCCGGGGGTGGTCGGCGGCGTACATCACGGCCACGACCAGCGCGATGAGCAGCGGCACGAGGTACGTCGGGCCGGAGCCGACCCCGGCCAGCAGCCCGAGCACGAGGGCCACGAAGTAGTAGGCGATCTCCTCCTGGGTGATGCTGTCGGACCGCAGCCGGATGATGGAGAGGATGCCGAAGAGGCCCAGGCCGAGACCCGCCCCGACCGCCCCGGACGCCAGCATCGCGGTCGCGCTGAGGATGGCGACGTTCAGGGCGAGGTAGGCCAGCACCAGGTCGCGGCGCTGGTGCCGCCGGAAGTAGAGGGCGACCACGACGGAGATCGCGACCAGGTCGCAGGCGATGGGCAGGGCGGTGGCGGGGACGGTCATCGGTTCTCCTCCGAGCGGGCGTGCAGGCGGCGGGTGCTGGCGTGGTGGCAGGCGGGCGTCACGGTCGCCCGGCCTGGGGCAGGAGGAGCGACCACATGGTCGCGGCCCCGGAGGCCGCGTCCGCGGTGGCGGTCAGGGGGCCGTGGGGGCCGGCGGGCACGGGGCCGCCGGAGTCGGCCAGCAGGCTGCAGACCCGGCCGGCGTTCGCGCCGCAGGCCGCCTGCCGCCGCACCGTGCCCTCCGGGTGAGCCAGGCTCGTGGTGGCCGAGGACTTGTCGGCCCAGTACGAGACCACCCAGTCGCCGGCCGCCGCCTCCACGGCGGGCGCCGGGTGGCCGGCCCGGACGACCGTCTCGGTGGCCTTGGCGAGCCGGGGGGCGAGCATGTCCCCGCCGTACGCGGCGACGGTCAGGGTGTACTTCGCCGCGGCGTCCATCGAGAGGCGCACGGTCCTGCCGGCGTCGCCCGCAGCGGCCTCCTTGAGGTACACGAGGGTGTGCAGGGTCCCGGACGTGGCGCTGTCGGCCAGGGTCCACCCGCCGACCCCGGTGGGGCTGCCGACCGTCCGGGTGGCGTCGTTGAGGCTGAGCACCATGACCAGCCGGTCGCCGGCCGTCGTCCCGGAGGGGATGACCGCGTTGGGCGTGGACACGTTGCCCTGGTTGACGCTGCTGGCGACGTGGGTGAGCGGGCGGGCCGCCACCGGGGTGAGGTCATGACTCGTGGTCGCCGTGCCGCCGCTGTCGTCGGTCACGGTCAGCTGGACCACGACCGGACCGCCCGCGGCGTAGGCGTGGGTGGCGGTGCTCGACTCCGCGGTGGTCGCGCTGCCGTCACCGAAGTCCCAGGCGTAGGAGACGAGGGAGCCGTCGGGGTCGGTGGACGCCGCTGCCTCGAAGCGGCAGGCGAGGAAGGTGCAGTCCGCCGTGAGGGACGCCGTCGGGGCGGCGTTGTGCCGGGTCACGGTCACCGGGACCACGACCGAGCCCTCGGCGCCCTCGTCGTCGGTGACGGTCAGCCGGACCTCCCGGGTGCCCGAGGTCAGGAAGTCGTGGGTCGTCGTCGCGCCGGCCGCGGTCGCGCCCTCGCCGAGGTCCCAGGCGTAGGAGGCCACGCCGCCGTCGGGGTCGGTCGAGGCCGTGGCGTCGAAGTCGCAGCGGGTGCCGTCGCAGGCGTAGGTGACCGCGGCCGTCGGCGGCTGGTTCGGCTCCACGGTGCGCAGCACCACGGACCACGTGGTGGCCGTCGCGCTCGCCGCGTCCGCGGTCGCCACCAGGTCGCCGTACCGCCCGCTCGGGACCGGGCCCCCGGAGTCGGCGAGCGCGCTGCACACGTGGCCGGTGCCCGTGCTGCAGAGCGCCTGGCGGCCGGTCACCACGCCGGGCAGCGCGAAGCCGGTCGTGGCGGAGGACTTGTCGGCCCAGTAGGAGACCACCCAGGAGCCGGACGGGACCTCGACGGCGGGCGTCGCGTGGTCCGGCCGCAGCACGGTCTCCGCGAGGCTCGCCTGGACGAGGGCACCGGGGCGTGCGCCGGCGTACCCGGCGACGGTCATCGTGTACTTGGCTGCCGCGTCGAGGGTGACGGTGACCCGCCTGCCGGCGTCGGCGGCAGCCGCGACCTTTGTGTAGAGGCGGGTCTGCATGCTGCCGGAGGTGGCGGTGCCCAGGACGGTCCAGCCGGTGACGCCGGACGGCGAGGACAGGGCTCGGCCGGTGGTGTTGAGGGAGAGCGCCAGGACCAGGCGGTCGCCGGCCGACACCGATGCCGGCACGGTCACGTTCGGCGTCGCGACGTTGCCCTGGTTCGCCGCGCCGGCGACGTAGGCCACCGTGCTCGGTGCGGGCGCCGCGACCACGTGCTGCGTCGACGACGCCCGGCTGGTCGCTCCGTCGTCGTCGGTGGCGACCAGCTCGACGGTGTAGGTGCCGGGGCGCGCGTAGGCGTGGTCGGGTGCGGAGCCCGTCCCCGTCGTACCGTCCCCGAAGTCCCAGGCGAGGTCGGCGACGGTGCCGTCGCCGTCGGTGGTCGCGCCGGCGTCGAAGGCGCACTCGAGGAAGTCGCACGTGGCGGTGAAGGAGGCGGTGGGCGGGGTGTTCGGCCTCACGACGGAGACCTGCCGGGTGACCGAGGAGGTGAGGCCGCCGTCGTCGGTGACGGTGAGCGTGACGTCGTAGGTGCCGGTCTCGGCGAAGTCCTTGCGCGGCGCCGGGCCGCCGCCCTCCTCGCCGTCGCCGAACGTCCACTCGTAGGACGAGATGCTGCCGTCCGGGTCGGTCGAGCCGCCCGCACCGCCCGCGTCGAAGGCGCACGCGAGGCCCGCGCAGTCGGCGGTGAAGGCGGCCGTCGGGGCCGCGTTCGGCAGCACCGAGGCGAGGAAGACCGCCCGCCCGCGCCAGTCGGTGGTCGCGTCGGCGACGGTCGCGGTTCCGGTCAGGGTCCCGGCCGCGAGGCTGGTCCGGAGCAGCTGGCCGGTGGGGTCGACGACGTACAGGGCCGTGCCGTCGAGGAACATCCCCTGCGCGGTGCCCCAGCTGATCCCGCCGGTGCCGACGACGGTGTGCTCGACTCCGCCGACGATCCCGCTGTCGGGGGAGAACCACCGCCAGGACAGGCCGGGCTGGCCGCTCCGGCTGTAGTAGACGCGGCCGTCGGCGTAGGCCATGCCGGTCACCCCGGCCAGCTGGCCGTACCAGGCCGGGAGCACGCCGGCGTAGGTCTGCCCGGCGGGGCCACTGCCGGTCGGGACGCCGCTCCACAGGGGGTCGAGGTAGGGGTTCACCGGCGTCGCAGGGCCGAAGGCCACGCCGTCGAAGGAGCGGCGGTGGAGGAGACCGTCCGCGGCGCCGTAGAAGAGGGTGCGGCCGACCATGAACGCCCCCCGCACCGTCGTCCAGTCGAGACCGGACGCCGTGGTGACGTCGTGGCGGGACGCCACGGCGGAGCCGTCGAAGGAGATGACGCTGGCGACGTCGGAGCTCGACCGGGCCCCGGTGTCGACCACCTCGACCGCGTTGACCAGCGGGTCGCCCGCGACGTGGGTGAAGTCGATGTCGACGACGCCGTCGCTGACGACGTCGAAGGCCTTCATCGTGCCCTTGCCGACCCCAGGATCGACGTTCGGGTCGTGGCCCGAGAGCCGGGTGACCCCGTCGATCGCGACGGAGAACCGGCGTACGGACGTCGACCGACTGGCGAAGAAGATCCGGACCTGCGCCCGGGTCCCGCTCGCCACCGGGAGCGTCCACCGCATCTCGTTGCCCCCTGGCGGGTCGTAGCGCTCGGAGGTCCAGATGCCCGGCGGGGCCGACGCGGGCACCCCGACCAGGTTCGCCGCGGTGAGCGCGCCCCGCGAGGCGGTGGTGCTGCCGCTGGTGCGGAGCGGGCTGGTCGCCCCGGTGTCCGACGCCCAGTCCGGCCCGCCGTCCACGGACGCGAGCGCCGGCCCGCCGGCGTTCACGCGGTGGAGCACGTTGGTGGCCGCCCGCGGCGCCCCGACGTACACGTTGCCCGGCAGGGTCCCGGTGCTGGTCGAGGCGGTGTCGTAGCCCTCGCTGTAGGGGAAGAAGGCGATCCGCGGACGCTGGTAGCGGCGGTTCCCGACCCAGTCGGTGTCGCTGACCACCCACACGCCCGCCTCGGTCTCGACCACCTCGTAGGCCGCCTCGCCGCGCGGGTTGCGACCCGGGTTCCACCGCAGCGGCACCCCCGACCGGGGGTCGAGGGCCGCCAGGCCGGGTCGCGGCACCGCACCCTGCGCCGCGCGGTCGGCGCCGCTGGGGTTGTTGAGCCAGCGCTGGTGCCCGCCGACGTACACCGCGGAGCGGGTCACCTCCACCCCCCAGAGCGTGTCGCCGCCGGTGGAGGCCGTCCAGGTCGGCGTGAGCGCCGTGCCGACGGCGTGGGTCTCGAAGCGCGCGGCGGTGTCGCAGAGCGTGCCGCTGTTCGGGCCGCCGGTGGTGGCCACGACGAAGAACGACCCGTCCGGGGACATCTCGACGTCGCGCATGTAGCTGTCGTAGGCCTGGGGGCCGCAGACCGGCGCGTATTGCGCCGTGGACCAGTCCGTCGACACCGAGGCGACGTCCCCGGTCAGGTCGAGCATGACGATCTGGTTGCGGGCGTGCCCGGCCACCGTGCGGAAGTTGCCCACCACCACCAGGCGGTCGCCGGCCGGGGTCACGCCGGCCTCGCGGGGGCCCACCGGGCCCTGCGCCCCGGAACCGGTGTTGTTGTGGTGGCCCGAGACCGTGAGGTCCAGGAAGGGGTCGAGGGCGCCCGTGCTCGCGTTCAACGTCACCAGCTGGCCATGGGTCACGCCGCCGACCTTCGTGAAGAAGCCGCCGATGAACAGCCGGTTGCCGGGAAGCAGGTCCATCGTCTGGATGCCGCCGTTGGTCGTCGGTGCCCGGAACGACGAGACGGCCAGGCCGGTCCTGACGTCGAGCAGCTGGAGGTGGTTCGGACCCTTGCCGTTGATCTTGGTGAAGTCGCCGGCGACGTAGACGGTGTTCGCGGTGGGGCCCGGGAGGAGCTGCTGGACCGCGCCGTCGACGGTGGGGTTGAACGTCGGGCTCACCGCGCCGGTGGCGGCGTCGAAGACGACCAGGTTCTGCCGCGTGTGCGGCGTGCCGTTCATGGGGTCGGCCACCTGGGTGAAGTGCCCGCCGGCCACCATGACCTCGCCGACCTGCACGATCTTGCTGACCTCGCCGTCGAGCACCCACGGCGTCCGCTTGCTGGGGACGTCGCCGGGCATCCGGCCGTCGGCGGCCGCGGTCGTGGAGGCGGCCGGGGGAGCGGCGCCCGCGACCGCAGCGGTCGGCGCCGACAGCGCTGGCAGCGCTGAGAGCGCGAGCACCGCGACCGCGGCGGTGACGATTCGACGACGCACGGGTGCCTCCGAGGCTCTGAGGGGTGCCGGAGGCAGGTGTGGGCCCCCGCGGGTCATGTCAGTGGACGAGGCGGCGCCTCGGCGCCGTGCGCGCCGGAGGTGCCCACAATTGGGGAGGGGCGGGCAGGGCCGACAGGCCGGGGGGCTCCCTGATTTCGGGGATAGCGGACCGCCGCCCCCACGCAGTGCCGGTGCGCGTACCAAGGTCACGCGGAGGGCCCGCGGTGGATCACCACCAAGCGGCTCCGACGACGCGACGAGGAGTGCAGCGATGATCGGATCGAGGAACGCGCGAGGCCTGCGGGGCGGGGTCGCCGCCGCCGTGGTGACCGCCGTGGTGGCTGCCCTGCTCGGGGTGACGGGGTACGTCGCGCCGCCCGCTCACGCGGTCGACGTCATCACGTTCCGCGCGGCGGCCGAGGCCGTCTTCAACCAGCCCACGGCCCGGGTGACGATCCCCGCGTCGGTGCGGGCGGGCGACGGCATGCTGCTCTTCGTCACCAGCAACAAGGCGCTGGCCTCGATCACGGTCGACCCCGCCGGCTGGACCCGTGAGGGCAGCCGGCTCGCCAGCACCGACACCGAGACGATCCTGTACAGCCGCGTGGCCACGGCCACCGACGCGGGCCGGAACGCCGCCGTCGACTTCTCCGCGACCACGAAGTCGACGATCACGCTCGTCGCGTACGACGGGACCGCCGCCGACCCGGTCTCGGCGTTCTCCTCCGCGGCGGAGACCGTGAACCGGGCGACCCACACCACGCCGAGCGTCAACGTCACCGCGGCGGGCTCCCACGTCGTCTCGTACTGGGCCGACAAGTCGGCGAGCCAGACGACGGGCTGGACCACCCCGGCCGGCCAGACCCGGCGCAGCATCGCGCTCGGCACCGGAGCCGGGCGGATCACGTCCCTGACGACCGACGCGGTCCCGGCCGCCGTCGGCGTCCGGGCCGGCACCGCGGCGACCGCCGCCGTCTCGACGGCGAAGGCGACGATGTGGAGCGTCGTCCTCCAGCCCGACCCCACCGCGGAGCCCAACGTGGCGCCGGTGGCGTCGTTCACCGCCAGCTGCCCGCAGGCGACCTGCACCGTCGACGCGTCCGGCTCCTCCGACACCGCGCCCGGCACCGTCTCCTCCTACGCCTGGGACTTCGGTGACGGCACCACCGCGACCGGGGTGACGGCGAACCACACCTACGCCACACCCGGCACCAAGACGATCACCCTGCGGGTCACCGACGACCAGGGCCTGACCTCCGCTCCGGCCACGCGCACCGTCGAGGTCCGGGCCGCCACGGGTGGGGAGCCGGCGCCCGGCCACACCCGCCTGGTGCCGGACAAGCCGCGTGCCAACACCCCGGTGATCGGTAACGGCGAGATCTGGGACATCGAGGTGGTGCCCAGCCTGAACCGGGTCTTCATCGCCGGCACGTTCACCTCGCTGGCCAACCAGGTGTCGCCGACCACCACCGTCAACCAGGCGGGGCTGGCGTCGTACAACTACGTCACCGGCCAGATCGACACCGCGTTCCGCCCGACCTTCAACGGCGGGGTGACCTCGGTGGAGGCGACGCCCGACGGGAGCAAGCTCTTCGTCGGCGGCAGCTTCAACACCGTCGGCGGGGTGACCCGCCAGAAGGTCGCGAGCCTCGACCTCACGACGGGGGCGCCGCTGAGCACGTTCAGCTTCGCGCAGAACACCAACAACCAGGTCACGGCGCTCGCCGCGTCCAACTCGACGCTGTACGTCGGCGGGCGGTTCACCCGCCTGAACGGCGTGCTCAAGGGTGCCCTCGCCGCGGTGAACACCGCCTCCGGAGCGGTCGACACCTCGTTCAGCAACGACATCACCGGCGGCATCGGGGTGAACGGTGCCCTCGGCGTGCCGCAGCTCAAGCTGACCCACGACGGCAGCAAGCTCCTGGTCGTGCACACCGGGCGGCAGATCGCCGGCGCGGACCGCTACGGCATGGGCATCATCGACACCGTCTCCAAGCAGCTGCTCCCGTGGCGGAGCACGCTGTGGGACGACAACCTGGGCCGCGTCGGTGGCGTCACCCGGATCTACGGAGGCGACATCGCCCCGGACGACTCCTACTTCGTGGTCACCAGCGGGTCCGGCGGGGACGCGCCGCCGCTGAGCGACACCGCGATCGCCTACCCGCTGACCGCGGCGGCGGTGCAGGACCCGGACGTCCAGCCGATGTGGATCTCCCGGCACTTCGACAGCATCTACTCCGTCGCCGTCACCGAGCAGGCGGTCTACCTCGGGGGCCACTTCCAGTTCATCGAGTCGCCCAGCTCCGACGACCCGTGGCCCGGCCTCGACAACGTCGGCTACGGCACCGGCCAGGGCCTCGCCGGCTACGGCCTCGGCGACCAGGTCGTCCGGCGTGACCACATCGCGGCGGTCTCGCCGACGACCGGCAAGGCCGTCGAGTGGAACCCGACCGGCGGCTCCAACTCCTTCGAGGGCAACAAGGCGATGGAGGCGACCCCCCGCGGTCTGTTCATCGGCGGCGACGGGATGTTCCAAGGCGGCGTCCGCACCGGCCGGGTGGCGTTCTACGACTTCACCACGGTCACCGCCCCCGCGCCCCTGCCCGACACCACCATCAGCACCCCGATCGAGGGCCGGGTGGTCGCCAACAACACGCCCTTCTCGGTCACCGGCACGGCGCGGGTCGCGACCGGGAGCGTCGGCCGCGTCCAGGTGCGGATCCAGGACCGGGACAGCGGCCAGTACCTGACCTCCGGCAACACCTGGACCTCGACGGACACCGCCGTCAACGCCACCCTCGACCCCGGGACGACGTCACGCACCTGGCGCCTCGAGAACCGGATCGTCACGACCAACCGGAACCTGCTGGTCAGTGCCCGCGCGTTCACCGCACCGACCGGCGGGACGGGCGACGCGACGCCGGCGACGAAGAAGATCGAGTCGTTCAGCACCGAGGACCAGACGCCGACGACCAACATCACGGGGCCGAGCGGCATCCAGGCCTCCCCGACCTTCACGGTGACCGGCACCGCGACCGACGACAAGGGCGTCAACTCGCTGAGCTTCTGGTTCCGCGACGAGCAGAACCGCTACCTGCAGGCGGACGGCAGCGTCAGTGACATCTTCAACACCTTCCGCGGGACGCCCGACGTCATCGGCGCGACCAACGCGACCTGGTCCTACGACGTGACCCTGCCGCACGAGGGCGTCTGGCGGGGCAGCGCGACCGCGACCGACACGATCGGCCAGGCCGACCTGCGCAGCGCCACCCGCGACTGGACCGTCGACTCCAACGCCGTGGCGCCGACGGTGACCATCCAGCAGCCGGTCGAGATGACGCCGCCGTTCGCCGCCAACCCGGTCAACGTGGAGCCGGGGGGCCGGATCACCTTCGCGGGCACCGCTGCTGACGACGAGGGCCTCAAGAACGTCGAGATCACCCTGCGGAACAACTCCACCGGCGAGCGGCTCAGCGCCGACGGCAGCTGGGGCGCCAACGTCAGCGCAGGCAACCACCGGATCTCGCCGGTCGACATCGGCGGCTCCACCTACAACTGGAGCTGGACGACGCCGTTCAACCTCACGCCCGGCAGCTACGCGTTCACCGTCCGGGCCACCGACGACGACGACCTCAGCACGTCCTCGACCAACCAGGGCCGGCTGACCGTCAACGCCCAGATCGCCGGGGACGCGGCGCCCGACACCACGATGGGCTTCACGGCTCCGACCGACGAGTCGCTCGCGGTCACCCTCGCGGGCACCGCGACCGACGACAAGGGGGTCGCCAGCGTGCGGGTGACGCTGCAGGACCGGGACACCGGCCGCTACCTGCAGCCCAACGGGACCATGTCCGCCACCCCCGCCGTCCGGGAGGCGACCCTCGCCACCCCGGGCGGCACCACGACGACGTGGTCGCTCGCCCTGACCCTGCCCACCGGCGGGAACTGGTCCTTCACCGCGATGTCGATCGACACGGCGGGCCAGCAGGACTCCTCGACGGCGGGCGCGACCGCGACGTACGCGGCGTACCCCAGCGACGGGCCGCCCACCCTGAGCGAGACGCTCGGCCAGCCGCAGAGCGGGGCGAGCTTCGCCGACGGCAAGATCGTCGTCACCGGCCGGGCCGAGGACGCCCCGGACGCCAGCGCGAGCATCGCGCGGGTGGAGGTCGGCATCGTCAACGCCGCCGGCCAGTGGATGAGCTCCGCCGGCGCGTTCACCAGCACTACGGCCAGCTACCGCACCGCCTTCCTCAACAGCCCGGGCAGCGTGGGGTCCAACTACTCCTTCACGACGCCGGTCATCCCGGCCGGCACCTACAGCGTCCGGGTCCGCCCGGTCGACGTGCACAACCAGATCGGGACGGAGCGGATCTCGACCGGCGTGACGGTCACCCAGCCGAGCAACACCCCGCCCGTCGCGAGCTTCGCCTACAGCTGCAGCCAGAACGTGTGCACCTTCGACGGACGCGGGTCCACCGACGAGAACACGGCCTCGCTCACCTACGCCTGGAACTTCGGCACCCAGGGGACCGCCAGCGGGCCGCTGCCCACGAAGACCTTCACGGCACCGGGCACCTTCCCGGTCACGCTGACGGTCACCGACGAGTGGCGGGCCAGCGGCACCTCCGTGGCGCAGAACGTGACGATCGCCGAGCCGGCGGGCAACAGCGCCCCCACGCCGACGTTCGTGCAGAGCTGTCAGGGCCTGACCTGCTCGGTGAGCAGCCAGGGCACCACCGACCCGAACAGCGGGGACGTCATCAGCTACTCCTGGAACTGGGGAGACGGCACGACGCCGAGCACCGGTGCGTCCCCGGCCGCCCACGTGTACGCCGGCTCGGGCACCTACACGATCACGCTGACCACCAGCGACGGCTGGGGCAAGTCGGCATCGACGACCCGCACCTTCACGCTGAGCGAGCCGGCGGGCAACCGGGCGCCGCAGGTGGACTTCACCGCCTCGTGCGCGTCCTTCACGGTGTGCCAGATGAACAGCGCCGGGACGGTCGACCCCGACGGCGACGCGCTCAGGTACTCCTGGGTCTGGGGAGACCAGACGACGCCGTCGACGACGGCCAACCCCGCGCACACCTACGCCAGCCCCGGGACGTACTCGATCGTCCTGACGGTGAGCGACGTGTGGGGCAAGTCCGCGACCGCGACCCGCCAGGTGACGATCACGGAGCCGGGGGACAACCGGGCCCCGACGGCCGTCATCGCCTCCGGCACCTGCTCGGCGATCACCACCTGCGTCCTGAGCGGCACCGGGAGCAGTGACCCGGACACCGCGGCCGGCGACGGCATCCGGAACTACCAGTGGAGCTGGGGGGACGGCACGCCGGACACCCTGGGCACCAGTGCCAGCCAGTCGCACGTGTACGACGTGGCAGGGACCTACACGGTGACGCTCCGGGTGCTGGACAAGTGGGGTCGCGCCAGCGCCCCGGTCACGATCGCGGTGACGACCCAGCCCGAGCCGGCCACCAACGCCGCACCGACGGCCGTCTTCACGCCGACCTGCACCGGACGGACCTGCTCGGTCAGCGCCGCGGGCAGCGCCGACGCCGACGGAGGGATCCGCAACTACACCTGGAAGTGGGGCGACGGGACGGTGGACACCGTGACCACGACGACCAGCTCGTCCCACGTCTACGTCGCGGCGGGCACCTACACGGTGACGCTGGTGGTCGCCGACAACTGGGGCAAGAAGACCACGGTCACGCGGCAGGTCACCATCACCTGAGGGGGCCCGTGGCGCCGGGGGACGGCGCGACCAGGATCACGCGTCTTGATCGCCGAGTTCGGCGACGTCGGAAGATCATTGTGTGGTATGCGTTACCGTCCCTGGAATGCATACCCATACCCCGGCGGGCATGACTCGTCGCAACGCCTTCCGTCTCCTCGGCGCCGGCGCGGCTGCCGGCGCCGTCGGCGCCGGCACGCTGGCGCCGGCCGCCGCCGCCGCCGAGCGGGGGCTCCGTCATCTCGGACCCAACACCGTCATCGCCTCCGGGGGGCCGCTGATCGGCATGAGCGCCCCGGCCCGGCTCTGGGACCGCCGCGTCCAGCAGGTCGGCCCGGGGATCAGCGCGCGGCGGATCTTCGCCGACCTCGCCAGCGGCCCCGACAGCCAGCTCCGGCTCGTCGAGCAGGCGCACGCCGACGGCATGCTGCCGGTCATCTCCTACAAGGTCGGTGGGGACGTCGCAGGTGCCGCCGCCGGCAGCTTCAACGCCGTCGCCGAGGAGGCCGCGGCGAGGCTGGCCTCCTACGAGAAGCCCACGGCGGTCAGCTTCTGGCACGAGCCGTACGGCGACCTGAGTGGAGCGGAGTACGTCGCCGCGAGCACGCAGCTGCTCCCGATCCTCCGCCGTGGCAAGCTGCGGGTCGGGCCGATCCTCAATGGCTGGCTGCTCGACGGCAAGGTGTCGGAGTTCGCCGCGTACTGCCCCGACGAGCTCTTCGGGCTCTGGGACTGGTTCGGGATCGACACCTACGAGTCCGGCACCCAGGAGTCTCCCGGCAGCCGGAAGCCCGCGGACCGGATCCCCGCCCTCGCGGCGTACCTCGGGTCACGGGGATACGGCGACCTGCCGATCGGGGTCGGTGAGTACAACGGACACAGCGCCGCGTCCATCGCCGACGTCGGCGACGCGCTCTTCTCGACGCCGAACGTCTGGTTCGGCTGCGTGTGGAACTCGGCCGGCGGCGGGGGGTGGGCGCTCAGGGGCGACCGCCTGGACGCGTTCCGCGCCACGCTGGCCGACCCCCGCCGTGCCCGCATCGCTCAAGCCTGACTGCCGGGCCTGACCGCCTGCGGTCAGCGGGGCGCGTTCCGCTCTATACCACGTCACCGTTGCGGTCCGGCGTACCGTCGATGGAATGAACCCCGATACCCCTCCGGGCATGTCCCGTCGCGCCACCCTCCGTCTCCTCGGGATGGGCGCAGCGGCCAGCGTCGGCGCCGGGACGTTCGAGCCCGCCGCCGCCGCCCCTCGTCGCGGACCCACCTCCGTGACCGGGTCCGGCGGGGTCCTGGTCGGCATGGGCGCCCCGGTCCGGTACTGGGACCAGCGCGTCCGCGAGGTCGGCCCGGGGATCAGCGCCCGGCGGATCTACGCCGACCTCGCCGATGGCGCGGGCAGCCAGATCCGGATCGTCGAGCAGGCCCACGACGACGGCATGTTGCCGGTCATCTCCTACAAGGTGGGCGGGGACGTCACCGGCGCCGTCAACGGCAGGTACAACGGGGTCGCCGAGGATGCGGCGGCGCGGCTGGCCTCCTACGGGAAGCCGACGGCCGTCACCTTCTGGCACGAGCCGTACAACGACCTGACCGCGGCGAACTACGTCGCCGCGAGCAAACAGCTGCTCCCGATCTTCCGCCGCGGCAAGCTGCAGGTCGGGCCGATCCTCAACGGCTGGCTGCTCGACAACAGGCAGTCCGACTTCGCGGCGTTCTGTCCCAACCAGCTGTTCAGGTTCTGGGACTGGTTCGGCATCGACAGCTACGAGTCCGGCACCAAGCAGAATCCCGGCAAGCGGAAGCCCGCCGACCGCATCCCGGCACTCCGGTCCTACCTCCGGTCGCGTGGCCACGGAAGTCTGCCGATCGGCATCGGTGAGTACAACGGCTACAGCGGTCGGACCATCTCCGACGCCGGCGACGCCCTCTTCACGACGCCGAACGTCTGGTTCGGCTGCGTGTGGAACTCCGGGGACTGGGTGCTCTCGGGTAACCGCCTGGCGGCGTTCCGCCGGACCCTGGCCCGGTCGGCCTAGCACCTCCGGGGGACGCGCCCATCCCGGTCGCCGTCACCGCGCCCGAACGGCCTCTCCCCGTGCTGGTGGTCAGGTCCGGGTGGTCAGCGGGGGGTGATGGCGGTGGAGCGGGCTGAGGGTGGGCTGGTGCCGATGGCGTTGATGGCGACGACCTCGAAGCGGTAGGTGCCGGCGGCGAGGGTGAAGTCGCGTTGCCGGACGGCGGCGCCGAGCTGGCGTGAGCTGGTGCGGGAGAGGACGGTGGCGTCGTCGGCGGCGGAGCTCATCCGCAGTGCGGTGACGACGTAGCCGGTGATGGCGGAGCCGCCGTTGGTGGTGGGCGGGGTCCATCGGGCGATGGCGGTGAGCGCGGAGTCTGTGGTGGGTCCTGCGGTGGGGGTGCCGATCACTGGTGCGCCGGGTGCGGTGGTGGTGTTGGCGGGGGTGACCGTGTTGGAGAGGGCGGAGAAGGCGCTGGTGCCGGCGGTGTTGAGGGCGGCGACCTGGAAGCGGTAGGCGGTGCCGTTGGTGAGTCCGGTGACGGTGAGGTTGGTGGCGGTGGCTGCGGCGTTGCGCAGCGTGCCGACCTGGGTGCCGGCGTTGTTGACGACGCGGACCTGGTAGCCGGTGATGGCGGAGCCGCCGGTGTCGGTGGGTGCGGTCCAGCGGACGGTGGCGCTGGTGTTGGCGGCGGTGGCGGTGCCGATGGTGGGGGCTGCGGGTGCGGTGGCGCCGGGGCTGTGGCTGGCGGTGCCGGGGGTGCCGGTGCCGGTGGAGAGGGTCCAGGCGGCGGGGTCGTTGTTGTCGGCGGTGGGGTCGGTGAGCTCGAGGGACTGGCCGGTGGTGGGGGTGGGCCAGCCGGGGCCGCCGTAGGTGACGGTGTCGGCGGTGCTGCCGTCGGGTCGGGTGAGGGTGAGGGTGCCGGTGGCGGGGAGGTTGCCGTCGTAGCGGTCGCCGATGAAGACGGTGGGTGAGTAGGTGGTGCGGAAGGTGGGGTCGTCGTTGGCGAAGGTCATGGTCTGGCCGGGGAGGATGACGGTGCCGGGTTGGATGGTGAGGTCGACGCCGGTGAGGGTCCAGCCGGTGAGGTCGATGGCCTGGGTGCCGGGGTTGTAGAGCTCGAGGAACTCGGCGGTGTCGCCGCCGGTGGGGGTGTGCTGGATCTCGTTGATCACGATGGTCGGTGCGGCGGGCTGGTTGCCCGGAACCCGCGGGTCCGAGGCGAAGACCGTCCTGCGGGCCGCGATGGACCGGAACAGCTGGGTGCGCTGCGCTGCTGCCTGGGCTGGTGGTGCGGTGGCGACGGTGACCACGGCGAGGGAGGCGGTCAGGGTGGCGGTGGTGGCGGTGAGCGCGGCCAGCGTGGCCCGGGAGGCGAGGGTGGGTCGGGATGAGGTCATGTCGTCCCCCTGGGGGCGTCGTCGGGCTGCGCCCGAGTCCGGGCGACGGCGGCTGGCCGTCTGTTCGGGACGCTAGGGCGATGCCGGACCCCTCGAATCGCCGATATCGGTGATAGGTCGCGGGAG
Organism: Nocardioides dongkuii; assembly: GCF_014127485.1. Lineage (NCBI taxonomy): Bacteria > Bacillati > Actinomycetota > Actinomycetes > Propionibacteriales > Nocardioidaceae > Nocardioides > Nocardioides dongkuii. The sequence goes on along the minus strand of NZ_CP059903.1, from coordinate 2,219,097 downwards.
CCGGCCGGCGCGGGTGGTCAGGCCGGTGCGGCGGCCGGGGCGTCGGCGGGCCTGCGGGGGCGGACCACCGCCCGGAAGGCCTCGAGCCCCAGGGGCCCGCGCCACCGCCAGACCGCGGCCGCCTGCACCAGGACCCCGACCGCGAGGACGCCGGCGTCGGCGGGCGGGGCGAGGTCGGTGCCGAGGACGACGAGGTCCACCGCGCCGAAGCAGGCGACCGCCAGGAGGCAGACCCGCGCCGCGGACGGCGTCACCGGCCACATCCGGAGGTCACGACGGACCTGCCGCAGCGGCAGCAGGTTCCGCACCACGATCGCGACGGACCAGGCGATCGCAGCGCCCCGGATCCCGTCGAGCGGGATGAGCACGAGGTTGAGCCCGATGTTGACCGCGAGCGCGACCGTGCTGTTCCGGAGGCTGAGCCAGCTGCGGCCGGCCATCAACAGCACCGCGTCGACCGGGCCGCAGGCGGTGGCGAGCAGCATGGTCAGCGCGAGGATGACGACCACGTCGGACGCGGCGGCGTACCCCGCTCCGAAGAGGCCCATCAGCAGGGGCGAGAAGCCGGCGAGGGTGAGGAAGAACGGCCAGGCGGCCAGCACGCTCCAGGTGGTCGCAGCCTGGAAGACCGAGCCGGCCGCGGCGGCGTCGCCGCGGGCGAACAGGGCGCTGACATGGGGGGAGAGCGCCTGCTGGACGGCCTGGACGAAGAGCTGCCCCACCACGATGAGCCGGGTGGCGGCGGTGTAGAGCGCGGCCTCGGTGGGTGACGCCAGCGCGGCGACCAGCACGATGTCGGAGCGCTTGAGCGCCGTCTGGGTCACCCGGGCGACCGCCCGGGGGGCGGTGAACGCCCAGAACTCCCGAGCCACGGACCTCCAGGGGGTCGCGGGCGGTCCGGACGCCGTCCGCGCGGTCACCAGCGACCGCAGCCAGAGCCCGCCGGCTGCGAGCCCGACCACGTAGGGCAGGCACCAGGCCAGGGCGAGCGCCGCCGGGCCGCCGCCGGCCAGGTGGACCCCGAGCACCGCCAGCGCCTGCAGGCCCAGCCGCCCGAGGTTCTCCACCACGACCGTGGGGCGCATCGTCCCGGTGCCCCGGGTCGCGGCCACGGCCAGGTCGTGCAGCGCGGCCACCGGCAGCACCACGGCGAGCGCACGCAGCATCGCGCTCATGGCCGCCGCGTCGTCCGCTCCGACCAGGGCGCCCGCCAGGCTCGGCGCGAGCTGGTGGAGCAGCACGGCGGCGACGAGGGAGGAGGCCAGCACGGGTGCGGCGGCGACCGCCAGCGTGCGCGGCAGGTCGCGCGGGCGTCCGCCCGCCAGCTGGGCGGGCACCACCTTCACCAGCCCCGTGTCCGTGCCCAGGAGGATCACCGACTCGAGGATGAGGAATACCGAGGTGGCCGCGAACAGCGTGCCGGCGAGGGCGGGCGGGAAGCCGTTGGTGACGATGAGGACCAGCAGCACGCCGAACACCGCGCTGCACGCGGCACCCGCGACGCTGGCGGTCCCGCGTCGGGCGAGCTTCTCGAGGTTGCCCCGGTGGATCATCGGCGCAGGTGCCGCACGGTGCGCTTCACCCCGTTCGGTACCCCGGCGGACGGCGCCGCCGGGTCCGCCTCGGCGTCCTCGCCGATCAGCGTCCGCCGGCCGGCCGCGGTCCGGTCGACGAGGACGGCGGCCAGCGGGGCCGACGACGGCGGAGCCGTGGCGGTCAGGTGCTCGACCACCGAGCGGCGGGTGCGGCCGACGCTGACGACGACCAGGCCGAGGTCGGTCGCCGCGAGGACGGCCTGTCCCTCGGGGGTCCCCGGCTCCGGGCAGTCGACGACGACCAGGTTGCCGGCCTCGGCCAGCGCCGTCACGACGGCGCGCAGCCGGTCAGCGGTGAGCAGCTCCCGGCTGCGGTGCGTCTGCTTTCCCGCCGGAAGGACGCAGAGCAGCGGCTCGGCGGTGGGCTGCAGGAGCTCGAGCACGTTGAGCCGCTCGTGCAGGAGCAGCTGCGCGAGGCCGTCCTGCACCACGAGGTCCCCGGCCGCCTGCTCGGCGCGGGGGCGCACGAGGACGACCCGGTGCCCGGCCAGGGCGAGGGACTCCGCCAGCGCCTCGGCCACCGGCGCCCCGGGGTCGTGCGGACCGGCCGGGACGACCGCCACGGCATCGGGTCGAGGGTCGAGGGCGAGCAGCGCTCCGCGCAGCCGGCGGACCGACCGCTCCGTCTCGTCCTTGTCGTCCCGGGCGAGGACCCCGGGACGACGGCTCCGCGGCGGAGCGGCGCAGAGCACGGGCACGCCGAGCTCCTCCACCTCGTCGGGGGACCGGACGACGCCGCGGAAGCGCTCGAGCAGGACGGCGAGCAGGCAGCCCAGCACCAGCCCGAGCAGCGCCCCGCCCACCGGTGCGCCGGCGGCCAGGAGGTTCGCCGGGCGCTGCGCCGGGCCGGCCGGCCCGATCACCGACCCGGCCGAGGCCTCCTGGGTCTCCAGCGCGGTCCGCTGGGCGCGGAGGCTGACCAGCTGGTTGCGCAGGGCTGTGGCGAGCTCTGACTGGAATCTACGCTCCGCCGTGGTGCCCTGCTGGGCCGCGCCGGCGGCGGCACGCAGGTCGGTCAGCACGGTCATCGTCTGGGTGCTGACCTCCTCCACGCGGGAGGACGTCACCTCGTCGGCGCGGCGGGTGCGGTTCTGGAGGTACGCCTCCGCGACGGCATCCGCGACGAGCTGCGCCTCGGCGGCCGACCCCGACGTGAAGGTGACCTCGAGCACCTGGGTGTTGGGCGGGACCACGACCTGCACCCGGCGCTCCAGGGCCTGGAGGGTCAGCGACGGGTCGCTGGCCGCGACGACGCCGAGCACCTCCGCCGAGCGGGCGACCTGCGCCTCCGTCTCCAGGCTGATCTGCTCGTCCTGGCGGACCGCGGTCGGCGACGGCACGAAGGGGTTGCCGGCGACGGGGTTGACCAGGACGCGCGCCGTGCTCGTCCAGGTCGTCGGCAGGGACGCCGCGTACAGCCAGCCACCCAGCCCGCCCAGCACGACCAGCAGGGTCACGACCAGGATGTGGCGCTGGGCGGCGCGGAAGGTCGACACCGGACCGCGGGTCGGGGCGTGGTCAGGAGACATGGTGGTGGTCCTCTTCCGGAGTGGTGGGGTACGGCGGGTCGCCGCGACGTCGGGTCGCAGGGCGGAGAGCGGTGCGGGAGACGCCCGGACGGCGGGACCGGTCGCGCGCGGCTCCGAGGAGGCAGCCGCAGAGGACGCCGGCCATCGCGCCCGAGGTGAGCGGCACCTCCCGGTTGGCGTAGTCCGCCGCCTGCGGGGGGACCGCGGGGGTGATCGGGTCGACCGGCTCGTCGTGGGCCTCCTCGAGGCCGGCCAGCCCGAGCTCGAGCTCGTGGATCTGGGCGGTGAGCGGGTCGTACGCCGCGACGACCGTCCCGCGCGCCTGCGCCTCGGCCAGCAGCTGCTCCTGGTCGAGGACGAGCTGGCGCAGCCGGAGCACCTGGTCGGTGGTGAGCGCTCCGAGGCTGGCGCGCCGCGCCCGCCCGAGCGCCGCGACGGCGGCGTCGGCGGCCCGGGCGGCGGCCACGGGCGAGGCGGCGGAGACGGTGACGTGCAGGACCCGCGTGTGCGGGGACGCCGCGACGGAGAGGTGGTCGGTCACCGCGGCCTCGTCGACGCCCACCTCCTGGGCGACGGCGCGCAGCACCTCGGGGGTCAGGAGCAGCTGGGCGTCGGTGTCGATGGTGACCGGGGGCGGGACGAGCTCGACGGTGGAGGCGGTCACGTACTTCGGGACGGGGGCGAGGACGACCGACGTCGTGGCCGAGTAGGAGGCGGGCTGGCCCAGCGACCACACGAACCCCGTGAGCAGCCCCAGGGCAGCGAGCACGGCGATCGTGGTGCGGTGGCGGCGGGCGAACGCCGAGTAGTCCGACCACAGCGGCAGCCCGGGCGGCGCGGTCAGTCCACCCACGCCGGCTCCCGCTGCAGGAGGGTCGCGAGGGACTGGTCGTGGCCGCGGAAGTGCTCGCGCAGCCTGCGTCGCGTGGTCTGCGGCATCGGCGAGCTCGGCCGCCCGTTCCACCGGTCGAAGCGGTCGGGGAGCACCTGCGGCAGCTGGAGGAAGTCCAGCAGCGCCGCGTAGGTCGTCTCGGGCGTGGTGAAGAAGGACTCGCTCTCGACCACGTGCACCCGGTCGGCCGGGACGTGGTCGTGGATCCGGCGGAGCTGCTCGTCGTACTGGCCGCGGCGGACGTAGGCGTGGTGGCGGTGGCTGAAGCTCTGGTAGCCGGGATCGGCCAGCATCCGCTCGACCTGGCCGGACAGGCGGCCGTCCTCGAGCTCGAGCGCCTCCTCGAACCCCGCGTGCTCGAAGCCCCGCGCGTGCTCGTGCTTCCAGGCCGAGTACGCGCGCTCCACCGGGTCGCGGAGCATGGCCACGAGCCGGACCTCCGGCAGGTGCCGGGCGATGCGCTCGGCGGCGCAGGGGTGGAACATGTAGTAGCCGCTGGCCTCGAAGGTGACCGGCGCGCCGGCGTGGCCCGCGGCGCCGCGCTGGAGGCGCGCGAGCGTCGGGAAGTGCCCCTGGTACCAGGCGAAGTCGCGGTCGTAGTGGACGTCGAAGTAGTTGACGCCCTTGTGGTAGTTCGCGGCGTGCACGAGCGGGTGCGACATCAGGGCGCGGAACAGCGAGGTCGTGCCCGCCCGCTGGGCGCCCACCATGATGAACGACGGGAGCTGCCGGCGGGCCGCGGTCGCGGCGCCGACGCGGACCGAGACGGCCCGGCCGACGGTCTTGACGGGGTGCGGAACGGCGTGGCGAACAGTCATGGTCGTCCTTGGGTCGGAGGGTCCGTGGGCTCGTCGAGGAGCCGCTCGAGCAGGGAGAGCACCCACGAGGTGCGGCGCTCCAGCGCCGGCGTGGCGCCGTGGGTGAGCGCCTCGACGTAGCGCACCCCCACCTCGAGCAGGTACAGGCGGAGCGTGAGGCCGTGCAGGGACACCGGCACGCGGAAGGGACGCAGGCTCACCGGGAGCGAGTCCAGGAAGACCCGCTCCTGGGTGCGGGCCTGCCGGTCCCCGGGGCGGACCGCCTGGGCGGCGAAGTGCAGCCCGTCGAAGCCGAGGGGGACGTCGGCGTCGTAGCGCTCCCAGTCCCAGACGTGCAGCGTGCCGCCGCCCATGCCCATGTTCCAGGCGCCCCAGTCGCCGTGCCAGCCACCGAACCGGAGGGTCGTCGGACCGCTCGCGGCCTCGACCGCGCGGACCACGGCGGCGAGTCGGGCGCCGTACGGCTCGTCCCGGAGGAGGGAGGCGTTCCGGCGGGTGCGGCACCACCAGCTGCTGTCGGCCAGCGCGGCGTCCCGGGTGCCGCTGAGCAGGGCCAGCTCGCGCGCGGCCGCGGACCGTGCCGGGGGCGGCACGCGTGCGTCCCGGTCGGTCGCGAGCGGCGAGACCACGAGCACCTCGAGCCCCGACCAGCGACCGTGGTGGAGCAGCCGGGGCACGCGGAAGGTCCGAGGTCGGTGGCCCACCGTCGTCAGGGACGCCGCCTCGCGCCGGACGAGGTCGGTCGTCAGCTCGTTGTGGCCGATCTTGGCGTACGCCCGCAGGACCCCGGCGCGGTCGAAGACCTGCAGCACCGGCTTCTGGTTGACCCGGCGGGTGCCGAGCAGCACCCCGATCCGGACGTCGTGCCCGAGCGCGTCGGCGAGGTGGTCCTCGACGGACTCGGCGCCACCCGGGGCGGCGGGGACCCGCAGCACCGGCCACGGGACCAGGCCGAGCGCGCGCGACCGGACCGAGCGCTCGAGCAGGTGCCGGGCCGGGCGCATCAGCCGGGACGCCGGGCCACCGAGGCGCTGCACCATCTCGGCCGAGCCGGGGACGTCGACCGGGACCAGCATCCGCGGGCGCCGCTCGCTCGGGAAGACGTAGGCGGCACGGTGGGTGCCGCCACCACCCGGGCCGCGCCGGGTGACGTACGGCGCGTCCCACGGCGCGGGCCACAGCAGCCGCGCCACCTCCTCGGCGTACGACCCCGACGGCGCTGCGGGCGGGCGCCGGTCCGCGCTCATGGCGCCACCTCCTCGGGTGGGAGGTCGGAGCGGGCCATCAGCCCGACCGCCACCATCACGGTGAACATCGCCGAGCCCAGGGAGTCGTAGACGAAGAAGCAGAGGACGGCGACCAGGAGCACCGTGCAGGTCGTGACGTCCAGGGGTGCCGGTCCTCGGGCACGCCGGAGGAACTGCAGGGCGAAGAACGAGAGGCACAGCGCCGTGCCGACGAACCCGGTGGTCATCACCAGGCGCCAGATGAAGCCCTGGGTGCCGAGCGGCGGGGCGGCGCACTGGTGGCACGAGTCGGTCTCGCCGCCGGCCAGCGAGCTGAAGCTCCCCTGCATGGTCCGGGTGGTGCCGTAGCCGAGGAGGGGCGACCCCTCGGCGGTCGTCGTCAGCACGGTCTCGGCGGTGCCGGCGCGGCGGTCGTTCGAGTGCGGCGTCTCGACCCGGAGGAGCAGCGTGTCGTAGAGCGGGGAGGAGACGAACACGATGCCGCCGACCACCAGCGCGGCCACCAGGGCCTGGAGCGCGCGCCCGCGGCCGTTGACCGCGAGCCGGACCGCGGCGTACACCGCCGCGACCGCGAGGGAGATCCACAGGCCGCGGTTGAGCGAGAAGGTGATCGGCAGGACGGCCGCGACCAGCACCACCGCACCGAGCGGGCGCCGCCAGCCCGCGTCCCGCCCGAAGCAGGCGAGGACGAAGAACGGGAGGTAGAGCGCGAGGTTGTTGCCCCAGGCGTTCGAGTACGGGAAGGGCGCCGTCGGCCGGGGCTGGTCGTAGCCGAGGAAGTCGCTCGAGGACGACAACGAGGGGTGGACGAGGGTGCGCACGAAGTTGGTCGACACCAGGCTGTCGGGCAGGAGGAGCTCGACCGGCGACTCGAACTCCAGCGTCGGGGCGGCCAGCGCCAGCAGGCCGAAGCTGGTCGTCACCACGAACATCCATGCCAGCAGCCGCACGATCCGCTGGGTCGACACCTCGCGCGCGGTGTTCGCGACGTACAGCATCGCGACCGTGGTCGCGAGGTACCACAGCGCCCAGACCGAGAAGTTGGCCAGCCGCCCCATGCTTCCGCCCGGCACCGTGCCCGGGGCGGTGGCGTGGAAGAGCAGGGCGCCGGCCCCCATCCAGACCAGGAAGAGCAGCCAGGGGGCGAATCCGCGGGGCACCCGCAGGCCACCCTGCCGGCGCAGGATGACCGTCATCGCGATGGCGACGACGAAGAAGATGACCTGGGCGAGACCGAGTGCCCACCACAGCGGGAAGCCGAGGTAGAGGACGCTCAGCGGCCACCCGGGTCCGAGCAGGCGGCGGGGCGGCCGCGGCCGGGCGAGGGGGCGCGCCGGGACCGCCGGGAGCGCACCGATCGTGAGGGACATCAGGCGACCCGCTCGGCGACGGCTCCGGGGCGGCCGCCGACGTACCCGTAGTGGATGAGCTGGGGGAGGGTCAGCGCGGTGACCACCCGCCGAGCGCCCGCGGGCAGCGCGGAGCGCCACGCGTCGTCGAGCCGCAGGTCGATCTGGCCGGTCACGAACCGGGTCCGGCTGCCGGCGATGCCGTGGCTGTGGCCCAGCGCCACGCTGTGCCGCCCGACGTGGGCGAGCCAGCCGTCGGGTGCCAGGCCGACGTCGGTGAGCGCGCGCTCGAGCGTCGGTCGCGGGTCGGCGACGAGGTCCTCGTACCGCACCCGGGCGGCGTACGGCGCGGCCGAGCCGAGGAGGCCGCACTCGAGCTCGAGGGCCGACCACAGCACCGCCAGGCGGTGCGGCGGGTAGGTCCCCATCGTGTCGCCGTCGGCCGACTGCGGCTTGCGCACGCCGGCCTTGCCCCAGGAGTGGGCCACCCCCCGGGAGTCGCGGACGAGGTGCAGGATGCGGAGGTCGAGGTCCTCGATGCGGCGCAGGGCGAAGAGCTGGGCGGTGGACTTGCTCGCGTCCACGACGATGTCGGCCCCCGACACCGACGCCACCGCCCGGTAGAGGCGGTGGTGGACGTCGAGGTACTCCTCCAGCTCGCGCAGGTACGTCGGGCTCGCGACCCCGGTCGCCATCCGGGGGACGTGCCGCTGCCGCACCACCCGGGGCTGGAGGTCGGCCATCCGGCGGGTCACCTCGGACCACCCGCCGAACGCCTCCTCACCCACGGCGGCCCAGAAGGGGCACCGGCTGAAGGGGGTGCCGCAGCCGCAGCGCTGGTCCTGCATGGCGACGCGGGAGAAGATCGCGTTGAGCTCGCCGACGTTGACAGCGCCCGGGATGGCGCCGAGCATGCGTTCGAGCAAGGTGCTGCCGGACCGACCGACACCCGCGATGTACAGCACCTTCACGACGACTCCCTGGTGGTGGTCCCTGTGCCGCGTCCCCCACGGACCGGTCACCCTCCGGGACGCTAGGTCCGCGGCTGCGGCCGTCAGGGGGATCCCGGGGACTCGTCCCCCAAATGAGGTACCGGGCCCGGGGGGAGGAGAGGAGGAGCAGTGCGCAGAGCGGGCAGACGACCCTGGGTGGGCGCCGTGGTGGCCGTGGTGGCCGTGGTGGCCGTGGTCCTGACGGGCTGCGGAGGCGACGCGGCGGGACCGGACCTGCGTCCGGATACGCCGCAGCCGAGCTCGACGAGCACGCGTGCGGCCGACCTCTCCGGCGCCGACCTGTGGTTGTCCTTCGAGGAGGAGACGCTCGGCTACGACGGCGCGACGGCCTACCCGGACGCCGCCGGCGGACCGGGGGTCGGCCGGGTGCTCGTGGCCAGCGGGGGAGCGGTGCGACCGGCTGCCGGTGCGGACGACAGCGCCGTCTCCATCGCCTTCCCCGCGCCGTGCCGGGCGGTCAGCGGGTGTCCGCGTGGCCTGGTCGAGGTCCCGCCCACGCGCTCGCTCGACGCCGGGACGGACGACTTCGAGTTCGGCGCGACGGTCTGGCTGGCCGCGGACCAGGCGACCGGCGCCTCGAACATCGTGCAGAAGGGACGGTTCGGCAGCGGTGGCGGCCAGTGGAAGCTGCAGGTCGACAGCGAGGCGGGCTTCCCGAGCTGCCAGGTGCGCTCGGGCGACGAGGTGCTGGTCGTGCGCTCGGACACCACGGTCGCGGACTCGGCGTGGCACCGGGTGGTCTGCCGGCGCGACGGTGAGGGGCTCGCGATCACCGTCGACGGGTCGGTGGCCCGGCGCGCGGGCGCGACCGGGTCGGTGACCAACGACGAGCCGATCCGCGTCGGCAGCCCCGGCCTGGGCGACGACGACGACCAGTTCCACGGTCGCGTCGACGACGTGTACGTCCGGATCGACCGGTGAGGGCACCGGCCGGCGCGGTGGCGGTCACACCGGGCGAGCCACCCACTCGGCGGCGAGCAGCTCGGCGAACGCCTGCTCGGTCGGCCTGTTCATCTCCAGCGACCCGTCGGGGGCCTTCACACCGGAGTTGAAGTACGACATCGAGACGATGCTGCTGCTGCGTGCGTACGCGGCGGCGTCGCGCAGCCACTGGGCGGCGGCGCCCGGGTGGGTCGGGTCGTCGCGGGAGCCGAACTCGCCGATGGCCAAGGGGCGCTCGCCGGTCCAGGCGACGACCTCGTCGACCCGGCTGCCGAAGCTGCGCCAGCTCTTGCCGTTCGTCGGCGACCAGGGGTTGTAGACGTCGATCCCGAGCATGGGCGCCTCCTCGACGATCCACGCGGTCGGGTCGACCGCGCCGCGCAGCGGCTCGAAGCTCCAGTGCTGGATCACGGGGACGACGCTCACCTGCGGCGCGGCACGGGCCGCCAGGTCGATCACGTGACGCTGCATCGCGACGAAGTCGCGCGCCTGCATCCCCACCGCTCCCGCGTCGTTCTCGGGCTCGTGGTGCACGGTGAAGAAGATCGGGGCGTCCAGCCGGCCGAGCCGGCGGAGGATGTCGCCGAGCCAGGGGTCGTGGTGGCCCGCCGCGACGTCGCGCCAGGACCCCGGCGGCTTGGTGGAGACGTGCGGGAGGCGCTGGTGGGCCAGGTCGTCGCGGCAGCGCCACACCAGCTGCGCCGTCTCGTTGGGGTCCGGGCGGAAGTAGGAGCGGTGCACCGAGAGCGTCGACCCGAGCTCCCGTTCCCACGCGCGCAGCGGCCGGCCGTAGGGCAGCGACGCGCCCAGGTAGAGGGTGCCGGGGGGCGGTTCTCCCGCCCACGCCGGGGTGTGCGGCGCGGCGCCCGGACCCGCGCCGGCGCGGGTCGAGGGTGGAGCCGCAGGAGTGGGCGTCGGCGTTCCCGAGCCGTCCGGGGCGTCGCGGCAGGAGGTCGCCGCGGCCGCGATCGCGGCGGCGGCGCCGCAGCGCAGCAGTGCCCGGCGCGGAAGTGGCATGGCAGGGAACCTAGCCGCGGCGGGAGACCGGGGCGGCCGGCCCACGGCCTCGTACCGCAGATGGGGGAGGCGGCGGGTCGTCACTCCGGGGAGCCGGTCCAGCGCGTCCCCCAAAATTGAGGAACCCGTCGTACGAGGTCGCCGGAGGGCGACGAGGCGCGACCACGATCCGAGCATGAACTCCCTCGCGTGGTC